>QGUZ01000377.1 GCA_003242605.1 Actinomycetota bacterium
ACCGACACGCCGGTGCGGGCGGCGATCGCGCTAGCGCCGGCGCCCGCGGCGCGCCAGGCGGCGATCGCGTCGTCGCGGTGGCGCCGCAGCCGTTCCTCGGCCGTGCGCGCGGCGCGGTAGGCGGCCACGGCCTCCTCCCGGGCGCGGGCCTGCTCGCGCGTGGCCTCGGCGGCGCGCCGCCAGGCGGCGACCGCCGCGTCGAGCCGGGCGAGCCTGCGGCGCCGTTCCGCGGCGGGCACGGCCTCGGCCGGGCCGGGCGCGGCGGTCCGGTCGAGCGCGTCGTAGATGGTCTTGGGCGCGAGGCCGGTGTGCTCGACCACCTCGGTGACCGGCACCCCCGCCTCGCGGCACCCGCGGATCGCCCGGTCGCGTTCGAGCCGGAGCCGCTCCTCGGCGGCCTTCGCGTCGCGGTGGTCGCGGGCGGCCGCATCGCGCTCCCGGGCGCGGTGGCGGGCCGCTTCGAGGGCGGCGCGCCACAGGGCGGCGAGCCGCTCCAGCCGGGCGAGGGTGTCGGGCAGGAAGTGCACGCGCAGCCGGCCCTGCGAGGCGGCGGCGAGGGCGGTCACGGCCCGGGCGCCGGGGGCGGGCGGCGGCTCCAGGACGACGTGCACCGGCGGGCCGGTGGGCGGGGCGAGCAGGCCGAGGAAGTCGATCAGGAAGGCGGCGTGGTCGCCGCCCTCGCGGGCGGGGTCGTAGAGGGCGAATCGCCGCGGGCCGTACACGGGGGCGGCGGTGAACAGCCACAGCGCGCCGTCGCCGACGGGCGTGTCCTCCACCAGGTAGAGCCGGGCGCCCTCGGCGGCGGCCCGCTCGCGCAGGCGCGGCAGCTCGGTGGCCACCCAGGCGGCGTCGCCGATGCGGTGCGGGCGGCGCGGCGGCCGGTCGGGCCACAGGCCGAGCGCGCGCATCGCGGCCTGTGCGCCGTCGGCGGTGGTGCGCACGCCGAACTCCTGGGCGAGCCGGGTGCGCACGGCCTCGATCGTCCACAGCCGCCGGGCGGGCGGATCGGCCGGGGCGGCGCCGCCGGGCTCGGCGCGCTCGCCGAGCAGGATCTCGCGCAACGCGGCGGCGTGCCCGGGCGGGAGCGCGGGGCCGGACGCGGCGGACACCGCCTCCGGCCGGCCGCCCCGCCGCGCGGCGCCGCGGGGTACGGCGTCGCCCGCCGTGCCGTCGCCGGCGGGGGCGTCGGCGGGGCCGGCGATCGCCCACCGCAGGTATCCCCCGGCGGGGCCGATTCCGAAATCGGGCGCGATCCTCGGCGCGGCGAAACCGGAGGGCAAATTCGCCACCGACGCGGCGGGGGGGAAGCGGGCGGCCGCGGCAGCGGGGCCGCCGAGGGCGCCGCCCTGCCCCCCGGGCCTTTTCAGTGCTGCCTCGACAGCCAGGTCTCGTCCCACCGTCGATTAGGTAGCACAAATCAAATGCGGGCCGCAACAATTTCCTCAACTATTCGTCAGATGATCTGTAAATTTCAGTGACCGATCACCGAGCGAATCGGGTCGGCTACCCTCCCGACAGGCGCGCCGACAGCCCGTGAAGTGGGATTATGCACCACCACTGACTGATCTGACCAGACCTGTAAGGACGCCGGGCCGTCCCGCGCCGCCGCCCCGGACACGCCCCCGCCGGAGCCGCATCCCGGACGGCATCATTCCACTCCGGCAAACATCCCGGATTAGCGAAGTTCTCTAGAGTGGTCGGCGCGCGGAATACGACATCCGGGCACACACCGGCATTCGCCCGCTATCCACGGAGACACAGATCCGTTTCCCGGGAAAATGGGCATACATTCGATCGTGACGACGCCGCCGTGCCGTGCCTACGCTGCGATCGGAATTGACTTGTCGCTCAGCGGCTGGTCAATCGCTCCGTCAAGGGATCACCGGGCCGATCCCTGGACAGGAAGGGACGAGCGCGATGACCGACAGCAGAGTCCAAGTGATCCAGCGCATCTGTGAACGGCTGGCCGGCGACGGGGGCGCGGTCCGCCTCGACATGGTCGACGGCCACCCACGGCTGCACATGGACCAGCGGCTCGCCCAGCAGCAGGCGCGGCGCGAGCTGACCCTGCTCGGCTGGAAGGTCATCGAGGGCCGCGGGCACACGCTGACCGTGATGGGGTGGAGCCGGGAGAACCTCGCCTACCGGCTGCGCACCCTGCTGCTCGCCTGCGGCATGCTCCGGCACGAGCGCCAGCACACCGTGCACGTCGCGATCGCCTGCGCCGAACGCCACCTGGAGGCCGGCCATCCCACCACGCTCGACGACGTGCTGGAGGCGGCGCGCAACGAGGTGGCCCGGGAGCTGCGCTGGCCCGCCCGCCTGGACGACGTCGGCGAGCTGGACCGGCGCGCGCACGATCCCGCGATCGCGGCCCAGCTCGACCACATCCGCCGCCTGGAGGCCGAGGTCCGCCACCTGTGCGACCAGCACCTCGCCGCCGCCCGCACCGCCGTCGAGGTGTTCTGGAAGTGCCGCCGCTTCGCCCACATGTCGAGCGAGACCGCCCGCCAGGTCGCCGTGCAGGAGGCGCTCCGCCCGCACCTCGGCCCCGAGCTCGACGCGCTCCCGGCCCCGCCGCCGCTCGCTGGCCACGCCGCGGGCGGCCACGACGGCGACCGCGGAATCGGCCATGCGGCCCTGCGCGGTTCCGCCGGTCGCGGCGCCGGGCGGGCCCGGCGCGAACGGCCGTGACGGTCCCCCTCGGCGGCGGCGCCCCGCCGGGGGCCGGATCGGCCGTCCGGGAGCGCGGGGCGTGGGCGCGGGCGGCGGTGTGCGCCGGGGCGATCGGCGTCACCACGGCGGACGCGGTCGCGGCCACGCTGCTGGTGCCCGCCCCTCCCCCGGCCTTCGCCGTACCGCACGTGCCCGGGGCGAACCCGCTCTGGATCGTCACCGCGTACGCCGTGCCGTTCGCGGCCGTGCTCGCCTCCCTCGCCGGGTCGGCCGGGATGCGGGGCGGCCGGGGCACGCTCGCGCTCGGGCTCGGCCTGTTCGCCGCGGCCGCGGGGGCCGCCGCTGCCGCGCCGTCCCTGCCGGTGCTGCTGCTCGCCCGGGCCGTGCAGGGGGTGGGCGCGGGGGTCGCCGCGGCCGCGGCGCTCGGGCTGCTCGCCGCCGCGGCCCGCGGCCGGGTCGCGTGGGCCTGGCCGGTGGCGGCGTGGCTCGGCGCGGCCGCCGCGCACGCGGCCGGGGGCCGCCTCACCGGGGCCACTGGGCCGTTCCCGCCGAGCGCGGCACTCGGCCTGGTGCTGGCGTGCCTCGCGCTCGCGGCCTGCCGGAACCCGGCCACGGTACGGCGGGGGCGCCCCGGCCGGGCGGTCCGCGCGGCGGCGCCGGCGGCTCGATCTCGTCGCGGGCATGGCGGCGCTGGCGTGCGGCGCGGCGGCCACGGGCGTGGTCGCGGACGTGCCGCGGCGCGGCTGGACCGCCGTCACCCTCGCGCTGTGCGGGGCCGGGCTGGTCATGCTGCTCGTCGTTCTGGCCCGGCTCGCCCGCGGGCCGGGGCGGCACCCGCCCGCGTTCCGCGCGGCCGTGGTGGTCGCGGCGCTGCTCGGCCCGGCCGCCGCGGCCCCGCTGGTCGCCGCCCCGCTGCTCGCCGGCCGCGTGTGGGGCGAGGGCCCGGCCACGGCCGCCCTCGCCGTGGCCCCGCTGTCCGGCGGGGCGCTCGTCGCCGCGCTCGCGGCGGGCCGCCCCGCGGCCGGGTTCGGCCCGCGCGGGGTGATCTACCCGGGCGCGCTCGGCGCCGCCGCCGCGTGCGGCTGGGTGGCCACCGCGGCGCTCCAGCCGGAGCCGCGCGCGCTGACCGCGTGGCTGCCCGCGACCCTGCTGCTGGGCGCCGGATTGGGCGCGATGTCCACCGGCGTCGCGATCGCCGCGGTACGGCTCGCCCCGGCCGCCGAGCCCACCGCCGCGCTCGCGGGCGTGACCGCCGCCGGGCTGCTCGGCGGCGCCGTGGGCGTCGCGGTGACCGGCGCGGCCGTGCTCCCGCCGCCGGCGGGCGCGGGCCTCTCCGGCCACCTCGTCGTGTTCGGCGGCTGCATGGCCGCGGCCGGGTTCGCCGCCCTGGCCTCACTGCCGCTCCGGCCCGCCGTCGCCGGCACTCCGCACGAGCTCGCCGCCCGCCCCGAGTCCCCGGCCCTCCTGCCGCCGCCCGCGCCGCCGCGCCCCGCGCCGGCGATGCCGCTCGCCGCCCCCGTCCCCGGCGACCTCGACCCCGGCGACCCGGAACCGCCCCCCGCGGACACCGGCCCGGACGTGGCGGACACCTCGCCCACCGAGAGCACCCCGACGGTGACCCTGCGGATCAGCGGCCCCCATTACCCGCCGTCCCCGCCGTCCTCCGCGCCCGCACCGGCGAGGTCGCGGCCACGTCCCCGCCGCTCCGGGTCCGGGAGGCACCGGAGGGCGAGGAACCGCAAACGCGCGGAAGGCGACACGGACAACCG
>QGUZ01000378.1 GCA_003242605.1 Actinomycetota bacterium
CCGGCCGTCCGCCCCGGCGGCGCCCGGCCGTACCGGCCCCGGGACCGCCGCGGACCGGCCGATCGGCGCCCCGCCCCTGCCCAAGCGGCAGCCCAGGCGGGCGTCCGGGCCCGCCGCCCCGCCGGCGTCCGGGACCGCGTCCGCCACGGCGCCCGCGGCGAAGAAGGACCGGCCGGAGCGGCCCGCCGGCGGCTCGGGGGGCGACGCCGAGCGTCCCGCGGCCTAGCCGGGCCGCCCGCCCGGGGTCAGGCGAGCACGCGCAGCACGGCGGCGAGCTCGGCAGGGATCTTGCCGCCGGGCAGGCGGCCTACCGTCGCCTCCACGAACGTGTGCGGGCTGAGCAGCATCTCGTGACCGGCGCCGCGCACGAGCAGCGCCCCGTCGGTCTCCTCCACGCGGACCGCGGCGCCCCGCTCGGCCAGCGCGAACCTCCCGACCCGGGTCCGCCACCGCAGCCGTCCCTCGCGCTCCTCCTCGGCGACCGGCGCCCCCACGTCGTCGGCGTGCGTGGCGTACTCCGAGGCGTAGTGGAAGGTCTGCAGCCCCACCGGGTACGGCCCGACCGAGGTCGGCAGCAGGGCGTCCCGGCCGAGCTCGCGCATGCGCCGCCGGGTCTCGGCGTTCTTCTCCCGCCACTCGGCGAGCACCTGCTCGACGGGCAGGCCGCGCCGCCGCCGGACGCACCACTCGTTGAACGCGTCGTACCCGCCGGTGACGCCCTCCCGCTCCAGCCGGGCGAACAGCTCCTCCAGCGCGTCGTCGAGACAGGCGTGGTTGTACAGCTCCTCCCCGGCCAGGTGGGCGAGGACGTCCCGCACCGACCAGCCCCGGCACCGGGAGGGCCGGCCCCAGCCGTCGGCGTCGAGGCCGGAGAAGAACGCGTCGAGCCGGGCCGCCTCGGCGTCGAAGATCGCGAAGGGGTCGAGGTCGGCGAGCGTCCGTCCGGATACGTCCCTCATGCCCGGTCCGCTACCCGGCGGCATCCCGGTCACGCCACCGCCGCGGGCCCCGGGACGGCTCAGGACCCGGCCTCCTGCACCGCCCCGCGCCGCTTCGGCTCGCGGCCCGGCGGCTGGGCCGGCCGCGGGTAGGAGGGCGCGGGCGGGATCGGCCGGCGCACCTCGCGTGCGCCGAGGATGAACCGCTCGCCGTGGTGCCCGATCTCGTACGGCTCGCCCTCGACCAGCTCGTAGGCGGCCTCATGCGGGGTCACCGTCACCCGGATGAGCCGCCCGCGGTACCGCACCCGGAAGGTGAGCCGGGTGAGCGACGACGGCAGCCGCGGCGCGAAGTCGAGCCGCCCCCGCCGGGCCCGCATGCCGCCGAAGCCCTGCACCGCGGCGATCCAGCCCCCGGCCAGCGAGGCCATGTGCAGCCCGTCCCGGGTGTTGCGGTGCAGGTCGTGCAGGTCGGTGAGCGCGGCCTCGCCCAGGTAGTCGTGGGCGAGCTCGAGGTGCCCGCACTCGGCCGCGATCACCGCCTGGGTGCCCGCGGACAGCGAGGAGTCGCGCACGGTGAGCGGCTCGTAGTAGGCGAAGTTCCGCACCTTCTGCTCGAAGGTGAACGCCTCCCCGCACATGTGCATGGCGAGCACGAGGTCGGCCTGCTTCACCACCTGCTTGCGGTACAGGTCGAAGTAGGGGAAGTTGAGCAGCAGCGGGTACTGGTCGGGCTTGGTCTGCTCGAAGTCCCACACCGCGTGGTCGGTGAACCCCTCGCTCTGCGGGTGCACCTGCCGCAGCTCGTCGTAGGGGATGTACATCGAGTCGGCGGCCTGCCGCCACGAGTCGATCTCGGTCGGGGTGACGTCGAGGTCGGCCGCGACGTCGGGGTGCCGCTCGGCCGCGTCCGCGGCCCCGCGCAGGTTCCGCTGCGCCATGAGGTTGGTGTAGACGTTGTTGTCCGCGAGCGCGCTGTACTCGTCCGGCCCGGTGACCCCGTCGATGCGGAACCGCCCCTGGGCGTCGTAGTGGCCGAGGCCGCGCCACAGCCGAGCGGTCTGCACCAGCAGCTCCAGCCCGGTCTCCCGCTCGAACCGCACGTCCTCGGTGGCGTCCACGTAGCGGAGCACCGCGTCGGCGATGTCCGCGCCGATGTGGAACGCCGCGGTCCCGGCCGGCCAGTAGCCGGAGCACTCCTGGCCGCGGATGGTGCGCCACGGGAACGCCGCCCCCGGCAGGCCGAGCTGGCGGGCGCGCTCGGTGGCGAGCGGCAGCGTCATCTGCCGCCAGCGCAGCACGTCGGCCGCGGCCGACGGCCGGGTGTAGGTGAGCACGGGCAGCACGAACGTCTCGGTGTCCCAGAAGGTGTGCCCGTCGTAGCCGGTGCCGGTCAGCCCCTTGGCGGCGATCGGGCGGCGCTCGGCGCGGGCCCCGGCCTGCAGGATGTGGAACAGGCCGAACCGCACCGCCTGCTGCACCTCGTCGTCGCCGTCGATCTCCACGTCGGCGCCGGCCCAGAACTCGTCGAGGAACTCCCGCTGCTCGGCGAGCAGGCCCTCCCAGCCGGTGCGCTTCGCCCCGGCGAGGGCGGCCACCACCTGGTCGTGCAGGGCGGGCCGGGACCGCTGGCTCGACCAGCCGTAGGCGATGAACTTCACCAGCCGCAGCCGCTCCCCCGGCCGCAGCACGCAGGCGATGGTGACCCGGCCCACGTCGTCGCTGCTCTCCACCTCGACCGCGGCCGGGGTGGGGCTCTCGATCACGTGGTCCATGCCGGAGGCGACGCGCAGGCCGCTCACCCGGGTGTGGTGCACCATGACCACGCCGGCCCGGCGGGCCACGTGCTCCTCGCAGACCAGCGGCGACTCCAGGGCGGCGGCGACGCGCGGGTCCTTGCCCGGCTGGGGCAGCGACTCGTTGGCGACCAGCTCGGACTGGACGACGAGCCGCAGCCGCTTGCCGACCGGCTCGACCTCGTAGCAGATCGCCGCCACGGCGCGCTGGGTGAGCGACACCAGCCGGGTGGAGCGCACCCGCACGGTGTCGTCGGCCGGGGAGGTCCAGGTCATCTCCCGGGACAGGGTGCCGGCGCGCATGTCGAGGACGCGCTCGTGGGAGTGGAGCGTGCCGTACCGCACGTCGAGCGGCTCGTCGTCGACGAGCAGGCGGATCAGCTTGCCGTTGGTGACGTTGATGATGGTCTGCCCGGACTCGGGGTAGCCGTAGCCCGCCTCGGCGTACGGCAGGGGCCGGATCTCGTACACCGAGTTGAGGTAGGTGCCGGGCAGGCCGTGCGGATCCCCCTCGTCGAGGTTGCCGCGCAGGCCGATGTGCCCGTTGGAGAGCGCGAACACCGACTCGCTCTGGGCGAGGGTGTTGAGGTCGAGCTCGGTCTCCCGCACGCACCACGGCTCGACCGTGAACGGCGTGCCCGGATGCCGCCTGACCCGTCCGGGCTCGCCCGCCTCCCCGCCCCGTGCCGTGTCCTTCGACGTGCCGTCGTGCAACCGTTCCTCCCCCCAGACACGCCGGGGCACCGGACCCGTCGCCGTGCCCTGGCTGGGTCTCCCCTCCAGGCCTACTGTGCCAGGTCCGGTGCCCGGTCGTGGTGGTTCTCCCGGAACGCGCGGAAAGTCCCGTGGGCCCGGCGGCCGGCCGCGGCGCGCGGTCACCGGCGCGTCCGGGGGACGGGGCGCGGCCGTCAGTCGTCGTAGCGGATCAGGCCGCGGATGTTCCTGCCCTCCCTCATGTCCGCGTAGCCCTGGTTGATCTCCTCGAGCGTGTAGGTGCGGGTGATCATCTCGTCGAGCAGGATGTCGCCCTTGCGGTACAGCTCGAGCAGCTTGGGGATGTCCGCCCGCGGGTTCGCGCCGCCGAACAGGCCGCCGCGGATCTGCTTCTGGAAGAAGGTCAGATCGTGCAGCTTGAGGCTGACCTCGTTGTCGTAGTGCGGGGCGACCGCGGTCACCACGGCCTTGCCGTTCTTGCCGACCAGCGCCATGAGCGGGCCGATCTGCGAGCCGCGGGCCACGCCGACGGTGAGGATGGCGACGTCGGCGAGCTGGCCGCGGGTGAGCTCGGTGAGCGGCTCGAGGGCGGCCTCCATGCTCTCGGCGACGTGGGTGGCGCCGAGCTTGAGGGCCATCTCCCGCTTCCACGGCACCGGGTCGACCGCCATGATGTACCTCGCCCCGGCGTGCCGCGCACCCTGCAGCGCGGCCGCGCCGATGCCGCCGATGCCGACCACGACCACGGTGTCGCCGGGGCGGGTCTCGCCCAGATAGACGGCCGAGCCCCAGCCGGTGGTGACGCCGCAGCCGACCAGCGCCGCCTTGTCGAGCGGGATGTCGTCGTCGATCTTCACCACGGACGTCTCGTGCACCACGCAGTACGGGCTGAAGGTGCCGAGGATGCACATGGTGCTGACGTCCTGGCCGCGGGCGTGGATGCGGAAGCCGCCGCCGATCTCCTCGCCGATCATCAGGTAGGCGCCGAGGTC
>QGUZ01000379.1 GCA_003242605.1 Actinomycetota bacterium
CGACGTCTCCCGCACCGGCCGGGGCACGCAGCCGCTGGTGCGGCCCACCCCCGGCCCGGTCCCCGGCGGCACCGGCCCGTACGGCACGGACCCCGGCGGTTTCGCCCCGGACGACGGCGGCGACGCGCCCCCCGGCGACCCGAGCCCCGCCGAGCCCGGCGCCGGGGCCGGGGAGGAGCCCGAGGACTCGTCCACGTATCGCGAGCCGGAGGAACCGCTCATCCACGACGCCCCGGCGCACACCCCGCGGGCCCGCGCCTCGGCGATCCCCCGGTCCGGCCCGGCCACGCCCCCGGCGCACCGCCCCGCGGCCCGGACCCCCTCCCGGCCGGCGCCGCCGCGCCCGGTCACGCCCGCGCTCCGCGTGAGCTGCCCGGCGACGCTCGGCCGCGACCGCACCGGGTTGATCCGCATCGCGGCGCACGGCGCCCCGCTCAGCTGGCGGGCCACCGTCTCCGGCGACCTCGTGCTCAGCCCGGCGCGCGGGCGGCTCAAGGCGGGGGCGAGCGCCGTCCTCGCCGTGGGCGCCGCCGGGACCGGCCCCGGCCGCGGCGTGATCCGGTTCGAGTCGGCCGCCGGGACGCGCACCTGCGCGATCGCGTGGCCCGGGGAACCGTCCCCGCCGGCGGAGTCCCCCGCACCGTCCGCCGGACCGGACGGGAGCCCTTCCCCGGATGACCCGCCGTCGCCGGATCCGTCGTCCGGCGACGCGCCGGCGAACACCCCGGACGCCGCGGACGCGAACGACGCCGATTGGGCCCCCGACAATTGAGAACTAGTAACAACAAATAAGAACTAGTACGAAATAATCACTCAACAATGGGGCGATCTCACTAGTACCCAGCAATTTGGACAATCGCTGTAAATCACGTTGAATCAGCGGCGTACGACCGCGACACGCGCAGAACGCATCACCCCGCCGCCACCGCCCGGCATCCCCCGGCCCCGCACCGCCAATGCGCGCGGCCGCCCGGAGGCCCTCCCGCACCGGCGCTCCGGCCCGCGCGGGCGCCCCGCCCCGACGCGCCGTCCGGCCGCGGCACTCCCCCGCCGTGGCTCCCGAGAAACGCCCAGACGACCCCAGATCAGTTCGAATCTCACAAGATCACGAGTCGGTATGCAATACCTGATAGCGCCTGAGTCAACACAGTAACACGCTCCGTGACAAGGCACGTCCTGAGCCGTAGTCTCTTGCCCGGAGACGCGGCACTTGCGGTTACATCTCCGAGTGGTTCGACCGGACCGTTTCGAGAGATGTGCACGGGGCGCACCGGCGGAAGTGGGCTACACCACACTCATGTTCTCTCGGCGCTCCGGTAAACCGACGAGCGGCGCAAAGCGTCGCCATTGACGCGCAGTTGAGGGGGTTGGTGCTATGAATGAAGCGATCAACCCCGCCTAAAGTGGGCTTTGTCGGCCGGAGCCAGGAGAGATGATCAAGTACCGTAACGTGATCAAGTGGACGCTCGCCGCGGCGTGCGTCTCGGGGGCCGTGATCGCGCTGGCGGATATCGACACGCCCCTGCGCCCGGTTTTGACGACCGTGTACCTCTTGGTGGTTCCGGCCGCCGCAGTCGTCGGACTGTTGCGTGATCGTGACCCGCTCGCCGTGCTAACCGTGGGCGTTGCGGCAAGTCTGGGGGTGAACGTCCTACTTGCTCAAGCGATGCTCGCCTTCGGCGCATGGTCACCCCGAGCCGGGGTCGCGACCGTGGCGGTGTTGGCAGGATTCATGTACGTGCTTCGCTCGCTTTACCGAGGCAACGGCGACAGCGTGCATACCGAACAGGGGGCCGGGTCGAGGTGAAGATCACGATCACACGACCGGGCGAGCTCGGGGAGTCCGAGCTCGCACGATGGCGCGAGCTACAGAAGGCGTCGCCGGCACTGGACAACCCGTTCCTGTCCGTGGAGTTCGCGCTCGCCATGGACCGGCTGCGGGACTACGTACGGCTCGCCGTCATCGAGGACGCCAACCGGATCGTGGGCTTCCTCCCCTTCGAGCGGCACGCCTTCGGCATCGGCAAGCCGCTGGGCACCTGGCTGACCACCTGCCACGGCCTGATCTCCGAGCCTGACCTGCGGCTGGACGCGCGGGCCCTGCTGCGCTCCTGCGGGCTGACCGTGTTCGACTTCGACCACATGGTCGCCGGCCAGCCGACGTGGAAGGCGTACGAGTCGGCCATCCGCGAAGCGCCGATCATGGACTTCACGGCGGGGTTCCAGGCCTACCTCGACCAGGTGAAGGCCAACTCGCCGAAGAACTACAAGACCATCCGCTACAAGGAGCGGAAGCTCGGCCGGGAACAGGGCGAGATCCGCTTCGAGTGGGCGAGCCGCGACACCAGGACGATGCGGATCCTGATGGGCTGGAAGTCGGACCAGTACCGCCGCACCGGGCGGGTGGACCGGTTCGCCCAGCCGTGGATCGTCCGGCTCATCGACGAGCTGCACGCCATCGACACCCCCGACTTCGGCGGCGTGCTCACGATGTTCTACGCCGGTGACAAGCCCGTGGCGGGCCACTTCGGCCTGCGGACCGCGACCACCATGGTCGGCTGGTTCCCCGCCTACGACGTCGAGTACGCCCGCTACTCGCCCGGCATCACCCACCACCTGCACATGGCCGAGCACGCGGCCGCGAACGGCCTGCTGTACGTGGACATGGGCAAGGGTGGCCGGGAGTACAAGAGCTGGCTCAAGAACGGCGCCGTGCTCGTCTCCGAGGGCCGGGTGTCCCGGCCGTCGGCGGCGGCCGCGGTGCATTGGATGGGGCGGGCCCCGGTGAACAAGGCCCGCAACATCGTGGTGGAGCGACCATCGCTCTACCGCCTGGCCGACCGACTACTCAAGCGGTTCGGCCGGGTTCGTACCTCGTTGCTCCATTCGGAGTCACCCTACGAGGAACCCTCGGGGGCGCGATAGGCTTCGGCCCTCACGCTCCCGTCGCCATAACCGCAAAGCACCCTTGCTGTCTCTGACCGGGATGGAGCCTCTCCGTCCAGTCGCGCCGGTCCGTTGGCAGTCTCCCGCTGATGACGACCGCCCGGAAGGACCCACCTACATGAGTCCCGAGATCACGAAAGCCACCACCAAGCCTCAGGTCACCAACTTGAGGCAGATGCCGAGCCTTGACCGGTACACGCCTCTTACCCCGGAATTGGCGATTACACCCACTGTCAGCGTCGTCATTCCGGCGATGAACGAGGCGGAGAACCTGCCGCACGTCTTCGCGACGATCCCGCACTGGGTCCACGAGGTCATCCTGGTCGACGGCCACTCGACCGACGATACCGTCGCCGTGGCCCGCCGCCTGCGCCCGGGCATCCGGATCGTGCAGCAACCCGGCAAGGGGAAGGGGAACGCCCTCGCCGCCGGCTTCGCGGCGTGCACCGGCGACATCATCGTGATGATCGACGCGGACGGCTCCACCGACGGCCGCGAGATCATCCAGTTCGTCGGCGCCCTCGTCAGCGGCGCCGACTTCGTCAAGGGTTCGCGGTACGCCGCGGGCGGTGGCAGCGAGGACCTCACCTTCACCCGCCGCCTCGGCAACACGATCCTGCGCGGCCTGGTGAACCGGCTGTACGGCACGCAGTACACCGACCTGTGCTACGGCTACAACGCCTTCTGGGCCCGCCACCTCGACGTGCTCAACATCGACTGCGACGGGTTCGAGGTGGAGACCGTGATGAACATCCGGGCCGCGAAGGCCGGGCTCAAGGTGCAGGAGGTTCCGAGCCGGGAGCGGTCCCGAATCCACGGGGAGAGCAACCTGCGGGCGATCCGGGACGGCTGGCGCGTGCTCAAGACCATCCTGCGGGAGTACCGGCGTCCGGTGCCGACGCCACGGCCGAAGCCGGCCACGGCGACGCCGACCGCCGACCAAGGCGCGGCATGAGCATTTCGGTCGTCATCTGCGTCTACACCGAGGAGCGATGGGAGGACATCCGGGCGGCCGTCGAATCCGTGCGTAACCAGCGGCGCCGGCCGGACGAGCTGATCCTCGTGGTGGATCACAACCCGGATCTCCACCTGAGGCTCAAGCGGGAGTATCCGGACGCGCTCGTGGTGGAGAACCGCCACGAGCGCGGCCTGTCCGGTGGCAAGAACACCGGGGCCGAGGTCGCCACCGGCGACATCGTCGCCTACCTGGACGACGACGCGGTCGCCGACCCCGGCTGGCTCGAGGCCCTCGAGGACGCGATGAACGACACCACCGCCGGTGGCACGGTGGTCGGGGTCGGCGGGCGGACCGATCCGCTGTGGGCGACCGGGCGGCGCCCCCGCTGGTTTCCGGAGGAGTTCGACTGGACGGTGGGCTGCAGCTACCGCGGCATGCCCACCACCCGGGCGCGCATCCGCAACGTCATGGGCGGGAACGCGGCCTTCCGGCGGCACCTCATCATGGAGGTCGGCGGCTTCCACACCGG
>QGUZ01000380.1 GCA_003242605.1 Actinomycetota bacterium
TGCGCCGTGCCCTGCGTGCGGAGGCGGACTCGGTCGTGCCCTCTCCTGACGGACTGGAGATCATCCGCAGCCGCATCGCGCAGCGCCGCGGCATGCGCGGGATCTTCTGGTGGCGGATCGCGGCCACTGCGGCCGGGGCGGTGGTCGTGGCCGCCTCGATCGTGATGTTCGTCCCCGGACTGCGCGACCAGGCCACGCCGCCGCGGCAGGGGATCACCGAGATCGGCGCCGAGACCGACGCGCCCGAGGGGGCCTCCACCCGTCGTCCCCCGAACACGCGGCCGCCCGAGGTGTCGTCGACCGAGACCGCCGTCGTGGTGCCGCCGCAGCCCAGCTCCGTTCCCACCCCTCCCCCGGCGCGTACCACCCGGCCGCCGGAGCCCACCGCCTCGCCCACGCCCACCCCGACTCCGACGCCGAAGCCGAGCAAGCCGTCCCAGTGCCCCTCGGGCGGGGAGCGGAAGGACGGTGCCGCGTCGTCGTGCCCCACCACCACGAAGCCGACGACGCCCACGCCGACGCCCACGCGCACCACGCCCGAGCCGGAGGAGCCCTCCTGCCCGGCTGACGAGTGCCCCGCCCCGGACGAGCCGCTCCCCACCGACTCCGCCGGGGAGCAGCCCGCCGGGGAGCCCACGCTGAGCAACGGCGAGGACCAAGCCCAGCCGTGACGCGGCCCCCGGCACGCTGACCATCCGGCCGTCCGTCCCAGACCCCGGCAAGCCCGGTGGTTGTGATGTGCCCGGGCACCGGTGGCCGGGGAACGGCATCGGACGGCCCGCTCGATCACTTGACGGCCCGCGGGCGCCGCCCCGCCGCTTCCCCGGCCCGTCCGCCGGAGCCGTGGTGCCGCGGGTCTCTTCGTCGTCACCCACCGCCGGCCGCGGCACGCTCACCTGCCGGCCGCCCGGCTCGCGCGAGACGTTCGCCGCCCACGCCGGTCCCGCCTGCGGCCGCTCGGCGCGACGTGCCCGGCTGGGCGATGAACGGCGCATCGGACGGGGCATCGAACGGGAGCGGACGGCAGGCCTGGGAGCGTTCACCCGGTGGTACCGGCCGGCGGCCGCGCCGGACCGCCCCGGCCGTCAGGGGGTGCGGCCCGCGGTCCCCGGCGCTCGGCCGTACCCTGCCCGACGCCACCCGGCCGGGATCGGCGGGAAGTCGCGCCGCCGGGCGGGCGCCGCGGCCATCGTGAAGCGCCGCGGGACCGGCGGTACGTCGGGCCCCGCACCGGGCGAGGACGAGCGGGCGCCACCGGTGACCACGGCGCGTCACACGGGCCGGTGGGGCGGGATCACCACCGGCCGCAGCGCGCGAGCAGTACGGACGCGGCCGCGACCCCGGCCGTGGAGGTGCGCAGGATCGTCGGGCCGAGCACGGCCGCGACGGCGCCCGCCTCGCGGAACCGGTCGAGCTCCTCCTCGGTGACGCCGCCCTCCGGGCCCACCACGAGCATGATGTCCCCGCCGGGCGGCGGGGCCAGGCCGGAGAGCGGAAGCTCGGCCTCCTCGTGCAGCACCACCGCGAGCCCGGTCTCGGCGACGGCGCGCAGCCGCTCGGCGAGCCTCGCCGTGCCGACCGGCTCGGTGACCTCGGGAAGGTGGAACCGCCGGGACTGCTTGCCCGCCTCCCGGGCGGTGGTGCGCCACCGGGCCAGCGCCTTCGCCGCCCGCTCCCCCTTCCACTGGGTCACGCAGCGGGCCGCCGTCCACGGCACGATCACGTCGACGCCGACCTCGGTCATCATCTCGACCGCGAGCTCGCCCCGGTCGCCCTTGGGCAGCCCCTGGGCCACGATGACCCGGGGACGCGGCGCGGGCACGCCGTACCGGGCCTGCACGGCGAGCAGGAGCGCGTCCTTGCGCGCGTCGCGGACCACGCACTCGGCCACGTTCCCGGCGCCGTCGGTGAGGTCCACCCGCTCGCCCGGCCGCAGCCGCCGCACGGTCGCGGCGTGCCTGCCCTCCGGCCCGTCGAGCAGGATCTCGTCGTCCGCCAGCGCCTCGGTGGCGGCCAGGAAGACCGGAACGCTCATCCCCGCCGCCCCCGTCTCCGTCGCGTTCCTCGCCTCCCGTCGGTCACGGCGGCAGCCTAGTCACGCCCGCCCCGGGGCGTCGAATCGAAGTTCTCACTTTCGGTAGTCAACCGACTCGTTTCAGTAATAGCGTGGAGGCCGGTGCCCTCCCATCCCCAAGGTCCGCGGGCGGGGCCGTGGGTACCGAGAGGTCTTCCCGGCGCCTTCGGCAGGGCGGGACGGCGCCCCGGCCGGGCGGCATGCGAGCGGCACCGGCGGGCATCGCCACGGTCTGTGATCGAACGTCGCGTTACCGCTACAGACAGTGAGGTTGAGTCAGTGGCCATTCGGGGGCGGCCGCCCGCTTCACCACATCCGCAGCGTCTCCAGGAACGGGCAGGTCAATGGCACGTCTGATCAGGATGCCGCGCACCATCCGGGCGAGGCTCACGTGGATCCTCGCCATCCCGTCGACCCTGCTGCTGGGGTTCACCGGGGTTGAGGTGGCGGCACGGTTCGAGGCGCGCTCCGGCGCGCAGACCGCGGCACGCCAGGTCGAGCTGGTGCGCGCCGCGCAGGAGCTCGCGTACGAGCTGCAGCGGGAGCGAGGGCTCACCGTGGGGCTGCTCGGCGGCGAGTTCCGGTTCCGGGAGGAGCTCGCCGCGCAGCGGCGGCGGGTGGACGAGAGCCGCGCGGCCCTCGGGCCGCTGCTCGCCGACCCGGCACGGCGGGGGGTGCCGCGGTTGCGGGAAGCGCTCGACCGGCTCGCCGACCTCGGCTCGGTGCGCGCGTCCGCCGACGCCCGGCAGGCGAACCGGCAGCAGGCCTTCGCGTTCTTCACGGCCGCGATCGGCGCGATCGACGACGCCCTGTACGACCCCGACACCGGCGGCGGCGACCCGGCGCTCCGGCGCGACCTGGAGGCCTTATGGACGCTCGGCCGCGCCCAGGAGGCCGCCGCCCGGGAGCGGGACACCCTCACCGGCGTGCTCGCCGCGCACGCGTTCACGCCGGAGGAGTACGTGCGGTTCATCGAGACCCGCGCGGCCAAGTCCGACGGGCTCGCCCAGTTCGGCCGCATCGCCTCGGCCGCGCACGCGGGCGCGGTGAGCGCGGCCCGCCAGTCGCGGGCGGCGACCACGATGGGGGCGATCGGGCTGCGCGCGGCCGCCTCGCCGCGCGGCCGCAACCTCACGGCCCAGCCGCGCGAGTGGTGGGAGGCGGCCGACGCCTTCGTCGCCGACCTGCGCGCGGTACGGCGCGCCGTGGCCGAGCAGGCCGGGGCGCGCGCCCGGAGCGCCGAGGCGCGGGCCACCCGTGAGCTCGTCGCGCTCGCCGTGCTCGGCGGCGTGCTGCTGCTCGCCACGCTGCTGCTCGGCCTGGTGACCGCGCGCTCGATCCTGCGCCCGCTGCGCCGGCTCACCCGGGACGCCGACGAGATCGCCGAACGCCGCCTGCCGGAGGCGGTGGCCCGGCTCCAGGCGACCGCGAACCCCGAGGACGCGGTCCCCGCGGGCGACGCCGCCGCCGACGGGCCGGAGGACGAGTTCGCCGCGGTGACCCGGTCGCTCGCGAAGGTGCACCGGACCGCGCTGCGGCTCGCCGCCGACCAGGCGGTGCTGCGCCGCAACACGGCCGAGTCGCTCGCGCACCTCGGCCGCCGCAGCCAGACCCTGGTCCGCCGCCAGCTCGACCGGATCGCCGCGCTCGAGCGGGACGAGTCGGACCCGGCGGTGCTGACGAACCTGTTCGAGCTCGACCATCTCGCCACCCGGATGCGGCGCAACGCCGAGAGCCTGCTCATCCTCCTGGGCGAGCGGCTCCCCCGGCCCGCGGCCGAACCGGTGGCGATGAGCGACGTGCTGCGGTCGGCGCTCGCCGAGGTGGAGGACTACCGGCGGGTCGTGCTGCGCCGCGTCGACCACGACGTGGTGCGCGGCGAGGTGGTCGCCGAGGTGGCGCACCTGCTCGCCGAACTGATCGAGAACGCCCTGGTGTTCTCGCCGCCCGAACAGGACGTGGAGATCCAGGCGAAGTGCGACGCGACCGAGTACCACATCGCGATCGTCGACCAGGGCGTGGGCATGAGCCCCGAGGAGCTGGCGGCCGCCAACGCCCGGCTGCGCGGCGAGCAGAGCTTCCTGGCCGCCCCCACCCGGCAGCTGGGGCTGTACATCGTGGGGCGGCTCGCCGAACGGCTCGGCATCCGCGTCTGGCTGCACGACTCGCCGCTCGCCGGCATCACCGCCCGGGTCGTGCTCCCGGGGGACCTGCTCGTGCGCGACGGCACGGCGGGGGGGCCCCGCCCCCCCCCGGGCCCGCGCCCCCCCCGGGGGGGGGGCGGGGGGGGCGCCCCCGCCCGGCGGGCGGGGGGCGGGGGGGGGGGCCCCGCCGGGGGCCCCGCCGCCGGGGGGCGG
>QGUZ01000381.1 GCA_003242605.1 Actinomycetota bacterium
GGCGTCGGCCGGTCTTCGACGGGTCCCCACGGCCGACGGCGCGGGTGCGCTCGCCGTACGGCTCAGCCGGCGCGCGGGGTGCCGTACCGCTGCCGCGGCGTGAACCCCGGACCGGTCGGCGAGGGCCAGCGGACGGCGACGCGGACGTGCCGCCGGGCGATGACGCGGCCGTCGGGGAGGCGGCCCGCCTCCCCGGGGCCCGCCGCGTCCCCGGCGGGATGGATGGTGATCCGCGGTCCGAGGCCGCCGCGGTGGTACCTGTCCCATACGCGCACCTGCTCGGCGAGCTCCTCGGCGAGCCGGGCCGCGTCCGGCCCGTAGCCGTGGGCGCCGAACTCCGCGACCTCGCCGGTGCTGCGCAGCGCGAGGTGGGCGAGGCCGCCCGCGGCGGCCATCGCGGGGCAGGCGACGCGGTGCGCCGGGTCGACGCGGCCGGAGCCGTGGCCGGGGTCCACCGACAGCAGGCAGAAGCCGTCGAGCACGCTCGCCAGCCACAGCTCGAGCAGCTCGAACGGCTTGCCGCACCCGATCCGCACCCCCGACCAGGCCTCGGCGCGCGGCGCGGCCAGCGCGGCGGCGAGCGGGCCGGGATCGGCGGGCCGTTCCCCGTCGAAGCGCAGTACGACCTCCCGTCCGCCGAGCGTCACCAGGTGTTCCTCGCAGGTCTCGGCGCCGCGCATCGGCACGAACCCCCAGACCTTCGCCGAGCGGGCGACAAGGTGGCCGTCCTCGCGCTCGAGCACGAGCGCGCAGGTGAGCCCGCGGATGCGCAGCGGGACGACGATCGCGCCGTCGTCGGTGAGCTGATCGATCCACGCCGGTGGGATGTCGCAGGCCCCGGAGGTGACGATCACCCGGTCGAACGGCGCGTGCTCGGGGGCGCCGTGCTCCGCGTCGGCGCGGTGGAGGGTCACCCGGCGGTATCCGGCCGCGGCGATCCGGCGGGCGGTCAGGTCGATCACCTCGGGGTCGGGGTCGACCGCGACGACCTCGCCCTCCGGGCCGACCAGCTCGGCGAGGAGCGCGGTGGTGTGGCCCGCGCCGACCTCGAGGCAGCGCATGCCGCGCTCCAGCCCGGCCTGCTCGAGCAGCAGCGCATCGAGCTGCGCGGCCGAGACGCGCCCGGCCGGGGCGCCGTGCGCGTGGGCCGGGCCGTCCGGGTCGAGCGCGTACGCGGCCTCGACCGGCCGGCCCGGGGCGAACAGGTGCCGGGGCACGCGGCCGAAGGCGGCGGCGACGCGCGGATCGCGAATGTCACCCCGCTCCCGCAGCCCGTCGACCATGGCCGCGCGCAGCCGCGCCGCGGCGGAGCCGTCGTCGACATCGGTGGGCCGAGGCCTCGACATTGCGTCTCTCCCCTGTGCACGTCGCCCGCCGGAATCGCAACCGATGTCCGGCGGTTGTAATCCCTCACCTGCTCCCGGCGTCGAGGGGAGCCGATCGCCACCTTAGAAATAACCGCGACGGCCGATGTTCACATCTTGTGAACACCGGCCGTCTTGACAGCCGATTATCAGAGCCCCATGCGCCGCTCGAGCGCCCGCAGCGATTCCGGAAGGGTGCGGTACTTCCGCTCCAACTCCATGACCGTTTCGCGGGATGTTGGGTGATAACGCGCCATTTGTGGCGCGATCTTTTCCGCTTTCAGGATGCGGGCGAGCGCCTCTTTGTGCCGGCCCGCCGCGAGGCAGGCGCGGGCCATATCGATTTCGTGGTGGGCGCGGCGCTCCGGCGAGAGCGGCGGAGAGAGCTCGAGGCGTTCGTCCATGCGCAGCGCCCGGTCGTGGTCGCCGAGCTCGACCGCGATCGCGCAACCGTGAATTGCGACATTGCCCGGCAGCACTTGCAGGCCGTACCGGTCGGGCCGGTCGCCGAGCCGCCGCGCGACCTCCTCGGCCTCGCCGTGGTGCTCCCAGGCCTGCCGGGCCAGCCCGGCGCGGGCGGCCGCGACCGCGGCCCGCAGCTGCAGCGCGCCGTACACGGCGAGCCCGCCCGGCAGCTCCCGGTCGACCTCGGCGGCCGCCCGCACCGCCATCGCCAGGGCGAGGTCCGTGGCCTTGACGCTGAGCAGGAGCAGGGCGCGGGACAGCAGCACGAGCCGCGGCAGGTGCGGGTCGTCGGCGCGGTGGGCGGCGACCGCGGCGCGCTCGATCGCCACCTGGGCGAGGTCGTGGTAGCCGAGCCGCCGGGCGAGCGAGGCCGCGATCGCGTCGGCGCGGTTGAGCAGCTGCCACGCCCGCGGCAGGCCGGTCTGCACCGCGTGCACGGTGAGCTCCTCGATGACCGCGGGCAGCCGCGCGCCGAGCCGCACGTACTGGGCGGCCGCCTGCAGCCGCTGGGCCACGGCGAGCTCCTCGTCAAGCGCGTCGAGGGAGCGCGGCGGCGTGTCCACCTCGGGCGCGAGGTCCGCGTACGCCAGCGCCCTGCGGATCGCCGGGATGGCCCGGTGCGCGGCGTCGGCGCGGCCGCTCTCCCGCCGGTACGGCCGGCCGGACAGCAGCGCCGGTTCCACCTCGAGCGCGGCCGCCACGGCCGCGACCAGCGAGGGCGTGGCGGGCTTGTGCCCGGCCTCCACCTGGGCGATCAGGCTTCGCGAGACGTGCGCCGCGCGGGCGAGCCCCGTCTGGGTGAGCCCGCGGACCTTGCGCCAGTGCGCGATGCGCCGACCGACGTCCTCGCCGTGCTCGTTCCAGCCGCCATCCACCGCCGGCCTTCCTCGTAGCCGTCCGTCATGCGACCGAAGTCGCCCGCCATCCGTGAACGCCGGCTCCGCCCGCAGCGTGGTGCGCGGTGGGCGAGGCAGGCGCGAAGGCCCCCGAGTCACCCGGCCCGGCACACCGGTGGTCGCCGATCTTCGTCCGGGCCGACTGCCCTTATACCGGCTTCCGGCCCGTACGCCCACCGAAATCGGCTTCTCTGTTTCCGTACCGAAATATTCAGCGCATGGTCACGACCGAATCCCGGCAACCCGACGGGCCAAATCAGGGCGAGGTGGGCGCGATCCGCGGCCGCGACGGAATGGGGAAGCGGGCATCGTCGTCACGTGGCGCGGTACGGCGGGCCGTACGGATGCGCGACCGGACGCGTCGGCGCGGGGCGGCGATTATGCCGGGGAATGGCTCGGCAAGCGCACGGGATGACGTGAACAATTGCACCTGAAAAGGTGAACCGCACCCGAATTGCGGATGTGCGCACCCGAAATAACCGAAATCCGGGATGTGCCGGTTCGCACCGGAGGCGTACGCGCACGTGACGACGGCGGCCCGGCGGCGGGGTGGGGCGGCGCGGTCACGGCGGGCGGGGCGCGGGACCGCCGGCGTTTCCGGCGACGCGGGCCCCGCCTCCCCGGGCGGGCGGTCGTCGTGGTCACGCCCGGCCCGGTGGCACCCGCTCAGCGCCGCAGGTCGGTGCCGACGACGCGCCTGGGGTGGAGGATGACCAGCGAACGGGTCTCCCCGGGCTTGTCGTGCACGCGGAAGTCCGCGTTGTACTTGCCCTTGCCGATGCGGGCGCACCAGGAGAAGTCGGGGTCGGGCCGGATCTCCGCGTCGGCCCGGATCTCCAGGGTCCGGTACGGCGTCTGCGGGTCGACGATGAGCAGCGTGCACTTGGGGTCCCGGCGCAGGTTCTTCATCTTCTGCCGGGTGTCGTTGAGGGAGATCTTGATCAGACCGTCCTCGGTGTCGTAGAGGAATGAGATCGCCGACACCTGCGGCCGCCCGCTGGCTCCGTTGGTCGCGAGGATGGCCACCGGCGCGTCGAGCAGGTCCTTGTACTCGTCGGGGATCGTCGCCTTCTCGGTCATGCGAGGACCTTACCGCGTCGTTTTGCCGGGAATACCGGCTGTTCCGTGGGACGGAAACGCGGTTTCGCGGCTCATTCCCAGTACGCGACGCTGCGGAACTCGATGCTGTGCCGCGGCGTGGTCGCCCGCACGGTGCGGTCGTGGAACGCCGAGTGCGGCACCATCCAGGCCCGCGACCGGTCGCTGTCGTTGAGCTTGAAGAAGAGGATCTCGTCGCGGGTCATGTCCGGGAAGTACCACCACTTGTGGTACGGCTGGTGCAGGAACTCGAAGCCGCTCGCCCCCGGGTGGTCCTCGGGCATCTCCTGGAACAGGTCGTCGGGGATGCGATCGACGAAGTAGAGCCGGTTCGGGATGCCCTCGCCCTCGCGCACGCTGGTGAAGTCGCAGATCGCGAGCGGCCAGTCCTGCGGCGGCGGGCTGAACACCCGCCACAGGCTCGTGATCAGCGCCCGCCGGTAGCCGGGCCCGCCCGGGAAGTGGCGGGCGTACAGCGCGGCGGGCCCCCCCCGCGCGCCCCTCACCCCGAAGACGTCGTGGACCACCGCCCCCCCCGCCTGGGAGGGGGTCGCCGCCCGGGCCGCCGGGCGGCGCCAGAACCCACCCCACCGCCCCCCCGGGGCG
>QGUZ01000065.1 GCA_003242605.1 Actinomycetota bacterium
GGCTCCGCCGGTACGGGGGGGGGCGGGGTGCGCCGCCGCGCCGCGGCCCCCCGCCGGCCGGGCGGCGGGCGCGCGGGCGCTGTGGGCGGCCGCCCCGTGCTCGGCCCGCCGTACCGGTTCGTCGACGGCGCGCTCACCGCCCCGGGCCACACGTTCACCGGGATCGCGGCGGTGCTGCTCGCCGCCGGGCGGCCGGCCGCGGTGCCGGTCACGGTGGCGCTGCTCACCGTGCTGCACGTGGGCGGCGAGGGCATGGAGCGCGAGATCGGGGTGCCGAGCAGCCTCACCCAGGTCGTCGAGGGCCTGGTCATCGTGCTCGTCGCGGCCTTCGCCACGCTGCGCGGGCTGCGGGACCGCGGCAACGGCACGGCGACGGCGGGCGAGGTGGGCGCATGAGCGTGCTTGAGGCCACGTTCGCCGCCGCGGTGCTCACCGCGACCGCGCCGGTCGCGCTCGCCGCGCTCGGCGGGCAGGTGTGCGCGGCCGCGGGCGTGTTCAACATCGCGCTCGAGGGCCAGCTGCTGTGGGGCGCGTTCACCGCGGTGCTGGCGAGCCACCTCACCGGCAGCGCCTGGTGGGGCGTGGCGTGCGCGGTCGCGGCGACCACGGCGTACGCGGCGCTGCTGTCGGTGCCCGCGGTGACGTTCCGGGCCGACCCGATCGTGGTCGCGGTCGGGGTCAACCTGCTCGCGCTGGGGCTCACCGCGTTCCTCATGCGGCCGGTCTTCGGCGTGCGCGGCACCTACTCCTCACCCGACCTGGCCGGGCTGCCCACGCTCGCCGAGCTGGGCCTCGGCGGCGGGCCGCTCGCCGGGATCCTCGGCCCGCAGTCGCCGCTCGTCCCGGTCACGGCCGGGCTCGTCGCCGCGGCCGCGTGGTGGCTGCGCCGTACCCGGTCGGGGCTGCGGCTGCGCGGCATCGGGGAGCACCCGGCCGCGGCCGAGGCGCTCGGGCTGAAGGTGGCCGCGTACCGGCACGGCGCGGTGCTCGGCGCGGGCGCGCTGTGCGGGCTCGCCGGGGCCCAGCTCGCGCTCGGCAACGTGACCTTGTTCAGCGAGGGGATGAGCGCCGGGCGGGGCTGGGTGGCGGTGGTCGCGGTGATGCTCGGCGGCACCCGGGTGGCGGGCGTGGTCGCCGCGTGCCTGCTGTTCGGCGTGGCCGAGGCGCTCGGCTTCCGGCTGCAGGGCGAGGGACTGCCGCAGCAGGCCGCCGACGCCGCGCCGTACCTGATCACGCTGCTCGCCCTCGTGCTCGTCCGCGTCCGGGACCGGCTCCGGCCGGTGGGAGGAGGTGCGTCATGAGTACGGCACGCCGGGCCGTGCCGGTCCTGGCGGACTCGGTACGGCGGGCCGGGGACGCCGTGGAGATCCTCGACCGCAGGGTCTATCCGTTCGAGCGCCGCTGGGTGCGGTGCACCACGGTGGAGGACGTCGCGGTCGCCATCGAGCGCATGGTGACCCAGAGCTCGGGCACGCTGTTCGCGGCCACCGCGGGCATGGCGCTCGCCGCCCGGGAGGCCAGGCACGCGGGGCCCGGGAAGGCCGCCGAGCTGCTGCGCGCGGCCGGGCGACGGCTGATCGCCACCCGGCCGACGAACAACCACATCCGCGACGCGGTGCACGCGATCCTCGCGGCCACCGCCGACGGTCCGCTCGCCGACGCCGACGGGGAACGGCTCGCCGAGGCGGTCGCCGCGGCCGCGGCGGCGCACGAGGCCGCGTACCGGGCGCGCAGCGACGCGCTCGGCCGCAACGCCGCCGCGCTGCTGCCGGACGGGGCGCGGGTGCTCACCCACTGCTGGGCCGACGCCTACCTGATCGCCACCGTGCACGCGGCCGAGGACGCGGGCAAGCGGCTGTCGTTCGTGTGCACCGAGACCCGGCCGTACCTGCAGGGGGCGCGGCTCACCGCGGCCGCCCTGGTGGAGATGGGCTACGCGCCCACGGTGATCACCGACGGCATGGTGGCGTCGGCCTTCGCCGACGGGCTCGCCGACGTCGCGCTCGTCGCCGCCGACCGGGTGACCATGGACGGCCACGTGGTGAACAAGGTCGGCACGCTCGGCGTGGCGCTCGCCGCCCGCGAGTTCGGCGTGCCGTTCTACGCGCTCGTGCAGGCGCCCGACCCGCTCGCGCCGCGCCTCGCGGACGTGGTGATCGAGCACCGGGACGGCGACGAGGTGCTGCACGTGCTCGGGGTGCGCAGCGCCGCCGAGGGCACCCGCGGCCACTACCCGGCGTTCGACGCCACCCCGCCGCACCTGGTGACCCGGATCGTCACCGAGCGCGGCGTCTACGAGCCGGCCCAGGTGGCGCGGCACTTCGACGCGCCCGCCCGAGAACAGGAGTCCCCCGCCTGATGAGCCAGGACACGAGCCGGAACACCAGCCGGGAACGCGTGCGCCGAATCGTCGTGGACACCGACACCGGCATCGACGACGCGCACACGCTGCTCTACCTCGCCGGCCGCCCCGACGCCGAGCTCGTCGCGATCACCTCGGTGTACGGCAACTGCGCGGAGGAGGACGCGGCCCGGAACATCGGCTACGTGACCGGGCTGCTCGGCCTCGACGTGCCGGTCTTCCGCGGCGCGGCAAAGCCCCTGCAGGGGGCGCCGCACATCGCCGGGTACGTGCACGGCGCCGACGGGCTCGGCGACCGCGGCTACGACCGGCCGCCGCCGCGCACCGGCGGCGAGACCGCGGCCGAGGCGCTGGTCCGGCTCGGCCGCGAGCACCCGGGCGAGCTCGACCTGCTCGCGCTCGGCCCGCTCACCAACCTCGCGCTCGCGCTGCGCATCGACCCGGAGCTGCTCACCCGGTACCGCTCGGTGGTGATCATGGGCGGCTCCGGGCCGTTCCCGCCGCCGGGCACCCACCTCACCGTGGACGCGAACGTGAACAACGACCCGGAGGCGGCGTCGGCGGTGTTCGCCGCGCCGCGCAACCGGCTGGTGATGGTGGGGGTGAACGTCACCTCGGTGACGCTGCTCACCGAGCCCGCGATCGCGGCGCTGCGCGCGGCCGGCACGCCGCGGGCCCGGTTCGCGACCGAGATCCTCGACGCCTACCTCGACTTCTACCAGCACCACTGGGGGCGCCGGATCTGCCCGCTGCACGACCCGCTCGCCGCGGGCATCCTGCTCGACCCGGCCTTCGCCACCGGGCAGGCGCTCGGCCCGGTCAACGTGATCCGCCACGGCCCGCAGGCCCGGGCGCACCTGATGCGCACCGCCGACGGCCTGCCCCCGGCGTTCCGCCACGAGCCCGCACCGCCCACCACGGTGATCACCGCGGTGGACTCCGCCCGATTCGTCGCCGACTTCGTCGAGGTGCTGACCCGCCCATGACCGCCAACCCGACCGCCGACGCGACCGCCACCACGGCAGGCGCGGCCACCGGCACGGCCGCGTACCCGGCCTACCCGCTGCTCACCCCCGAGGACGTGCCCGGCCACCTGCGCTCGCGCGGGCTGCTCCACCTGCTCGGCGTGGCCGGCCCCGGCGAGCTCACCGTGCGCGAGGTGAGCGACGGCAACCTCAACCGCATCTTCCTCGTCCGCCGCGCCGCCGACCCGGACGCGCCCGGGCTCGCGGTCAAGCAGGCCCTGCCGTACGTGCGGGTGCACGGCGAGTCCTGGCCGTTCACCCCGTTCCGGGCCGCGGCCGAGGCGCGCGCGTACCGCTACCTGTCGCGGATCACGCCGGAGTTCGTCCCGGCGTTCCACGACTACGACCCGGACACCTTCACGCTCGTGCTGGAGGACGTCGGGCACCTGCGGGTGCTGCGCGGCGCCACCATCGACGGGGCGCCGCCCGGCGACGTGGGGCGGCGCATCGGGGCCTTCGTCGCCCGGCTGAGCTTCGCCACCTCCGACTTCGGCATGCCGTCGGTCGAGCGCAAGCGGCTCATCGCCGAGGCGGTCAACCCGGAGCTGTGCGAGCTCACCGAGGCGATGATCCTCGGCGAGCCGTACCTGGAGCACGAGCACAACCACAACCACCCGGCGATCGACCCGCTCGCCGAGCGGCTGCGCGCGGACCGCGAGCTGCGCCGCGAGATCGGGGGGCTGCGGCACACGTTCATGACGAAGGCCGAGGCGCTGCTCCACGGCGACCTGCACACCGGCAGCATCATGGTCGCCGGCCCGGAGCCGGACGCGCGGATCGCCGTGATCGACCCGGAGTTCGCGTTCGTCGGGCCGATCGGGTTCGACCTCGGGCTGTTCTGGGCCAACGCGCTCATCGCCGCGGTCCGGGCCGACGTGCTCGGCGACCGGGACCGGGCCGCGGAGCACGCCGCGCAGGTCGCCGCGAGCTGGGAGGCGTTCACCGGGGAGTTCCGGCGGCTGTGGCCGTCCCGGGTGGACACGGTCTTCGACGACGGCTTCCTCGAGGTCTTCCTCGCCGGGGTGTGGCGGGACGGCCTCGGCTTCGCGGGCGGCGAGGCGATGCGCCGGGTGATCGGGTACGCGCACGTCGCCGACATCGACGGCCTGCCCGACCCCGAGCAGGGGCGGGCCGCCGAGCGGGTGGCCCTGCTGGCGCGGGAGCTGATCGTACGGCGCGGCGGGCTCGGCGCCCCGGACGAGGTGGCCGCGCTCGCCCTCGGCGCCGCGGCATGAGGGCGCGGCGGGTACCACGCCCGGGACGGACGACGGAGGTGACGCAATGGTCGAGGTGACGGCCCGCTGGGTCGTGCTGGACATCGAGGGGACGACGAGCTCCACCGCGTCGGTGCACGTGGGGCTGTATCAATACGCGCGGCCCCGGCTGCGGCCGTACCTGGCCAAGCACGGCGACGACCCGGAGGTGCGCGACGCGGTGGCCGCGGTCCGCGCCGAGGGCGGGCTGCCGGAGGACGCGCCGCTCGACGACGTGGTCGCGGTGCTGCACCGGTGGATGGACGGCGACGTCAAGGCCACCCCGCTGAAGACCCTGCAGGGGCGGATCTGGGCGGACGGCTTCGCCGCCGGCGAGCTGACCGCGCATTTCTTCCCCGACGTGCCGCCCGCGCTGCGGGCCTGGCGGGAGCGCGGGTTCCACCTCGCGGTGTTCTCCTCCGGGGCGGTCTCCAGCCAGCGCCCGTGGTTCGCCCACAGCGACGCGGGCGACCTGTCGGCGCTGATCGAGCGGCACTTCGACACGGTGAACGCCGGCCCGAAGAAGGAGACCGGCTCCTACCGCCGCATCGCCGAGACGCTCGGCGAGCCGCCGGAGCGGCTGCTGTTCCTCTCCGACGTGCCGGCCGAGCTCGACGCCGCGGCCGCGGCGGGCTGGCGCACCGTGGGGGTGGCCCGGCCGGGCGAGCCGAACGAGAAGGCCGGCTTCGGCCCCCACCCCGTGATCGCGTCGTTCGCCGAGCTCGCGCTCGCGACCGCCTGACCCCGTCCGTCCATCGCCGGGCCACGCCGCCGCGGCGGCCCGGCCGTACCGACCGCAAGGAGCGACCATGACCACGCACACCCCGTCCGGTGCGCCGCCGCGGATCACCGCGGACCAGGTCCTCGCGGCGGGCGCCCGGCTCGCCGCGGAGTCGGCGAGATTCGCCGGCCTCGGCTGGATGCGCGGCACCTCGGGCAACCTGTCGGAGGTGCTCACCCGGGACCCGCTGCGGCTCGTCGTGACCGCGAGCGGCCTCGACAAGGGCGAGCTCGCCCCTACCGACGTCGCCGTGGTGGACGCCACGGGCGAGCCGGTGCCGGTGGCCGGCGTCACGCCGCAGCGGCCCTCGGCCGAGGCCGGGCTGCACGCCCGGGTCGCCGCGGTGGCGGGCGCGGGCGCGGTGGTGCACGTGCACGCGCTCAACGCCGTGGTCGCCGGGCACCGCTGGCCGGAGGGCGTGCGGCTGCGGGACATCGAGACGCTCAAGGGCATCGGGCGCGAGGCGCACGACGACGAGGTGGTCATCCCGGTCATTCCGAACAGCCAGGACATGGCCGAGCTGGGCGACCGGTTCGAGGAGGTGTACGACCCGCGCACCCCGGCGTTCATCGTCGCGGCGCACGGCCTGTACGCGTGGGGGCGGGACCTGGTGCACGCCCGGCACGTCACCGAGTGCGTGGAGTGGCTGCTCGCCTACGCCGTCGCCACGGCCTGATCAGGGACGACACCGCCCCGGTGCTTATGTCGGCTCCGGGGCGTCGTCCCGGCGGTGGGCCGGGTGCGGCGCGAGCCGGGTCAGATGTTCCCGCGGCCGCTGCGGCCCGCCGGCCTCACCGGTGTGGTCGTGTCCGGCGCCGACTCACCGGGCGGCGCGGGTGATGAGGGCGGCGATCTGTTCGGCGGCCTTCTCGTCGAGCGGCAGGTGGTCGAGCATCAGCCGGTAGCACAGCACCCCGTAGACCACATCGATCAGCAGTTCCGGGTCGACGTCGGCCGCGACCTCGCCCCGCTGCGCGGCGCGCTCGACGATCTTCCGCAGCTCCGCCCGCCGGCTGAACAGGAACCGGTCCCGGAACGCCTTCGCGAACACGGGATCGAGCAGCGCCTGCGCCATCAACCCGATGAGGATCGGCCGCTGCTCCCGCTGCTGGAACGTCGCGTTCAGGAACGCCACCAGGTCGGCGGCGAACGACCCCTCGTCGGGGAGCGGGATGTTGGTGTACGCCTGGTCGATCATCGCGTCGAGCACGATGTCGGCCTTCGACCGCCACCACCGGTAGATCGTCGGCTTGCCCGCGCCGGCCCGCGCGGCGATGCCTTCGATCGTCAGCGCGCCGTAGCCGTGTTCCCGCAGCTCCTCAAGTGCCGCGGCCAGGATCGCCCGCCGAGTCCGCTCGCTGCGTGGCCGGCCTGGGCGCCGCTCACCCGCCATGTTGCGCACTTTACAAGCCGACCGGCCCGGTCATATAGTTACGTGACGTTTCGTAATGAAATTATGGAGGCGGACATGCGCGCGGTGGTCATGGGAGGGACCTCGGGCATCGGGCTGGCGGTCGCCGAGGCGCTGGCGGCCGACGGCGCGGAGGTGATCGTCACGGGCCGCGACCCGGGGCGGCTCGCCGCCGTGACGGAACGGGTGACGGCCGCGGAACGGCTCGACGCGACGGCCTACGACGACGTTCGCGGGTTCTTCGCGCGAATCGGCGAGCTCGACCATCTCGTTCTCGCGTTCAGCCCGGGCGCGGTCGGCATGGGGGCGCTCGGCGAGATCACGATCGACCAGGTGAAGGCGGGGTTCGAGGGGAAGCTGTTCCCGTACCTGGTCGCGATCCAGGCCGCCCGGGTGACGGGCTCGATCACGATGATCTCCGCATCGTCGGCGCGGGCGGCGCTGCCGGGCACGGTGACGTTCGCGGCGGTGAACGGCGCGGTCGAACGGATCGTGTCGCCGCTCGCCGCCGAGCTCGCACCGGTCCGGGTCAACGCGGTCTCGCCGGGCGTCGTCGACACGCCGTGGTGGTCGTTCCTGCCCGAGGAGCAGCGGCGGGCCCAGTTCGCCGCCACGGCGAGCTCGCTCCCGGCCGGCCGGGTCGGCCGTCCCGAGGACGTGGCGGCCGCCGTGCGGTACCTCGTCGGCGCGACGTACGTGACGGGGACGATCCTCCCGGTCGACGGCGGCTTCACGGTGGCCTGAACCGTCACACGGCAGCCGGAGCGGGTGAGCGGCGGACGGCCCGCCGGTCACCCGCTCGGCGTTTCGCCGGTCAGCCGACGTTCCCCGGCGCGCCGCCCGAGAACGCCACGTCGTGCGGCTCGGGAAACCGGGCGCGCGGCGCGTCAGGTCAGATGCCGTTCCCGGCGGCCCGGGGTCAGGGTGTAGCTCATGATCAGCGAGCCGACGAGCAGGGCGCCCTGCACGAAGGTCTGCGTGTAGTAGGGCGCGTTGAGCATGGTCAGGCCGTTGATCATGATGCCGATGAACAGCGCGCCGACCAGCGTGCCGAGCGCGTTCGGCCGGTTCGCGCCGAGCACGGCGAAGCCGATGAGCGCGGCGGCGACCGCCTGCAGCAGGTACGGGTCGCCCGCGCCCACGTCGCCGCGCCCGAGCCGGGCGGACAGCAGGATGCCGCCGACGGCCGCGCACAGGCCGGAGATGAGGTACGCCAGCGCCCGATAGCGCTCCACCCGGATGCCGGCGGGCCGCGCCGCCCGCGCGTTCCCGCCGATCGCGTACAGCGCCCGGCCCCACCGGGTGTGGCCGAGGAACACGTACACCGCGGCGCCGAACAGCAGCATCACCACGACCGGGACCGGCACCGAGGCGATCGTGCCCGAGCCGAGCCAGAGGAAGCCCTCGGTGTACCGGCCGGGGGCGGGCTCGCCGTCCACGGTCATGCCCGCGGACACCGACTCCCCCGAGGTGATGATGAGCGCGAGCCCCTGGAACAGGAACATCGTGCCGAGCGTGGCGACCAGGTCGGGCACCCGGCAGACCACGGTGAGCAGCACGTTCGCGCCCGCGACGAGCAGCCCGGCGAGCAGGCCGGTGAGGATCGCGGTGCCGCCGGTGAGGTTGAACCGCACCATGGTGAGCGCGGTCACCATGACCACGAAGCTCACGTTCGCGCCCACCGACAGGTCGAAGCCGCCGGTCGCCATCGACACGGTGACGCCGAGCGCCACCACCGCGACGATCGCCACCGACTGCAGCACGATCAGCGCGTTCGCCCAGGTGCCGAAGGCGGGCCGGAGCGCGGCGAACGCCACCGTCATCACGGCGAGCACCGCGACCAGCCCGTACCGGTAGCCGAGGCGGGCGGCGCGCTCGCCGAGCGGCCGCGCCGGGACCCGCTCCGCCGCCGGGGCCGTGCCCTTGCCGATCGCCGTCATCGGTTCCGTCCCTCCGATCGCGCGTGCCTCATCGCGCCTCCACCGGTTCCCGCCGCCCGGCCATGAGCGCGGCGAGCCGCTCCGCGGTCGCCTCGGCCGCGCGCAGCTCGCCCGCGAGCGCGCCGTCGTGCAGCACGAGCACCCGGTCGGCGAGGTCGAGCACCTCCTGCGGGTCGGACGAGGCGACGATCACCGCGGTACGGCCCGCCCGCTCGCGCAGCACCCGGCCGATGTCGGCGCGGGCGCCGACGTCCACGCCGCGGAACGGCTCGTCGAGCAGGAGCAGCCGAACCTCGCCCTCGAGCCAGCGGCCGACCACGACCTTCTGCTGGTTGCCGCCGGACAGGGCCTCGATCGGGGCGTCCGGGCCCGGCCCGCGCACCCCGAACAGGCCGATCACCCGCGCGGCCGCGCGGGCCTCGGACCGCCGCCGCAGCAGGCCGAGCCTGCTGTGCGCGGCGAGGTGGGGCAGCGTGACGTGGGCGCGCACCGACCAGGTGGGCACCATCGCCTGGGCGGCGCGCTCCTCGGCCACCAGGGCGACCCCGGCGGAGATCGCGTGCCGCGGGTCGCGCGGCCGGTACGGCTCGCCGTCGAGCAGCAGCCGCCCGGAGACCAGCGGCCGCACGCCGTACAGCTGCTCCAGCAGCTCGGTCTTGCCCGCGCCGACGAGCCCGGTGACGCCGAGGATCTCGCCCGCTCGCACCGTGAGGCCGAACGGCTCGGCCCCGGGGCGGGTGCGCACCCCCTCGGCGGCGAACCGCACCGGCCCGGTGGCCGCCCCGCCCCCGGGTACGGCCGCGGCGCGGGCGGCGAGGTCGTCGCCGAGCATCGCCGCGACCACGCGCGCCGGGTCCACCGGGGCGGTGAACGTCTCCCGGATCACCCCGTCGCGCAGCACCGCGACCCGGTCGCACAGCTCGCGGATCTCGCTCATCCGGTGCGAGACGTACAGCACCGCGATGCCGTCGGCGGCCATGCGGCGCACCGCGGCGAGCAGCGTCTCGGTCTCGGCGGCCGACAGGGTCGAGGTGGGCTCGTCGAGGATGAGCAGCTCGGGCCGCCGGGCGAGCGCGCGGGCGAGCACGATGCGCTGGCGCAGGCTCGCCGGGAGCGTCTCCACCGGGGCGTCGAGCGGCACGTCGAGCCCGGCGGCCGCGGCGATCGCGCGGGCCGCGGCGCGGGTGCGGGCGCGGGTGACGAACCGGCCGGGGCCGCGCCGGGCGAGCGCGTCGAGGGTGAGGTTCTCCGCGACCGAGACGCCGAACACCACCCCGTCGTCGATGTTCTGGTGGACCGTCTCGATGCCCGCGTTCCGGGCGTCGAGCGGGCCGGCCAGGTCGAGGCGGCGGCCCCGCAGGCGCAGCTCGCCGGTGGTCGGCCGGGTGACCCCGGAGAGCACCTTGATCAGTGTCGACTTGCCGGCGCCGTTCGCGCCGACGAGCCCGAACACCTCGCCCGCGCGGATCTCGAGGGTGACGTCGCGCAGCGCCACGGTGGCGCCGTACCGCTTCGACACCCCCGAGACCGCGACCACCGGCGGCCCGGCCGGGCCCGCGGCGGGGCCGGCCATCACGACGCCGGGGCCCAGGGCACCCGGGCCACGTCCGGGGTGGTGAGCTCGGGGATCGCCGCGACGAGCCGCTCCATGTTCGTGATGCCGCCGTCGCGGAGCCGCTGCTGGGTGATGAGCGCGGGCGGCACGTTCAGCGTCTTGTCCACCGGCTCGCCCGCCACGAGCAGGGCGGCGGCGCGGACCGCGACCCGGCCCACGTTCGACGGGTCGGTGGCGGCGGTCGCCACCCACGGGCTGTTCGGCTCGGTCATCACCGCGATGTCCGCGGTGGAGATGTCCGCGCCGTACACCTTCACCCGGTCCTGCAGGCCGAGCTCCTTGACCGCGAGCACGGCCCCCTTGGCGAACTCGTCGTACGGGGCGAAGATCGCCTTCACGTTCGGGTTCGCCTGGAGGGCGGCCTTCGCCTGGTCGGCGACGGCCGACGCGGTGGAGCTGTTCACCACGCCGATCTGCGCGACCTGCTTGATGCCCGGGTTGTCCTTCTTGAACTGCTCCCAGACCTCGTTGCGCCGGTCGAGCGGGGCGAAGCCCGCGACGTACACGTAGATGACCTCGCCGGTGCCGCCGGTGTCGGCCTTGAGCACCTCGAGCGCCTTGGCGGCGATCCGGTGGTCGTCCTGGCCGAGCACGACCGCCTCCGGCGTGCCGGGGTCGACGTCGAACGCGACGAGCGGGATGCCCGCCTCGACCGCCTTCTTGATCGCGGGCTGGACGGTGTCGGCGAACCCGTGGTCGACGATGATCGCGTCGACCTTGGTGTTCACCGCCTGCTCGAGGTTGAGCGCCTGCTTGTCGTTGTTGCCGTCGGCGCTGGACACCTCCAGCCGCACGCCGATCGCCTTCGCCTCGGCCTCGGCCCCGGCGAGCCACTGCTCGAAGTAGTCGCCGGAGGAGAGCTGGCGCACGAGCGCGATCCGCACCTCGCCGCTCGCGAACCTCTCGGGCGCGGAGGCGGTGGGCGAGGGGGCGGCGGACGCGGCCGACGGGGCGGCGCTGCTCGCGGCGCCGCCGGCCGGAGCCCCCTGGGAGCACCCGGCGAGCCCGACGGCGGCGATCAGGCCGACGAGGACGCCGAGGAGGGAGCGGGTGTTTCGCATGGTCATCACGTCGCTTCGGGGATGGCAGGGGCAGGGGCGCGCGCGACACGGATGATAGGCGCGGCCGCCAGATATGTCTACTTTCCCGACTTGTACTCCATGATTTGTCGGCGCACAATCGAGCCATGACGTTCCTCACCGTTTACACCGATTCCGAGCGGCCGGAGCGGCTGCTGGAGACCGACGACCAGGCCGAGATCGACGCCGTGCTGAGCGGCATCGGGGTACGGCTCCGCCACTGGCCGGTGCGCGGCGACGACGTCGCCGACGGCACCCCGGAGGAGATCCTCGACGCCTACAAGGACGAGGTGAAGCGCGTCGTCGACGAGGAGGGCTACGTGCTCGTCGACGTGTCGCGGCTGCGCCGTACCGACGAGACCGACGAACAGTGGCGGGAGAAGGCCGACAAGGCCCGGCGCACCTTCCTCGCCGAGCACACCCACGACGACGACGAGGTGCGGTTCTTCGTCGCCGGGTCCGGCGTGTTCTACCTGCACGTCGACGGCAAGGTGCACGCCGTGCTGTGCGAGGCGGGCGACCTGCTCAGCGTGCCGCAGGGCACCACGCACTGGTTCGACATGGGCACCGAACCCGACTTCACCGCGATCCGGTTCTTCCACGACGAGGAGGGCTGGGTCGGGAACTTCACCGGCGACTCGATCGCCGAGCGCATCCCCGACTTCGACGCCATCGCCGCCCGCCGCGCCGAGCTGGCCGCCGCCCGCTGACGCGCCCGCCTAGCTGTACGGCCCCGGCGTCGGCAGCGCGCCGGTGAGCAGGTGGTCGCCGAGCTCGCGCAGCTTGTAGGCGATGGGGTCGTGCAGCGTGTGGGTGCGCGCGTCCCGCCAGAACCGGTCGAGCCCGGTCGCGCGGCTGGTGGCCCGCGCGCCGGTCACGTCGTACACGCGCGCGGTCACGTCCAGCACGGCCTGCTGCGCGACCACCTTCGCGGTCGCGATCGCCACCGCGGTCTCGCCGCGCTGCTTGGCGGTGAGGGCGCGTCCCGCGGCCACGGCGGCGTCGAACGCGGCCCGGGCGCGCTCGGCGAGCGCCTCGGCCGCCGCGGTACGGCTCGCCAGCTCGCCGTACGTCTGCAGGATGTAGGGGTCCTCGACGGCCGACTCGACCCCGCTGCCGGTCCACGGCCGGGTCTTGGTCCGGGTGTACTCGGCCGCCGCCTCCAGCGCGCCGCGCGCGATCCCCGCGTACAGGTGCACGAACACGATCTGGAAGGCGGGCACGAGCAGGCTCTGGTACGGCGGGGCCGCGGCCTCGTTCGGCGGCACCTCGCCCACCACCCACTCGTCGGGCACGAACACCCCGGCGAACTCCACGCTGCCGCTCGCCGACCGGCGCACCCCGATCGCGTTCCAGTCGTCGTTGTGCCGCACGCCGGGGGCGCGGCCGTCCACGATCACCATCACCTTGCGGCCCTCGGCCGTGGCGCCGCTCACCACGATCCGGTCGGCGACCTGGGCGCCGGTGGCGAAGCCCTTGCGCCCGTGCACGCGGTAGCCGCCCTCCTCACGGGTGAGGGTGAGCCCGGGGTCGCGCGGGTTGCTCGCCCCGCCGAAGAACCAGCCCTGCTCGACCGCGCCGCGCGCGGCGCGCCGCCACACCTCGGCGTTGTCCTGCAGGGAGAGCCGCCACAGGTGCAGGTAGTGGTAGCCGAGGAGCATCGCCGCGGACGCGTCGATGCGGGCGAGCACGCGCACCGCCTCCAGGCCCTCGCTCCACGGCCGCCCGCCGCCGCCCAGCTCGGCCGGGACGAGCAGGCCGAGCAGGCCGGACTCGCGCAGCAGCGCGACCTCCTCGACGGGGGCGGAGCCGGCGGCGTCCCGCTCGATGACGCCGGCGGCGAGCCGTTCGGCGACCGCGCGGGCCACGGCCGGCGCGTCGCCGGTCACGACGCGTTCCGCGATGGTCATGGTGGTGCGTTCCTTTCCGATGACACCCACTGGGTGAGCGATCTGTTGGGTACGGCGCGGCGGAGGGCGTGTCACGGGCCTCACGGGCCCGGGTCAGCGCGCGCCGTCGTAGCGGCGGCGCGCCCGGTCGATCTCCTCGCGGTGCTCGATGGCCCAGGTCATGAGCGGCCAGGTGCGGTCGAGCAGGGCGTGGCCGAGCTCGGTGAGCTCGTACTCGACCCGGGGCGGCACCTCCGGGTACACGGTCCGGCGCACCAGGCCGTCGCGCTCCAGCCCGCGCAGCGTGGCGGTGAGCATGCGGCGGCTGATGCCGTCGATCGCGCGCAGCAGCTGGGAGAAGCGCCGCCGGCCCGGGCGCAGCTGGTTCACGACCGCGATCGACCACTTGTCGCCGACCCGGTCGAGCACGTCGCGAACGCCGCAGGACGCGGCCGGGCCTGCAGCCTGCATGGTTCCCTCCACCTCACCAAGCGCCGAAAAAGTGCCTTCTTCCGGTAGGAAAACATGGTTTCAGAGAATGAGGGCGATCGCCACCGCAAACGGTGCACTTCGGAAGGAACCCTCCCATGACTGTGCAGGTCACCGCCCCCGACCCGGCCTTCGCCCGGCCCGCCGACGAGGCGCGGCTCGCCCGCGCCGCCGCGGGGCTGCGCGCGAACGGGTTCACCGTGCACGTGGTGGACACCGCCGCCGCGGCCCGCCAGCTCGTGCTCGGCCTGCTGCCCCGGGACGCGAGCGTGTTCACCGCCACCAGCCAGACGCTGCGGCTCTCCGGCATCGCCGCCGCGATCGACGAGCCGGGCGAGTTCCGGTCGGTGCGCCGGGAGGCGGGCGACCCCGGCGACGACGTGTACGCCCGCATCCGGCTCGGCGCCACCCCTGAGGTGGTGGTCGGCAGCGTGCACGCGGTCACCGAGGACGGCCGCCTCGTCGTCGCCTCCGCGAGCGGCAGCCAGCTCGCGCCGTACGCCTCGGGCGCCCGGAGGGCGATCTGGGTGGTGGGCGCGCAGAAGGTGGTGCCCGACCTCGAGACCGCCCTGCGGCGGCTGCGGGCCTACGCGCTGCCGCGCGAGCACGAGCGCCTGGCGACGTACGGCCAGGGCTCGTTCATCGGCCGCATCCTCATCCTGGAGCGGGAGGCCTTCCCGGACCGCGGCACGGTCGTGCTCGTGCGGGAGGCGATCGGCTTCTGAGCGCGGTCAGCCGACCGGGACGTGCTCCGGGACCCGCACGGTGCCGAACATGACCTCGCGGCGCAGCCGGAACCCCAGGGACTCGTACAGCCGGATCGCCTCGGTGTTGTCGGCGGCGGCGTGCAGGAACGGGGTCTCGCCCCGGGCCCGGATGCCCGCGGCGACCGCACGCACCAGCCGGGTGGCGAGCCCCCGGCGGCGGAACGCCGGGTCGGTGCAGACCGCGCTGATCTCGGTCCAGCCCGGCGGGTGCAGCCGCTCCCCGGCCATCGCGACGAGCCGGCCGTCCCGGCGGATGCCCAGGTAGACCCCCATCTCGATGGTGCGCGGCCGGAACGGCCCCGGCCGGGTGCGGGCGATGAGGTCGAGCATCTCGGGCACGTCGGCGGCGGTGAGGCGGACCGCCTCCACATCGGGCGCGGGGGGCACGCCGTCGCCGGTGAGCTGCACGCCCGGGATCAGCGACACCACCTCCCAGCCGGGCGGCGGCTCGGGCAGCCCGGCGATCGTCACCACCGCGCCGGGACCGGCGAGCGCGGCGAGGTCGGCCCAGTCGGCCGGCCGCGGGTCCGGCGGCAGGGCGAGGAACGGCGAGACGTCCTCCGGGTAGCGCACCACGTCGCCGCGCCGCTCGGCGAAACGGGCGTGCGGGCCGGTGAGCGAGGCCCACGCGGCGTGGTCGAGCACGTGCCGACCGGCCGCCCGCCCGTTCCCGGCCCAGCCGTCCACCTGTGTGATCTCGGTCATCGCTCACCCCTCCGTCTCGCGGCCGCCCACGGCGGCCGGTTCGCCGTCCCGCCGTGCGGCGTGGCCCGCGTCCGGCGGTCGAACTCCGCCCGCCCGCGGCGGCGGGCGGGCCGGTGCGCGGGCCGCGCGGACGCGGCCCGCGCACCGTCACCCGCCCGGGAGGTGCCGGCCGGGCGGGTGACGGTCCCGGTCGCGGCGGGCGTGCCGCGGTGGTCAGCCGTGCCTGCGGGGATCCTTCTCGCCCGCCTCGATCGCGACCGGGAGCCTGTTCTCGGGCGGCGGCAGCGGGCAGGTGGCGAACTTCGTGTACGCGCAGGGCAGGTTCACCGCCCGGTTGAAGTCGAGGACCACGGTGCCGTCGGCCGCGGGCGGGTCGATGGCGAGCGAGCGGTTCGCGGGGTAGGTGGTGACGCCCGAGGTCGCGTCGGTGAACAGCGCCAGCAGGCCGCCCGGCGCATGGCCGTTGAACACGGTGAGGCTCAGCGCCCGCCCGGCGAGCTCGAACTCCACCCGCCCCGGCGTGTCGTACACGTGCTGCAGCCCCTCCACCACGGCGCCGACCGTGGTCGGCCGCGGCTCGTCGAACGGCACGAAGCGGCCGGTGACCACCCAGCGCGGGTCCGGCGGGAAGGCCGGCGTGCCGGGGTAGCCGGTGCGCACCGGGTTGTCCGGGTGGCGCGGGCGCACGATGTCGTTCCCGCCGCGGCGGGCGACCTCGATCACCGCGTCGCCCCAGCGGGCCTTCACCTCGCCGCGCTCGGGGATCACCCCGAACACGTACCGCCCGCCCACCGTCTCGCCGTCGACGACGAGCTCCTCGCCGGGGGCGAGGGTCACGACGACGCCGTCCGGGCCGGTCGACCACTCCCCCGGCGCGTCGGGCAGCCGCTGCGGCTCCTCGGTGAGCCAGTACAGGCCGGTGATGGCGAGGAAGCCGTACCGGTCGGCCCGGGCGGCCTCGTGCCGCCGGTGCCACTCCTCCCATTCCCGGACGAACGCCTCACGGTCCGCCGGGGAAGTGACGGAACCAGTGGGGGCCGGAGTGCCGGTGGCGCGCGGTGCCATGTCTGCTCCCTTCGCGGGACTCGGCATTTCTATGCTATTCCTACCTGATAAATCGGACTAGTCACGGGCAGCGTGACCGGCGACGGGGCGTCGATGAGGGTCCTCGCCCGCACCTGCCCCGGCACCCCCGGGCTACCCGCCCGCCAGATCCCGCTCGCGCGGTCCGCGGTGACCCAGGCGTCGGCGCCGATGAACGTGACGATCCCCGCCCGGGCGAGCGCGAGCAGCTCCCGCTGCCGGTCCGCGGACGGCCCGCCGGTGACGAAGCCGACCAGGTCGAGGTAGGCGGGGTCGACCCCGCAGGCGGTGGCGGCGAGCGCGTCGAGCACCCGGTGCATGGCGTGCTCGAGCGCGAGGTCGGCGCTGTGCGCCGGGTCGGTGCGCCGCTTGAGGTCCGCGACGAGGTAGCCGCGCACCCAGCGCTGCAGGCCGTCGGAGTCGCCGAACCGGATGCCGCGCAGCGGCCGGTCGAGCCGGTCGAGGTCGAGCCGGTCGCCGTGCCCGGGCACGGCCCGCCGGATGAGCGCCCGCATCGCCTTGCCGTCCCACGGCTCGGCGGCGTACGCCGCGGCGAACTCCGCCCAGCGCATGCGCACCCGCTCCGGGCGGCTCCGGAACAACTCGTGGTAGTAGGCGTAGCCGAGCTCCTTGGCGATGCGCGGCCACACGTCGCGCCGGTAGTCGACCGGCCCGTCGGGCAGGTCGCGCAGGAACCCGCCGTAGGGCGGCGGAACCTCGAGCGGGTGGTCGATCCGCGTGCGGTACGGCACGCCGCGCCGGGAGCCGACGAACAGCAGCGGCTCGTCACCGCTCGCGGCGTACACCGGCTGCCCGTCGACGCCCGGCCGGAAGCGGCCCCCGCGCCCCACGGTGAGCGGCTCCAGCAGATCCATGAAGGCGGGCCCGGTGCCGCGCACGATCACCGGCTCCCCCGGGGGCAGCCGGTCGAGCACGAGCCGGTCGACGTGCCCGGCCGACAGGTAGCCGAGGCCCTGCTCGCAGGCGAATCCGGCGGGCTCCATCACGGGCGCTCTCGCCCGTGCGGGGCCTCCCAGTCGGCGACGTACGGCTCGACGAGGATGCGCCAGGGCGCGTCGTGGAAGTAGGGCGGGGGCGGCGCCTCGGGCAGCCGGGCGATCGCCGCGAAGTCCGTGGTGTCCCGGAACGGCCGGCGCTGGTACAGGTCCCGGGCGTACGCCCACAGCCGCGGGAAGTCGATGAGCCGCAGCTTGCTGATCTTCGCGAACGGGTTGTAGCCGCGGTCGTAGCGCACCAGCAGCGTCCACAGCCGGATGTCCGGCTCGGTGATCTGCGGGCCGAGCAGGAACCGGCCGCGGGCGAGCCGCCCGTCGAACTCGTGGAACACGGCGGTGAGCCGCCGCCGCTCGGCGGTGTACTCCTCCTGGGTGGTCGCCGCGGCGACCCGGCGGATGGTCCCGGCCACGTACTCGTCGATCACGGCGTCGAGCTCGGCGATCTCCCGGTGCAGCCGCGCCGGGAACAGCCGGGAGACCGGCACGCCGCCGTGGTGGGCGAGCGCGCGGATCACCGCGACCCGGTGTGCCTCCGGGCCGTCGGCGGGCGGGTACGGGTCGGCGAGGCCGGCCAGGGCCGGGCCGCCACAGTGCGGCGGTTCCGGGGTCAAGGGCGACGGAAAAGCAGTGAAGTTCGCAGTGGTGTACGGCGCGTCGTCGGCAGTGGTGTCCACGGCGTCGAGCGCGACGCCGGCGGCGATTTCCGGCATGGTGCTCCCTCGGTGAAACGGCGGAATTCGGACGGGATCAGCGAGCGAGGGAGCGCGGACACCGTGCGCTGAGCACGCGACACAGGTCGATGTGCAGCCGGGCGACGAGGTACGGGGAGACGGGAGCGCCCCTACGCCCGGTGCTGGGGAGGATCATGACCACCTCGCCTTCCGTGTGGCGTGCGAGCGCCCTGAGCAGTAACCCATTTAAACAGTAGGAAATATCTGAATACGTGTCAACGGCTTACGGAATTCGGTCAGGGTCATCCGCGTCACACCGCTCGCCGAATTCGTCTGACCTGTGGCTTTATTGCCTTTTGTCGATTTCTTCCGCGGCGTTTCCGGCCGCGCCGCCGTACCGGGGATGGACGCGGGGGCGCGGCCGGGCCGGGGCGGGGTCAGCGGCGCACGATGTCGTGGAGCGCCGTGATCAGCCGGTCGATGTGCTCCTCGGTGGTGCCGATGCCGATCGAGGCGCGGACCGCCGCGCCGGTGCCGTCGGCGCAGTCGCCGTCCTCGCCGAGCAGCGCGCGCACGAACGGGTGGGCGCAGAACCTGCCGTCGCGCACGCCGATGCCGTACTCGGTGCTGAGGATCTCGGCCACCTCGCGGGCGGGGTGCCCGGCCACGGTGAACGACACCACGCCGATCCGCGGGTGGTCCGGCCCCCACAGCGCCAGCTCCCGCACCCCCTCGGGCAGGCCGGCGCGCAGCCGGGCGGTGAGCCGCTCCTCGTGCCGCACGATCGGGGTCCAGCCGGTGGCGGTCAGCGCCTCGCACGCGGCGGCGAGCGCGATCGCGCCGAGCACGTTCGGGGTGCCCGCCTCGTGCCGCTGCTCGGGGTCGGCGCTCCACTCCACCTCGTCGGCGACGTTCCGGGTGGCCCCGCCGCCGCGCAGGTACGGCTCGGCCTGGGCGAGCCAGTCCGGCCGGCCGACCAGCGCGCCCGCGCCGAACGGCGCGTACAGCTTGTGGCCGGAGAACGCCACGTAGTCGAGGTCGAGCGCGGCCACCGCGAGCCGCCGGTGCGGGGCGTACTGCGCGGCGTCCACCGCGATCCGGGCGCCGCGCTCGTGCGCGACGTGCGCGAGCGCGGCGATCGGCCACAGCTCGCCGGTGACGTTCGAGGCGGCGGTGACGACGAGCAGCTTGGGCCCGTCGATCTCGGCGAGCGCCCGGTCGGCGGCGCGCACCGCCTCGCCCGGGGACGGCGGCGGCGCGAGCCGCACCGCGCGCGGCCACGGCAGCAGCGAGGCGTGGTGCTCGCTGTCGAACACCACCACCGTGGTGCCCTCCGGCAGGCACCGGGCGAGCAGGTTCATCGCGTCGGTGGTGTTGCGGGTGAACACCACGGCGTCGCCGGGCCGCGCGCCCGCGAACGCCCGCACCGTGTGCCGGGCCCGCTCGTAGCGGGCGGTGGTGAGCCGGGAGGCGTACCCGGCGCCCCGGTGCACGCTGGAGTAGGCCGGCAGCGCCTCGGCGACGGCCGCGCGCACCGGCTCGAGACACGGAGCGCTCGCGGCGTAGTCGAGGTTCGCGTACGGCACCTGCCGCCCGTCGGCGAGCGGGACGAGCAGGTCGGCGCCGACCACGGCGGGCAGCGGCCGGTCGGCGGCCTCGGCCCTCGTCACTCCGCCCGTCACTCCCTCCGTCACGGCGCCCGGCGCAGCGCCCGCGACAACGGACGACGCACCGGGCGACGCGTTGGACGACGTGATGGACGCAGCGGTGGCAGCGGTCTCAGCGGTGTTGGCAGCGTCGAAAATGCTCAGAATGGACACGTCTCACCCCCCAGGGGCCATCGGCCCCCGTCGTTCGGGGGGCCCGCGCTTGCCCGACGCACCTCGCGCCGGGCCAGGTCTTCACCCGGGGCACCCCGCCGCAGGACGGAGGGTTGCCGGCCAGCAAGCCG
>QGUZ01000382.1 GCA_003242605.1 Actinomycetota bacterium
CGAGGTCCTGCAGCATCTGCCGCTGCACCCGGGCGAGCTTGTTGATCACCTCGACCATGTGCACCGGGATGCGGATGGTGCGCGCCTGGTCGGCCATGGCCCGGGTGATCGCCTGCCGGATCCACCACGTGGCGTAGGTGGAGAACTTGTAGCCCTTGGTGTAGTCGAACTTCTCCACCGCGCGGATGAGGCCGAGGTTGCCCTCCTGGATCAGGTCCAGGAAGAGCATGCCGCGGCCCGTGTACCGCTTCGCGAGCGACACCACGAGGCGGAGGTTCGCCTCCAGCAGGTGGTTCTTCGCCCGGCGGCCGTCCTCCGCGATCCACTCCAGCTCGGCCTTGACGTCCGGCGGGAGCTTGTCGCCCTCCTTGTTGAGCTGCTCCTCGGCGAACAGACCGGCCTCGATCCGTTTGGCGAGCTCGACCTCCTGCTCGGCGTTGAGCAGCGGGACCTTGCCGATCTGCTTGAGGTAGTCCTTCACCGGGTCGGCGGTGGCACCGGCCGCGGCGACCTGGGCGGAGGGCGCGTCGTCATCGTCGTCGGACAGGATGAGGACCTCCTCGTCGTCGGGGTCCTCCTCCTTCGACGCCTTCGGCTCGTCGTCCTCGTCCTCGTCGAGGTCGAGGTCGACGTCCACGTCCTCCACGACGTCGTCCAGGTCGAGGTCCGCGTCGAGGTCGAGGTCGGTGTCAAGGTCGAGGTCGACCTCGTCCTCGGGCAGGTCGAGCGCGGGCTTGGCGTCGATCTTCGCGGCGGCCGGAGTGGTCTCGGACTTCTTCCGCGACCGGGTCGTGGACGACTTCTCCGTCGTCTTCTTCGCGGTCTCCTTCTTCGTCGTCGACTTCGCGGTCGACTTGGAGGCCGACTTCGCGGTGGACTTCGCGGAGGTCGACCTCGTCGACTTCGCCGACGACTTCGTCGACTTGGCCGCCGACTTGGTGCCGGAGGCGGACTCCGCGTCGCTCACCACCGCGGTGACCGTGTCGGACTGCTCCTTGGCGGTCGCCGCGGCGGTCTTCGACCGCCTCGTGGACGTGGTGGACCGACGCTTGCTCGAGCTCCGCGACCGCTTGGGCGCGGCGGCGTCGGCGGCGGTCACCACGACGGTCACACCCTCCTTGCTGAGGTTGCGGAGGAACTGAGCGGCGTGCGACAGCGGGATGTCCGCCTCCTCGAAGGCCTTACGAACATCCTCAGACTCGAGGAAACCCTGCGAGCGCCCACGCTCGATCAGTCGCTGAATGACGGGCTCGTTCAGCTCTGTTGGCTTCGAGCGAGTCGAACTTGCAGGCGACACGAACACCTCTCGAACAACGCATGGCGAAGATGGACCCAGGTGGTGAGGCCGCTCGAACCGCGACGCACCTGCTCAGCATTCTGGCACGACACCCCGCGTGGCACGGCCGCCTCCCGTCGGTTGTCATCCACCCTAGGCCGAGAGAGGCAGTAGTGCGTACGCGACCGGGTCACCGATACCCGAAAGCAACCGTTATGACTGTTTCATTCAGTCACTCTTCGTGGTCGGAGGGACATGAATGGCCAACACCGTTACGTCATCGTCCTGTTCATACCCCGCCAACATGCGATCCACCAGGAAGTCGAGGAGCATGTGCGGGTTGGTGACAACTTCAGGTGGAGCTTCGGTAACGACTGAGCAAAGTTCGGCGAGACCCGCGTCCAACCCGCGCTTGCGGTTCTCGACGAGCCCGTCCGAGTAGAGAACCGCGGTGTGGCCGGGCGGCACCGAGAACCGGAACTGGCGGCGGCTCGTGGGCAGCCCCAGCGGCGTGCCCGCCTCCGCGTCGCACAGCATCGGCGTGCCCTGCGGGGAGACGAGCAGCGGCGGCGGATGACCGGCGAGGGCGAGCGTGCCCTCCCCGGTGCCCGGCTCGACGATCATGTAGGCGAGGGTCGTGACCTGCTCTTCCTCCTCGGTCGCCTCGAACACCCGGTCCAGGCCGGTGAGCACCGCGGCGGGCGGCGGGTTGGTGAGCGCGAGCGCGCGCACCGCGTTGCGGATCCGGCCCATGCCCGCGGCGGCCTTCACGCCCTTGCCCATCACGTCGCCGACGACGGCCGCCACCCGGCCGTCCTGCAGCACGAACGCGTCGTACCAGTCGCCGCCGACCTGCACGTGGCGGCTGCCGGAGCGGAACCGCTGCGCGAGCATCAGGCCCTTCACCACCGGCAGGCGGTCGGGCAGCAGGCTGCGCTGGAGCGTCTCGGCCGTGGAGTGCTCGCGCTCGAACAGCGTCGCCCGCTCCACCGCGAGCGCGCACTGGCCGGCGAGCGCCTCGAGGAAGACCCCGTCCTCCGGGGAGATCTTCTGGGTCCGGGTGAACGAGAACCGCAGCGCGCCCAGCGCCCGCCCGGCGGCGAGCAGCGGCAGGCCCACCCAGGCGCGCTCGTCGCTGGCGAGCACCGCCTTGATCACGCTCTCGTCGGCGCCCGCGTCGGCGAGCTGCTGGCGCAGGTGCTCCGGCGACTCGGCGAACACCGGGCGGCGGCTGTTCACCGCCATGGTGAGCACGTTCGTGTGGTCGAGCGGGATCTCATCCCCGGAGATGCCCTGCAGGTCGGGGATGCCGCCGCCGTTGATCAGGCGCAGCGCGCCGCGGTCCGCGTCGAGCAGCGCGACCGCCGACCGGTCGGCGGCGAGCGCGGTACGGCCCACGTCGATGATCACCTGCACGACCTGCTCCACCGTGAGCGCCTCGGCGAGCATCGCGGTCGCGCCCTGCAGCCGGGCGGTGCGCAGCGCCGCCGCGCCGAGCTGGTCGGTGAGCCTGCCGCGCATCTCCTCGGCCTCGCGCTGCGCGGTGACGTCGGTGTTGGCGCCCACCCACTCGACGACCCTGCCGTTCCGCACGATCGGCACCGCCCGCACCTCGAAGTAGCGGTAGCCGCTCGCCCGGGTGCGCACCCGGTAGCTCCACTCGAACATCGTGCGGCCGCGCAGCGCCTCGCGCCACGCCTCCTCCGTGCTCGCCCGGTCGTCGGGGTGGACGGCGCCGAGCCAGCCGTGGGCGAAGTACTCCTCCAGACCCTGCCCGGTGACCGCCCGCCACTGCGGGGCGTCCTCCTCCACCGCGCCGCTCGGCTTGGTGATCCACACCAGCTGCTGCTGGGACTCCACCAGGGAGCGGTACCGCTCCTCGTTGCGGCGCAGCTCGTCCTCCTGCCGCTGCCGCTCGGTGACGTCCGAGCCGAACATGCCCACGCCGACGAGCCGGCGCTTGTCGTCCCGGGCCGGGAAGAAGACCAGCGACCAGTACCGGGTCTCGCCGTCCTGCAGGCGCGTGCGGACGTCACCGTCGGCCACCGGACGGTCCTCGGCGACCACCCTGCGCACCGCACCGGACATCACCGCCGCGAGGTCCGCCGGCAGGAACTCCTCGGGCAGGCGTCCGAGGTGCCGGTCCACGGGCAGCCCGGTGAGGTCGGTGAAGGCCTCGTTCACACGCTGGAAACGGCCCTCGACGTCGAAGACGGCGAAGGCGAAGGGGGCCTCCGCCGTGATGCCCCTCAGCAGGGCGGAATCCGAGATGTCCACACCCGACTCCTGGGGAGGGGGAACGGAGGGCTCCGCACTCATGGTCGGCACCTCCGTCGCGTGCCAGGGTCTCCCACGAGGCACATCTCCATAACTGTGGTTCTTGGCAGGGTTGGACCTGCCCTACATCATCGGCGATGGGCATACGCGGACGGAAGTCCCGGCCGCCGTGCGGTCAACGCATCCTGTCAGATCGCGTCAGAATCGCGCCCGCCGTACGCCGCAAGCTCACCCGCCGTACGCCGCAAGATCAGCCTACTTCCTGATGGCCCGCTTGGCCTCCCGCTTGGCCTGACGAACCTTCGCCAGGCTCTCGGCGTCGACCACGTCGGCCACGGAACGATGAACTCCCTCCTCCCCGTACGGCCCGGCGGCCTCGCGCCAGCCGGGAGGGCGGACGCCCAGCCGCTTGCCCAGCAGCGCCACGAAGATCTGCGCCTTCTGTTCTCCGAAGCCCGGCAGCGCCATCAGGCGACGCAGCAGCTCCGCGCCGTCGGCCACGTCCGCCCAGATCGCCTCCGCCTTGCCGCCGTAGTGCTCGACGAGGTACGCGGCCAGCCGCTGCACCCGCTGCGCCATCGCCTTGGGGTACCGGTGCACCGCGGGCTTGCGCGCGAGCAGCTCGGCGAATGCTTCCGGATCGTATGCGGCGATCTCGTGCGCGTCCAGCCCGGAGATATGATCGCGACCTAGGCGTACGGCGATCGTGTACGGTCCCGTGAACGCCCTCTCCATGGGAACCTGCTGGTCGAGGAGCATGCCGATGAGCAGCGCCAACGGATCGCGGCCGAGCAGGTCGTCGGCCTCGGGCTGCTGGGCGACCTGGATGCGCATGGGACCAGCTTCGCACGTCCGGGCGGCG
>QGUZ01000066.1 GCA_003242605.1 Actinomycetota bacterium
CTCGTGGCCGCCGGTGTACAGCTTCGCCATCTTGATGGCGAACTCGTTCGACTCGGCGCCGGTGGTGAGCAGGCACACCTTCGACAGCGAGGGCGGCAGCGTGGCGGCGAGCCGCTCGGCGAACTCCACCACCGGGCGGCTCAGCATGCCGCTGTAGAGGTGGTCGAGGGTGGTCACCGCCTCGGTGACCGCGGCGACGATCTCCGGGTGGGCGTGGCCGAGCACCGCGCTCATCTGGCCCGAGGTGAAGTCGAGGATCGCGTTGCCCGCGGAGTCGTAGACGTACGAGCCCTTCGCCCGCTCGATGATCCGCGGCGTGAAGGCCCCGCCGTACCGGACGAGATGACGCTCCACCGCGGCCCAGAAGCCAGCCTCTGTCATGGTCGGCCTGCCTTTCCTCGTACCGTCGGCAGCGTAGCGTGACGGGAATGCGCCGTATCGCCGAATTGGTGGTACCGGACGGCACCGCCGCGGCCCGCCGTACCTCGGGCGCCGTCGGCGGGGTGGACGAGATCCGCGGGAGGCGGTCCTCCTCGGGGACGAGGGCCGAGATCGGCTGTGCGGAGGAGGATCCGGGCGGGGTGGGGATCACCATGGGGGTGTGGCTCATGCGAAGGCCGGCATCGGCCGTATCACCGCCGCGGGCGTGGCCGCCGCGGCCATGTTGCCGTACCTCACGATCAAGATCCTCTGGATGACGGGCAGCCGGGTCGGCATCGACGACCCCGGCTTCGGCGACGACCCCGCCCTCGCCGCGCTCAACGCCGTGACGTTCGGCATGGGCGCCGTCGCCCTGACCCTCGCGGTCGCGTTCACCACGTCCTGGGGCATGCGGCTGCCCGCCTGGCTGGTGCTGGTGCCGATGTTCGTCGGCACCGGCCTGCTCGGCGACGTCGTGGCGGTCGTGCCGCTCGCCGTACTGCTCGAGGGGCCCGGCCTGTTCGACTCGGGCGGCCCGATCCAGCCCTGGGTGTACGCCGTGGTCTACCTCGCCTTCCTGGTCCAGGGCGTCGGGCTCATGGTCGCCTTCGCCCTGTACGCCCGGGACCGCTGGCCGGCCGTGTTCACCGCCCCGCTCAGCCACTCCCCCGCCACCGCGACCGCGCGGCTGCACGTGCTCTTCGCCAGGGGCGTGCTGGCGGTGACGGTGCCGCTCGGCGGCCTCCACCTCTACTGGGCCTTCGGCGGCACCGCCGGGCTCGCCCCGTCGGCCACGCGCACCCTCGCCACCGTCGTGCAGGAGGGCTACCGGGGCCTGCTCACCATCGCCGCCGGGCTCGCCCTCCTCGCCATCGCCGGCGCGCGCCGCGCCGTACCGTTCTGGCGTCCCCTGCTCGTCGCGTGGCTGGGCGCGGGCGGGCTGTTCGCCTGGGGGTTGTACGGCACGGCGACCGCCCTGGCCGCGACCGGGCTCGGCGGCGGACCCGGCGGCGCGATCGCCCTGGTGCGGCTCGTCGAGACGCTGACCGGCCTGGCCATGGCCGTACACGGCGCGTTCCTGCTCACCGAGCGGGCCGCCGCGCCCCGGGCTCCGGGCCTCCCCACGGGACGGGCCGCCTGATCCGGCGGCCCCGCGGGCCCTGACGGCGCGGCGGCGCTCGTCCCGGTCGTCAGGCCGCGGGGATCGCGACCTCGATCGCGATCATGCGCGCCTCGCGGGCCGCCTTGCGGGGCTCCTCGAAGAAGTCGGGCGCGGCGCAGGCGAACAGCGTGGTGCCCGCGGCGCCGCCGAGGGCGCAGGCGTACACCGGGGTGTCGGGCTTGATCTCGTCGGTGATCGCGCCGCCCTCGACCACCCGGACCAGCCGGTTGCCGAGCGCGTCGGCGATCCACAGCCCGCCCGCGGCGTCGAGGCAGGCACCGTCGCCCGCGACGCGCAGCGAGCCGAGCGCGTTGTCGAGCGCGCGCTCGGCCGGGAGCGGGCCAAACTCGGCCCACACGCGCCGGTTGGCCAGCGAGCCGTCCGGGGCGATGTCGAAGGCGGTGACCCGGTTGCCGAAGGTCTCGACGACGAGCAGCACGTTGTCCGGGGTGATCGCGCAGCCGTTGGGGAACCACAGCTCGTCGGCGACCTCGGTCACCCGGCCGTCCGGGTCCACCCGGTGCAGCGAGGTCGGCCGTATCGGCTCCCCGGCCATGAGGTCGAAGCCGAAGTCCCCGACGTACGCGCGCCCCTGGGCGTCCACCACCATGTCGTTGGCGTGCCCGGGGAGATCGCCGAGGTCGCCGTGGACGACGAGGGTGCCGTCCACCTCGCGGCGCAGCACCGTGTGGTCCCGCATCGACACGACGAGCAGCCGGCCGTCGGGCAGCCAGCCGAGGCCGGACGGCTGGCCGGGAACGTGGGCCTCGGGGCGCAGGTCCGACCCGTCCTCGCGCATCGAGTACACCCGGTGGCCGTAGAAGTCGGAGAACCAGAGCCGCCCGTCGCGCCACCGCGGCGACTCCAGGAAGTGGAAGCCCTCGGCGACCGTGACCGTGTCCGTCATTGGTGTCCTCCCAGGAGCGGGCCCGGGCACGTGACCACCGCGGGAACGCGGCGTCGCGGACGTGCCGGGCCGGTCCGGCGTGTGCACGGTGATCCGTATGCCCCCTCGCCGGTCACGGCAATCTCGGCCGGCCGCTCACCGGACTGGTTCATCCAGGTTTGTGCGGCTTTGAATACTTCCTCGGTACCGGGGCAGCCCGGCTGGTCGAGGACGGCGACACCGGCCCCCGGGCATCGCATCGGGCGGGAAGGCGGCGAGTTCCGGCTCGGAGCCGGCGCGCGCCCTTCGTCGTGGCGACCACGCCCCTTGGAGGCGGACGATGGCGGGATTCGAGCCGACGTACGAGCTGCACCTGCGGGTGGCCGGGCAGCCCCACGACCTGACGCTGCGGGGCCACGGCGAGCCGCCGAGCGAGGGCGACCTGGCCGCCTGGATGCAGGACGGCCGGGTGGTCGGGCTGCAGGTCAGCCAGACCGCCGGCCGGCGGCCGCACACGATGATGGTGAACTTCGGCAAGGTGGTCTTCGCCTGGCTGCAGCAGTGCGGCACTGAGCAGGGCCGCACCGAGTAGGACCGCACCGGGCAGGGCCGCTCCCGGCGGCCCGGACCGGCCTGCCACAGGCGGTTGTATACGCGGATAAACGCGACATTTCTTCAGATTCGGTGGACGGCGGCCCCCGCGGCCTGATCTGATCGACAGGTTCGTTTTCACGATGAGAGCAAGGGGGCCAAATGGGTCATCGCCGACCTCCGCTGCGCGGCCTGCGGCTGCGCGCCATGCTGGGCGTCGCCGTACTGGCCGCGGCGACCGTGCCGCTCACCGGCGGCGCCGCGTACGCCGGTGCCGGGACGGCCGCGACCGCGGCGGCCGCGGGGCACGCGGCCGAGGGCGGCCGGGTGGTCGTCCGCGACGATCTGCGGCAGGTCTTCCGCAAGGCCGGCGTGACCGGCACGTTCGCGCTGCTCGACGTGGCGCGGAACCGGACCGTCGTGGTCGACCGGGCGCGGGCGAACCGGCGGCTGATCCCGGCCTCGACCTTCAAGATTCCGCACGCCCTGATCGCGCTGGAGACCGGCGCCGTCGCCGACGAGAACGAGGTGATCCCGTACGGCGGGGAGCCGCAGCCGATCCCCGAGTGGGAGCAGGACATGAACCTGCGGGACGCGATCAAGGTATCGAACGTCCCGGTGTTCCAGACGCTCGCCCGCCGGATCGGCATCAAGCGGGAGCGGCAGTGGCTGCACCGCCTCGGCTACGGCAACCGCCAGGTCGGCACGAAGGTGGACCGGTTCTGGCTCGACGGGCCGCTGAAGATCTCGGCGGTGGAGCAGACCCGCTTCCTGTCCAAGCTCGCCCGGCTGCGGCTCCCGGCCTCGAAGAAGCACCAGCGAACCGTGCGCGAGCTGGTGAAGGTCGAGCAGACCAAGAAGTACGCGCTCTACGCCAAGACCGGCTGGGGGTCGGCGACCGAGCCGGGCATCGGCTGGTGGGTCGGCTGGGTGGAGCGCGGCGGACGGCTGTACACGTTCGCCCTCAACATCGACGTGGTCAAGGACGCCGACGCCGACAAGCGCATCCCGGTCGCCCGGGAGCTGCTGACCCGCCTCGGCGTGCTGCCCTCGTCCTGACGCCCGGCCGATGCGCCCGGCTCGCCGGGAGCGGGTGCCCCGGCGAGCCGGGCCGGGCATGACAGAACCGTGACAGAACGCGGTGGCGCGACGGCCGGGAGCCGCCGCGCCACCGGTGAGGGGCCCTGACTCAGTTCGCGGTACAGGTGACCGTCGGCCAGGTCCAGTTGCCGTTGTGTTGGATCGTCACGCCCCAGTTGTTGCCGTTGCCGTTAGGTCTGGCGATGAGGACCTGGGATTCCGGCCACTGGGCGGAGATGTTCCAGGTGGCGATGATGCGGGCCGGGTAGGGCACCTCCATCCGGACTGTCCAGTTGTTCGAGCCGGAGACCGAGACGTTGAGGTTGTAGCGGTCGCTCCACACCTCGCCCTGCGACAGCGTCGCGGTGCAGCCGCCGCCCGGGTTGCCGCCGCCCGGGTCGCCGCCGCCCGGGTCGCCGCCGCTGGAGCCGATGGTGACGGTGGAGCTACCGCTGCTCTGGTAGCCCTCGGTCGCCAGGATCTGGTAGTCGTGGCTGCCCAGGTTCAGGCCGGCCCGGGCCCACGCGTCGAAGTGGTTGCCGACGGTGATGGTGCCGCTGGTCCGCTTCTGCTGGCGCACGCTCCAGAACTGCTGGAACGTCCGGGTGCCCTCGATGGAGGGCGCGTTGTACCGCCAGGTCTCGTAGATGTCGTACGTGCCGCCGTCGGTGGTGACGGTGCCCTTGTAGGTGCCGGTGGGCCGGTAGGTGCCCCAGCTCTCGACGATGTAGTACTCGACCAGCGGGTTCCTGGTCCAGCCGTACAGCGCGAGGTAGGCGTTGCCCGACGGGTTGAAGGTGGCGTTGTAGGTCACGGTCCGCCGCCCGCCGGTGGCCCAGCCCTTACCGGCGACAAAGTTCCCGGTGTTCCGCCACTGGGTGCTGTAGCTGCCGCCCGAGTGGAGGGTCATCGAGACGGTCCCGGGCGCGTCGGTCCAGAACGAGTAGAAGTACCCGTTGTCGTACCCGGTCTGGTTCTGCGTGATCGTGGTGTCCGCGTGGGCCGTACCGGGCAGCAGCGCACCGGCGATGGCGAGCGCCAGGGCGAAGGCGCCGGTCACGATGCGCCGGAGGCCGAGACGGGTGCGGCGCCTGGCCTGTTTCACGGTGAGGGGTTCGTTCATACGGCTTCCTCGTTGAGAAGGGCCGATGGGGGCTGGCGTGTCGCGGCCGAGGCGCGGCCGGCGGGGGGATGGCGGACCGGCACCGATGCCGCAACACGCGGGGGTTCTCCGGCCGCTCCGCGGCAGGCGGCGGAAAACCGACGTTGCGCGCTACTCGTCCGATGCGTTCGATGTGCCGGCGTATCGAAAACTATCGGAACTAGCTCGAAAGTATCGGACCCACTTCACCAACTGTCAACACTCTGAGAAATATCTCTGTAACGTAACCGTTGCTAATGATTCACATGAATATCCCCATCGTCCCAGATTGGCCACGGATATCCGACCAAACCCTCACCCGGTCCCCTGCCAGGTGGTGCGGAGAAACAACTTTCGGCCGCCGACTACAGGAGTCAAACGGCCGAAAGTTTTCTGCGATCTTACGAATTATTCGGATGCGAAGTGGGTACTGTCAGGACTTCCGGGCGAGCCGGCTCGGCCACCACATCGTCCGGCCCACGTCCAGCGACAGCGCCGGGACGAGCAGCGAGCGGACGACCAGCGCGTCGAGCAGCACGCCGAACGCAACGAGGAAGGCGAGCTGGAGCAGGAAGAGCAGCGGCAGCACCACGAGCGCGGCGAACGTGGCCGCGAGCACGATGCCGGCCGAGGTGATCACCCCGCCGGTGAGGGTGAGGGCGCGGATCACGCCGTCCCGGTGCCCGTGCCGGATCGTCTCCTCCCGCGCCCGGGTCATGATGAAGATGTTGTAGTCGATCCCCAGCGCCACCAGGAACACGAACGCGTACAGCGGCACCCCGGGGTCCGCGCCCGGCAGGTCGAGCAGGTGATCGAAGACGAGCGCGCCCACGCCGAGCGCCGACGCGAACGACAGCACGGTGGTGGCGATGAGCAGCAGCGGCGCGACGAGCGCGCGCAGCAGCACGATCAGCACGATCAGCACCACGCCGAGCACGAGCGGGATCACCACCCGCAGGTCGCGCGAGGCGGTGTCGAGCGTGTCGAGGTTCACCGCGGTGATCCCGCCCACCTTCGCGTCCGCGCCGGGCACCGCGTGCACCGCGGCCCGCAGGTCGCGCACGATCTCCACCGCGGCCTTCGACTCGGCCGGCTCGGCGAGGACGGCGTTGAGCATCACCCGGCCGTCCACCACCTTGGGCTCGGCGCCCTCGCCCTCGGCGTACGGCGTGACCTGGGTGACGCCCGGCACGCCCTGGGCGGCGCGGGTCACCTCGGCGGCCTTGTCGGCGTTCGCGATGATGATCGCCGGGTTCGCCGCGCTCGCCGCGCCGAAGCCGCGCTCCAGCATGCGCTGGCCCGCGACCGCCTCGACCTCGGTGCGGAACACGTCGTACTGCGAGGTGCCCTCGGCGCGGAACTGCGGCACGAACGCCGCGGCCGCGGCGAGCACCACCGCGGTCGCCACCCACCAGGTCCGGGGCCGGGCGCGCACCGCGGCGGCGATCCGCCCCCACAGCCGGTGCGCGCGCACGACCTCCTCGGTGCTGCCGGCCACCGCCCGGTCGGCGGACGGCCGCGGCCTGAGCGGCCAGAACGCGGCCCGGCCGAGCAGCAGCAACACCGCGGGCAGGAAGGTGAACGCGGCGACGAGCGCGGCGGCGATGCCGAGCGCGGCGACCGGCCCGAGGCCGCGGTTGGAGGCGAGGTCGCTGGCGAGCAGGCACAGCACGCCGAGGATCACCGTGCCGCCGGAGGCGAGGATCGGCTCGTAGGTGCCGCGCACCGCGACCCGGATCGCGTCGATCGGCCGCTCGTGCTCCTGCAGCGCCTCCCGGTAGCGGGCCACGAGCAGCAGCGCGTAGTCGGTGCACGCGCCGACGACGAGGATGAACAGGATGCCCTGGCTCTGGCCGTTCAGCTCGATCCAGCCCGCGTCGGCCACGAAGTAGACGACCGTGGCGGCGAGCACGAGCGCGAGCATCGCGCCGAGGATCACGACAAGCGGCAGCAGCGGCGACCGGTAGACGAGGATCAGGATGATCAGCACCGCGCCGAGCGCGACCGCGAGCAGCGTGCCGTCCACCCCGCCGAACGCGGCCTTGAGGTCGGCGCTGAGCGCGGCCGGGCCGGCGACCTGCACGGTGGCGCCCTGTGCGGCGGTGCCGGCGAGCAGCTCGCGCAGGCTCTCCACGTGGTCGCCGACGTTGCCCTCGTTGGTGAGGGGGACGATGAGCTGGGCGACGCTCCGGTCCTCGGTGCCGGGGATGGGACCCGCGACCTGCCCGGCGACGTACGGCTCGCCCGCGATGCGCTGGGCGTCCTGGGCGATCTGGCCGAGGCGCTCCGGGCCCAGCGGCGCGGAGTCGGAGTAGACGACGATGGCGGGCATCGTCGCGCTGCCCTGGAACGCCTTACGCGCCTCGGTCACCTCGGTCGACTCGGCGCTGATCGGCAGGAAGCTCGCCTGGTCGTTCGTCTGCACCTCGGTGAGCCTGCCCATGAACGCGCCGAGCGGGCCGACGCCGAACAGCCACACGAGGGCGAGGAGCGCGGCCGCGCCGTACCACCAGCGGTGGCGCCGGGTCCTGCTCCGCTCCGGCGCGGAGGCGGGCAGGGTCGCGGTCCCCCCGCCCGGGGCATCGTCGGTGGTCATCCGTTCCCTTTCGGTTAGGAAAGTCGGTTAGGAAAGCGATTCTCTCGATTTTCGAGAAAGTCAACCTACACGGACCCCGCCTCGGGTCCGCGGCGGGGTGACCGGCCGACGCCAGTGCTGCCCGTAAAATTGCGGGCGACACCTAGGGAGACGGATGAACGGCGGGCGGGAGACACCACACGACGGCCGCCCCGTGCGCTCCCGGGAGCACTGCTACGCGGAGATCCAGGAGAGCGGGCTGCGGCTCGCGGCCGGGGTGGTCCGGCTGCTGCACGCCCTGTCGGTGAGTTTCGGACTGGGCCCCAACGACTTCCAGGCGTACATGCTGCTGCGCATCGAGGGGCCGATGACGCCCGGCGAGATCGCGCGGTGCCTCCGGCTCGCCACCGGGTCGGTGACCGCGCTCATCGACCGGCTGGAGGCGCGCGGCCTGGTGACCCGCGCCCCGCACCCGGCCGACCGGCGCAAGGTCGTGGTACGGCCGGCCGAGCTCGCCGCCGCCGCACCGGCCTCCGCCCTCCCCGAGCGCATCCGCGCGGCGATGCTCGCGCTGCACGCGCGCTACTCGGAGGCCGAGCTCGAGGTGATCGCCGACTGGCTGCGCGACGCCACCGGGACGCTCAACGCGCTCGCCGCGGGCGACGGGCGGCGCCCGCCCGGCCGGGCGTAGCGGGCCGCCCGCGGCGCGTCGCGGGCCTTGCTCCGCCGCGCGTCACGCAGGCGGGGCCTCGCCGCCGGCGTGCGGCATGGTCTCGGCCGGGATCACGCCGAACCGGCCGGCCTGGTAGTCCTCGATCGCCTGGATGATCTCGGCCTTGGTGTTCATCACGAACGGCCCGTAGTGCACCACGGGCTCGCGGATCGGCCGGCCGCCGAGCAGCAGCACCTCGAGGTTGGGCTCGGCCGAGGACTGGGTGCGGTCGGCGAACAGGGTGATCGCCCCGCCCGGGCCGAACACGGCGAGCTGCCCCTTGTGGATCGGCCGCCGGTCCACCCCGACCGCGCCCCGCCCGGCGAGGATGTAGGCGAGCGCGTTGAAGCCGGGGTTCCACGGCATGCTCAGCCGCGCCCCCGGGCTCACCGTCGCGTGGATCATGGTGATCGGGGTGAACGTGGCGCCCGGGCCGGTGTGCCCGGCGACCTCGCCCGCGATCAGCCGCAGCAGCGTGCCGCCGTCGTCGGAGGAGAGCAGCACCGCCTCCCTGCCGCGGATGTCCTGGTAACGCGGCGGGTTGAACTTGTTCGCCCGCGGCAGGTTCACCCAGAGCTGGATGCCGTGGAACAGCCCGCCGGAGGCGACGAGGTGCTCGGGCGGCCGCTCGATGTGGAGGATGCCGGAGCCCGCGGTCATCCACTGGGTGTCGCCGTTGGTGATCACCCCGCCGCCGCCGTGCGAGTCCTGGTGCTCGATGATCCCGTCGATCATGTACGTGACGGTCTCGAAGCCGCGGTGCGGGTGCCACGGCGTGCCCTTGGGCTCGCCCGGCGCGTACTCCACCTCGCCCATCTGGTCCATGTGGACGAACGGGTCGAGGTCGGCGAGGGACACGCCGGCGAAGGCCCGCCGTACCGGGAAGCCCTCGCCCTCGAGCCCGCTGGGCGCGGTCGTCACCTGCCGGACCGGACGCTGCTCGACGGTCGCGGGGTCGGGCGCGGGGATGCGCGGAAGGGTGAGGGTGTCGGCTGTGATCGCGGGCATGGGGTCCCCCTTTCGGTTGGTTGAATTATCAACCACTTTCCGGGGAACGTCCACGCCGCCCGTGGTGTTCCGGCGCACGCATGCGGCCGGCCCTGGCCGGCGCGACCGCCGCGCGCGCCGGCCAGGGCCGGGCCCTCCGGAAGAGGGGAAGAGGAGTGGGGAAAAGGGGTCGATCCGCCGGTCAGGAACCGGACGACCGCTCGCCTCCGGTCGTGCCGCCCGCGCCGACGCCGTAGGTCATCGCGACCTTACGGGTGGCGAGGAACTGCTCGAGGGTCTCGCCGCGGAACGCCGCGTACACCTCCGGGTTGGAGACGCCGAGCACGGCGGCCATCTTCTCCAGCACGAAGAAGATCGCGCCGTACCGGATGAGCCCGATCCAGTCGCGGCGCCGGATCAGGTCCTTCTCCTCCTCGGTGAGGCCGTACTCGTCGGCGAGCGCCTCGAAGTCGTTGAGGAACCGCTCGCGGTGCGCCGGCTCGATCAGCCGGTGCAGGAAGTCGTTGATGCGGAAGCCCTTGCGGCTGCGCTCGAGCGTGTACGGGTAGGTGCCGGGCAGCTCCTCGGCGCCCCGGTACTCGGCGTAGATGTGCTCGCGGTACGCGGCGAGCTCCTCCGGGTCGGGCTCGTCGCCGATGTCCTCGAAGATCAGGGTCGCGATGTTGGTGACCGAGGGGGCGTAGGTCTGCTGGTGCACCTTGGTCACCGTGTCGGAGAGCGCGCCGCGCATGATCAGCCAGGTGATGACCTCCGAGCCCTCCATGCCGCCGAGCCGCGCGTACTCGGCGAGGCGCATGTTCGCGAGCTTCTCCGGCTCGGTCTCGAGCAGGTGGATGAACTCGTTGTCCCACTCCTCGTTGAGGAAGCCGGCGCGCTCGCCGTGCACCTGGTGGGACATGCCGCCGGTCGCCACGATCGCGACGCGCAGGTCGTCGTCCGGGAAGCTCTGGATCGCCTTGCGCAGCGACTTGCCGAGCCTGTAGCACCGCCGGGCGCTCGGCACCGGGAGCTGCAGCACGCCGACCTGCAGCGGCACGATGCTGCCGTGCCATTTGCCGGTCTCGTCGCCGAGCACCGACAGCGGCGACAGGATGCCGTGGTCGAGCGGTTTGCCCTGGAAGAACGACATGTCGAACTCGTCGGCCATGAGCGCGTACCCGATGTGCCGGGCGAGTTCGGCGTGCCCCTTCACCGGCGGTACCTCACGCGGCCTGCCGCCCTCGTCCGCGGGGTGGTAGATCTCGTCGACCCCGAGCGCGAAGGCCGAGTAGTGATCGAAGAAGAACGACGTGATGTGGTCGTTGTAGGTCATGAACAGGACGTCGACCCGCTGCCGGGTCAGCCAGTCCCGGACCTTGTCGAAGCCTTCGAAGATCGGCGCCCAGCCGGGTTCGTTCTGCTTGCGCGCGTCCTTGGCGAAACCGATGGTCGGGGTGTGCGACGCAGCGATCCCGCCTACGATCTTGGCCATGCCGTCACTCCGATCGGGATGGATGCGTGAGGGTCGTTAGCGAAGGGCGCACGCCGCCGACGACGCATCCGCACCGGCGGCACCTGTTGTGAATCTGCAGCACCCCAAAAAGGATCTAAAGGGGCGAAAGTCCCGACGGAAATACGTTGCTTGTCGCTTGCCGCCCCTCCGTGGCGACGCGCCCCGGCATGTCCGGGCCGGTGGGAAGGTACGGCCGGGCGCGGCACGGCGAGGCCGGCCGGGCGTCCGAGGCGGCGGCGGACGGCGAGCCGGTGCGGCGGCGGACGACGGGCGTGCCGGGGCCGGGTGGCCCGCCCAGGGCGCACCCGCCGGAACCGGCGAATCCCGCCTCGCCCGGGGCCGCGGCGGCGGCCGGTGGCCTGCGCGCGGGCGGGCGCCGCGACATCGACACAGGATAGACGGCCTGGTCCGGTCCGTGCCGGGCCGCCCCGGCAGGCGTCGACGAGGCCGGGCCGCCCGGTCGTCGCATCTGCACGATGAGCGCGAACGCCGGGCCGACTAACGTCGGCCGCATGTCATCTGTTCTGCTGCGTGAGGTCCGGGTCGGGCTGCAGGGCCCGGTCCGGAACGTCCTGATCGCCGACGGCAGGGTGGCGGAGATCGGCACGGCGACGCCGCCCGCGGACGAGACGGTGAACCTCGGCGGCGCCACGCTCCTGCCCGGCCTGTGGGACTGCCACGTGCACGCGGCGCAGTGGGCGCAGACCCGCCGCCGCATCGACGTGAGCGGGGCCCGGTCGGCGAAGGAGGCCGCCGAGCTGGTCCGGGACGGCACCGGCTTCACGGTCGGGTTCGGCTTCCGCGACGCGCTGTGGCCGGACGAGCCGCACAAGTCGCTGCTGGAGGCGGTCGCCCCGGGCCGGCCGACCGTGCTGGTCAGCAACGACCTGCACACCGCCTGGTTCAGCCCGGCCGCGCTCGCCGCGATCGGCCGCGGCGACCACCCGACCGGGGTGCTGCGCGAGCACGAGTGCTACACGGCGATGGCCGCGCTCCCGCCCCCGGCCGAGGGCGAGCTCGACCGCTGGGTGGCCGAGGCGATGACCGCGGCCGCGGCGCGCGGCGTGGTCGGGGTGCTCGACTTCGAGTACGCCGACAACCTCGCCGACTGGCGCCGCCGGGTCGCCGGGCACCGGCTGGACGTGCGGGTGATCTGCTCGATCCCGCGGGACCGGCTGGACGAGGCGATCGCCGCCGGGGTGCGCACCGGCGAGGCGGTGCCCGGCGGGGACGGGCTGCTCACGGTCGGCCCGGTGAAGATGTTCGTGGACGGCTCGCTCAACACCCGGACCGCCTACTGCGCCGACCCCTACCCGTCCGGCGGCGGCCACGGCAGCCTGGAGACCCCGCCCGAGGAGCTGGAGGCGACGATGCGCCGCGCCGCCGAGCACGGGCTGCACCCCGCCGTGCACGCGATCGGCGACCTCGCGGTGGACATCGCGCTGTCCGCCTACGAGCGCATCGGCTGCCCCGGCCGGATCGAGCACGCCCAGCTGCTGCGCCCCGGCGACGCCGCCCGGTTCGCCCGGCCCGGGCTGATCACGAGCGTGCAGCCCGCCCACGCGCCGGACGACCGGGACGTGGCCGAGCGGCAGTGGCCGGGCCGTACCGGGCGGGCCTACGCGTACGCCGACCTGCTGCGGGCCGGGGCGACGCTGGAGCTCGGCTCGGACGCGCCGGTCGCGCCGCTCGACCCGTGGGACGGCATCCAGGCGGCGACCGCGCGCACCGACGACGACCGGGAGCCGTGGCACCCGGAGCAGGCGATCTCGCTGCGAGACGCGCTGCGGGCGTCCGCCCGCGGCCGCGACGGCGTGCACGTCGGCGACGTGGCCGACCTGATGATCGTCGCCGACGACCCGGCCGCGGTCGACCCGGCGCGGCTGCGCCACATCGAGGTGGTCGGCACCCTGCTCGGCGGCAGGTGGACGCACCGCGCGTTCTGACCGGCCCGGCGCGGCCGTGCCGTACCGCGCGGCCTCAGCCCGGCTGCGGCTGCGCCGCGGACGGCCGCGGGGTGAGCTCCACGCTCTCCCCCCGGTCCAGGTAGACCACCCGCCCGGCGTACGGCGTGCGCTCGATCTCCCGCCGGAAGTCGGCGAGCGGTGAGCGGAACACGGTGTAGTCGTCGAAGTGCACCGGCAGCACCCGGCGGGGGCGCATCGCGGTCACCCAGCGGGCGCCCTCGCGGCCGGTCATCGAGGCCGGGAGCAGCCGCAGCAGCCGGGTGCCGCCGAGGTGGACGATGCCGAGGTCGAGGTCGGGGAAGCGGCGCGGAATCTCGGCGAGCTCCCGGTCGAGCAGCGTGTCCCCGCTGATCAGCAGGCGCAGGGTCACCTCGCCGAGCTCGTCGGTGAAGGTGAGCACGCTCCCCATCACCGGCGGCAGCAGCCGGTGCGCGGGCCACGGCGCGTGCCGGGCGGGCACCGCGGTGATGGTGAGCGTGCCGCCCGGGCCGTACAGCCGGTGGCTCTCCCAGGGCTCGAGGCCGACCGAGGTCGCGAACCCCTGCCGGGCGAGGACGCGCGCGGCCTGCGGGGTGGTGACGACCGGGGTCTTCGGGTCGAGGCCGCGGCGGGCGACCCGGTCCCAGTGATCGCCGTGCACGTGGGAGAGCACGATCACGTCGATCGGCGGCAGCCGGTGCACCCCCAGCGCGGGCTCGGTGCGGCGTTTCGTGGTCAGGCCGTACCCGAGGTACGCGCGCCGGCCGCGGGGCAGGAAGTTCGGGTCGGTGAGGATGGTGAAGCCGCCGTAGCGGATCAGCAGGGTGGCGTTCCCGATGAACAGCGCGCTGCCCGTCTCGCGTCCCAGCGTCATCGCGATCCCCTCGTCCTCCGGCGGGTCTCCCCCGCCGCCGCGGCCCGGCGCGGCCGCGGCGTGCCCGCTCGGGGTGGCTGCTGCCCAGGCGGGCGCCGCTCACACGGCGCGGCTCACCCAGCGCGGCGGTCGCCGGGGCGACGTTTCCCGGCGTCCTGCGGGGTAGGGCCGTTGGGGCGAGAAGGGGGACACGCATGCAACGCGAGAGCGCCAAGCACGGCAGGTGGCTGGACGAGGAGCAGAAACACGAGGTCCAGGGCCTCATCCGGGGCGGGGAGGGCGCCCGCCCGGAGGAGTGGCGGCAGACCGAGCCGCTGGCCACCGCCGGGGACGACGCGTCGAACGCGCCGACCCGGTCCCCGGTCCACGAGCCGGGCTCCCCCGAGGGCCTCAGCCCGCGGGACGTCGATCTCCGCAGCGACCTGGCCAGATGGATCAGCGGGGTGCACGCGTTCCCCGCCGACCGGGACACGCTGCTGTCCCGCGCGGAGACCCGGTTCGCCCCGGAACCCGTGCTCGCCGCGGTCCGCTCGCTGCCGGCCCGCACCTACACCAACGTCGAGGACGTCGCCCGCGAACTCGGCATCGCCCGCCGCCCCGACTGACCGGGCCGGGCCGGGCGCTCCGCGCCTCCCCGGCGGCCGGGGCGCACCCGCTCCGCCCAACGCCCCGGCCGCGTGGAGACCCGGCTCCCCCACCCGAGTCCGCGGCGATCCGCCCGCGATCGTTTTCCTGTTCCACGCCCGCCTGGCCGCCCCGCGCGCCGCCCCGCCGCCGTCGCGTCCGTCGTCTTCCCGCCCGGTGTCGCACACCGCGGGGAGCGGCCGTCTCACTCGTGGCCGTCGCCGGGGCCGGGCCGTACCACGATCACCGGGCAGGAGGCGTGGCGGGCGCAGTGGTCGCTGGTGGAGCCGAGCAGGAGACCGGCGAGCGGGTTGTGGCCGCTGTGCCCGAGCACGAGCAGGTCGGCCTCCTCGGCGGCCTCGACGAGGACCTGCCGGGGGTGGCCGTGCACGATCTCGATCTCGGCGTCGACGCCGGTCTCGGCGAGCTCGGTGGCCACCAGCCGCTCGCCCCAGGAGGCGAGTTCCTCGGGGGTGGGGGTGACGAACTCGACGCCCAGGTGGTCCCAGTGCACCGCGTGCACCACGTGCGGCCGCACGCCGCGCAGCGCGGCCTCGTGCGCCGCGAAGAGCAGCGCCCGGCGGGACGGCTCCGAGCCGTCCACCGCCGCGATCACCCGCCCGTACCGGGGCCGCTCCCGCGCGAACTCCGGGACCACCGCCACCGGGCAGGGGGCGTGGTGCAGGCAGGCCCGGGCCACCGAGCCCAGCGGCGGCCCGCCCCAGCCGCCCCCGGCCGAGCCGACCACGAGCAGGTCGCGCGGCCCGCAGGCGGCGACGAGCCCGGCCGCGGGCGAGCCGTGGAAGTGCCGGAACTCGAACCCGTCACCCGCGATCTCGGCGATCAGCCGGCGCAGCGGGCCGAGGATCTCCTCCTCGGCCACGTCCGGGCCGGGATCGCGCAGCACGGTCACGGCGACCAGGGGCACGCCGTGCAGCCGGGCCTCCGGCACCGCCCAGGCGAGCGCGGCCTGCGCCGCCGTGGAGCCGTCGAAACCGACCACGACCCGGTGACGCCGCTGCGATGTCATACCCGGATACCTGCCCCGGGCGGCCCGCCCTGTTACCCGCTCGCCGCGGGCCGCGGCACCCGCCCGCTCCGCGGCGGCCAGGCGAGCACCCGGCCTTTGCCCCCGCACCAGCGGGCCAGCAGGTCGGTGTCGTGGCTGATCGCGAGCACGCCCGCGCCGGCCGCCTCGCGGTACGCCTCGATCCGGGCGACGAGGTGGGCCTGGGTGGAGACGTCGAGCATCGTGGTCATCTCGTCGCAGATCAGGTAGCGGGGGCGCAGCGCGAGCGCGCGGGCGACGCAGGCGCGCTGGAGCTGCCCGTCGGACACCTCGTGCGGGCGCCGGGTGAGCAGGTCCGGGGTGAGCCCCAGCTCCTCGGCGAGCTCGGCGGCGCGGTCCACCGGGCGGCGGTTCGCGCGCAGCGGCTCCTCGATGATCTCGGCGAGGGTGAACCGGGGGTCCACGGCGAGCCGGGGCTGCTGGAAGACGAGCGCGACCGCGGTGCGCAGCTCCCGCGGCGCCCGGTGCCGCCACCCCGGCGCCGGGGTGCCGTCGATCACCACATGCCCGGCGGCGGGCCGCTGCAGCAGGGCGAGCACCCGGGCGAGGGTGGACTTGCCGCATCCGCTCGGCCCGGCGAGCCCGACGGTCGTGCCCGGCGGTACGGCGATGCCGACCCCGTCGAGGACCCGGCGGCGGCCGTACCGGACGGTGATGTCGTGAGCCTCAAGCATGGCGCTCCAGCGGGTGGTGGCAGGCGACCGGCGCGTCCGGCGTCATCCGCGGCGGCTCCGCGCAGGCGTCGTCGGCGCGGGCGCAGCGCGGCCGGAACGCGCAGCCGCCGGGGAGCCGGGTGAGCTCGGGCGGCCGCCCCGGGATCGGAGTGAACGCCCGGGTGGGCAGCGCGTCGAGCAGCCCGGCGGCGTACGGGTGGCGTGGACCGCGGAAGAACTCCGCGGCGGGCGCGATCTCCACGATCCGCCCGGCGTACATCACCGCGACGTCGTCGGCGACCTGCTCGGCGGCGCGCAGGTCGTGGGTGATGAGCAGGACGGCGCGGCCGTCGTCGCACAGCCGCCGCAGCTCGGCCATTGTCGTGTCGACCAGCGGCCGGTCGAGGCCGGTGGTGGGCTCGTCGGCGAGGATGAGCCACGGGTCCCCGGCCTGGGCGATCGCGTTCGCCACCCGCTGGGCCATGCCGCCGGAGAGCTGGTGCGGGTACCGGTCGAGGTCCTCCGGCCGCAGCCCGGCCCGCTCGGCGAGCTCGTCCGCGGGGTACCGGCCGCCGAGCTCGCGCACCGCCTCGGCGAGCTGGGCGCGGGCGGTGCGCACCGGGGTGAGGTGCGCGGCCGGGCTCTGCGGGATGAGCCCGATCAGCCGCCCGCGCACCTGCCGGGCGAGCACCCGCTCCGGCGCGGCGACGAGGTCGAGCGGCGGCGCGCCCGGCTGCTCCAGCCAGGCCGACCCGGTGACGGTGGCGTTGCCGGGCAGCAGCCCGAGCAGGGCGTGCGCCATCACCGACTTGCCGCAGCCGGACTCGCCGACCAGCGCGAGGCACCGCCCCTGCTCGACCTGGAACGCGGCCTCGGTGACCGCGTGCACGGTGGCGTCGGGCAGGTGGAAGTGCACGGTGAGCCCGGCCACGCGCAGCCGTGCCGCCTGCGCGGTGGCGGTGGCGCCGCCGGCCGTCGCGGTGCCGGTGGTGGTCACTGCCGCTCCCTTCGTCGTGCTCACAGGTTCAGCTCCGATCGCCGGCGCGGGTTGGTGCGGTCGCGCCAGTGCTGGGCGAGCACCGCCACCGCGAGCGTGGGGACGAGGATGAACAGGCCCGGGAACACGCTCGGCCACCAGGCCCCGGCGAGCAGCGACCGCTGGCCGTCGTTGATCATGTTGCCGAGGGAGGCGAGGTGCGGCGGCAGGCCGAGGCCGAGGAAGCTGAGCGCGGTCTCGTGCCAGATCGCGTGCGGCACCATGAGCGTGGCGGCGAGCCCGAGGTGCGGGATGAGCGCGGGCACGAAGTGCCGCCGGATGATCCGCATCCGGCCGGCGCCGCCGCCGATCGCCGCGTCGATGTACGGCCGGCCGCGCAGGCTCAGCACCTCCGAGCGCACGATGCGCGCGGCCGTGGTCCAGTGGGTCAGCCCCACCGAGACGATCACCGCCCAGGCGCTCGGCGCGAACATCGCGACGATGAAGATCCCGAGCAGCAGGTGCGGCAGCGAGTTGAACCCGTCGACCACCCGCATGAGCAGCCGGTCCACGATCCCGCCCAGGGCGCCCGCGACCACGCCGACCACGCCGCCGATCGCCACCGAGACCGCGGCGGCGACCAGGCCGACGAGCAGCGACACGCGCAGGCCGTAGATCGAGCGCAGCAGCACGTCCCGGCCCATCTCGTCGGTGCCGAACGGGTGGGCGAGGCTGGGCGGCAGCGCGGCCGAGCCGAGGTCGACGAGCCGCTCGTCGACCGGTGCCACCAGCGGCACCACGACCACCGCGAGGCCGAGCAGCACGAGCGTCCCGGCGGCGAGCCGTACCGAGCGGCGCACCGCCCGGCGCGCCGTGCCGTACCGGCGGCTCCCGGCCGCGGCCCGCGGCTTTCCGGTCACCGTGGTCCGGCTCATCAGCTCACCCCCAGCACCCGGGTCCGCGGGTCGGCGATCACGTAGGCGGCGTCGGCGACGAGGTTGCCGAGCACGACAGCGACCGTGGCGAGCAGGGTGAGCGCGGCGAGCAGCGGGAAGTCGACCGCGAGCGCGGCCCGCACCGCCGTACCGGCCACCCCCGGCCAGGAGAACACGCTCTCCACGAGGATCGCGCCGGTGACCAGCTCGGGGATGCGTGCCCCGAGCAGGGTGAGGAACGGCAGCAGCGCCGAGCGCAGCGCGTGCCCGGCGAGCACGGTGCGCTCGCGCAGCCCGCGGGCCCGGGCGCCGATGACGAAGTCCTCCCGGAGCGCGCCGATCACCGACTCGCGGACGAACAGCACGAGCCACGACGACTGGGAGAACGCGAGCACCGCCACCGGGAGGATCATGTGCCGGGCCACCTCGCCCACGGTGACCGTGGCCGAGCCCGCGTCGGTGAGCCCGCCCGCGGGCAGCCAGCCGAGGGTGACCGAGAAGATCCAGATGGCGATGAGGCCGATCCAGAACACCGGGGCGGCCTCGCTGGCGTAGGCGATCCCGGTGAGCAGGCGGTCCGCCCAGGAGCCCTGCCGGTAGGCGGCGAGCGTGCCGAGCACGAGGCCGGCGGCGAGCATGAGCACGATCGCCGCGCCGGTGACGAGCATGGTCCAGCCGAGCCGTTCCCCGATCACCTCGGCGACCGGCCGGTGGAAGGAGCGGGACTCGCCGAGGTCGCCGGTGAGCAGGTTGCCGAGCCAGGTGAGGTACTGCTCGGCGAGCGGGCGGTCGAGCCCCCAGTTCGCCCGGATCTGTTCCCGGATCTCCGGGCTGGTGACGAGCGCCCGCTCCCCCAGGTACTGGCGTACCGGGTCGAACGGGGACGCCTTGGCGAGGGCGAACATCGCGGCCGTCACCACGAGCAGCAGCGGCACCACGAAGGCGAGCCGCCAGGCCACCAGCCGGGCGAGGGCGCCGGCGAGGCTCACGCCGCCCTCTTCCACTGGTGGATGTTGCGGAACAGCCCGCCGGTGGCGTGCTCGTGCGCCTCCACGGCCGGCTCGATGCCGGTCCACTCGCCGCGGATCACGTAGACGTGCTTGAGGTACACCAGGTACGCCCAGGGCGCCTGGTCGTGGATCCGCTGCTGGAACTCGTCGTAGATGCGCTTGCGCTCCTTCTCGTCGGCGGTGGCCCGCCCCTGCTCCAGCAGCTCGTCGACGCGCGGGTCGTCGAAGTGGCCGGGGTTGAAGAAGCCCTGGCCGGCGTAGGAGGAGTGGAACAGCTCGTAGTTGACGTAGTCCGGGTCGTACGGGCTGCCGTAGCCCATGATCAGGGCGTCCTTCGCCATGCGCGGCTCGATGGCGTCCCAGTCGAGCCCGGCGGGCCGTACGTCGATGCCGATCCGCTTGGCGTCGGAGGCGACGGCGAGGGCGAGCTCCTTGCGCAGCGAGTCGCCCGCCGGGTACATGAGCGTGAAGCGGGCGGGGGTGCCGTCCTTGACCCGGATGCCGTCGGGGCCGGGCGTCCAGCCCGCCTCCTCGAGGATGCGCACGGCCGCCTCGCGGTCCGGGGTCGCGGAGCCGGTGACCGCGGGGTTGTGCCACGTGGTTCCGGGCGCGATCGGCCCGAAGGCGGGGTCGCCCGCCCCGGCGAGGATGGTGTTCACCATCGCCGAGCGGTCGATCGCCAGGTTCAGCGCCTTGCGGATCGCGGCGTCGCCGGTGACCGGCTGCTTCATCGGGAACATCACGCCGCGGTAGTCCGCGCTCGGCACCCTGTGCACGGTGACGCCGCCCTGGTTCTCGAACCGGGCCGCCGCCTTGGGCGGCAGCACGGTCGCGTCGAGCTCGCCGGCGGCCATCCGGGT
>QGUZ01000383.1 GCA_003242605.1 Actinomycetota bacterium
CCGTACGGGCGGCCCGGCTCGCCGGTCCGCACGTCCCGGCCGCGCACCCCGGCGGGCGGCGGGGAGGTCTCGACCCGACCGCCGCGCACCTCCCAGCGCGCCAGCTCCCGCGGGGCGGCGGGACGGGCGGCCGCCTGGTGCGCCGCGGCCCGGTGCCGCGCCCAGTGCCCCGCGCCGAGGTCGTGGGCGACGGGGGGACCGGCGTCGGGGCCGGGCGCGCCCGGTCCGGTGGGCGGCGCGGGCACGTGGTCGTGGTCGCCCGCCGAGTCCCAGGCGAGCACCCGGTCGGTGGAGACGATCGCGAGGCCGCTCGTGCCGAGGAGCAGGCGCAGGTGCCGCACCGCCTTCGCCGCGGACTCCGCGGTGAGGCCGGTGCGCAGGTGCCGCGCGGCGAGCCCGGTCAGCGGCAGCGTGTAGTAGGCGGCGCCGCGGGGCGGTTCGCCGACGGGGTCGCCCCGGCCGGCCGTGTGCAGCAGGGCCACGCCGTACCCGAGCAGAGCGGCGGCGGCACACACAAGGACCCACCACGCCGTCGACATGCCCCTCACGGTAATCAACACGGAGCGCCACCGCAGGTAAACGGACGGTTATCCGGATCACGGATAACGGTATGGCGGCGCCGCACGGAGGCGCGGTACGGCGGGGCCGCGCGGGACGGCGGGCGCGGGGCGGGCGCGCTGGGTCAGGGCGGGCCTTCGCCGGGCTCCTCCTGGTAGGAGTACCGCTGCTCGCGCCAGGGGTCGCCGATGTTGTGGTAGCCGCGCTCCTCCCAGAAGCCGCGGCGGTCCTCGACCAGGTACTCGATGCCGCGGACCCACTTCACGCTCTTCCACGCGTACAGGTGCGGGACGACGAGCCGCACCGGGTACCCGCGCTCGGGGGTGAGGGGCCGGTGGTCGAGCTCGGTGGCGAACACCGTGTCGGGCGCGGTGAAGTCGGACATGCGCAGGTTGGCGCTGTAGCCGTACTCCGCCCAGATCATCACGTGCCGCACCTCGGGGGCGGGCGGCACCAGCTCGAGCAGGGTGGTGGCGGCGACGCCGCTCCACACGTTGTCCAGCACGGAGAACCGCGTGACGCAGTGGAAGTCCGCGACCACGGTCACACGGGGCAGCGCGCAGAACTCGGGCCAGGTCAGCCTGGTCTCCGTGCCCGACGCCGTGGCGCCGAACACCATGAGGTTCCAGCGCTCCGGGCGGAACGCCGGGACCCTGCCGTAGTGCACCACCGGACGGCCGCGCGTGACGTACTGGCCCGGGGGCAGACGCCGATCCACCTCCATGTCATCCGGCACGATCGCCATACTGCCATCGTCGCGGCGGCCGCCCGGCACCGCCCCCTGGGGATCACTTGCGCTAGTATTTCGGCGATGCGTACCGCGTTCGAGTTTTGGTATGGCGACGGACCCGCGGGTCGGACCGTTCGCCATCAGACGCTGCGCTGACACCAGACGGACGAAGGGCCCCGGGTCATTCAGACCCGGGGCCCTTCGTCGTTGTCCGGACCCTTTAACCGACAAACGTTATATACCGAGCAGGAAGGCAGAAATGGTCATCGTCATGGCCCCGGAGGCCACCCAGGACGACGTCGACGCGATCGTGGGGCTGGTCGGCGCCGCCGGCGGCGAGGCGTTCGTCAGCCGCGGCGTGAGCCGCACCATCATCGGGCTCGTCGGCGACATCGAGCAGTTCTCCTCGCTGAACCTGGGCAGCATGCGCGGCGTCGCCGACGTGATGCGCGTGTCCACGCCGTACAAGCTGGTCTCCCGGGACAACCACCCGGAGCGGTCGACGGTCTGGGTGGGCGGGGTGCCGATCGGCCCCGGGCACATGACCCTGATCGCCGGGCCGTGCGCCGTGGAGACCCCCGAGCAGACGCTCAAGGCGGCGCAGATGGCGAAGGCGGCCGGGGCGTCCCTGCTGCGCGGCGGCGCGTTCAAGCCCCGCACCTCCCCCTACGCCTTCCAGGGGCTCGGCGAGAAGGGGCTGCAGATCCTCGCCGAGGTCCGGGCCGAGACCGGGCTGCCCGTGGTCACCGAGGTGGTGGACGCGCACGACGTCGAGCTGGTCGCCTCGTACGCGGACATGCTGCAGGTCGGCACCCGTAACGCGCAGAACTTCGCGCTGCTGCAGGCGGTCGGCGCGGCGGGCAAGCCGGTGCTGCTCAAGCGCGGCATGAGCAGCACGATCGAGGAGTGGCTCATGGCGGCCGAGTACATCGCCCAGCGGGGCAACCTCGACATCGTGCTGTGCGAGCGCGGCATCCGCACCTTCGAGAAGGCCACCCGCAACACCCTCGACGTCTCGGCGGTGCCGGTCGCCCAGCGGCTCTCCCACCTGCCGGTGGTGATCGACCCCTCGCACTCCGGCGGCCGCCGCGACCTGGTGCTGCCGCTCACCCGCGCGGCGATCGCGGCCGGCGCGGACGGCGTGATCGTCGACGTGCACCCCAACCCGGAGCAGGCGCTCGTCGACGGCGCCCAGGCCCTCGTCGAGGAGGACGTGGCCGAGCTCGCCCGGGTGGTCCGCGAGTTCCCGCCGCTGCTGGGCCGCACCCTCACCCCGGCCCGCGACGCGGCGCCGCAGGAGCAGGCCGCCTCGGTGGGCTGAGCCTCGGGGTCTCCGCGGGCGGTGCCCCGCCGCCCGCGGACGGCCGCCGCGGGAAGGGGCGCGGCAGCGCGGTGATCTCCTTCGGCGGCCGCCGTGCGGCGAGGCCGAGCGGGCGATCGTGACGCCGAGCGTGACCGCGACGATCGGCGCCGCCGCGGCTCGGCGCCCGGCGCGCCGATCGCCTCCGCGACCGGCCGGCCCGCGATGGTGGCCGCGTACCCGGCCGGTCGCCTCGGCCGGGTGAGCGTCGAACGCGGTACGCCCGTCCTGACCGTTCCGGCGCGGTCAGGACGGGCGTGCCCGGCGGCCGGTCAGGCGTCCTCCTGCCAGGTGAGGATGCGCCCCTTGGTGCCGCCGGACCGGGCGAACTCGCCGGGGAAGACGCGCAGCCGCCACGGGGTGAGCCGCATCACGCCCCAGGCGGGCGAGTCGGGGCCGTCGGCCCACTGCGGGATGATCGCCGGGTCGTAGCCGAGCGGCGGCGGGGTCGACTTGAACCGCTCCCAGCCCTCGTGCCGGCTCTTCTCGTCCAGCAGCAGCTCGGCGCGGCACTCGGCGACGCAGGTGTCGTAGACCTCGAAGCCGTCCCAGTAGTTGCACGACACGTACGGGTTATTCGCCAGGTGGGCCTTCTTCATCGGGGTCACGATGCTGCCGACCCAGCCCACCAGGTGCTCCCCGTCCCACTCCCACAGCGTGTGGACCATGCGGGCCCTGGGCCGCCCGCGCCGATCGACCGTGGTGAGCGTCGCATAGATCATCCGGTTCGCCATCTCGACGAACGCCGGGGCCGTCTCCGCGAGGGTGTCCAGGGCCATGCATACCTCCATCTAGGGTTACCACTCCATTTGTAGTACTTTGTTTGTAGTGGTAGCAACCCCTTTTCCGGTGGAGGTATCGATGGGCCGGAATCCCGCGCGCCGGGCGGCGCTGCTCAACGCCGCCATCGACGTCCTGGCCCGCGACGGGGCCAGAGGGCTCACCTTCCGCGCGGTGGACACACAGGCGGGGGTGCCGATCGGCACCGCGTCCAACTACTTCGCCAGCCGCGACGACCTGCTCGGCCAGGTCGGGCGGCACATCCACCACCGGCTCGCGGCCACGCCGCGGGAGGTCGACGACTTCTCCCGCGAGTTCGCCGGCGCGGGCCCCTCGCGCGCCCTCGCCGAGCGCATGCTGCGCGCGCTGCTGCGCCGCATCGACGCGGACCGCGCCGCCTACCTCGCCCTGCTGGAACTGCGCCTGGAGGCCACCCGCCGCCCGGGGCTGCGCGCCGCGCTCACCGAGACCGTCCGGGCGGCCCACGCCGCGAACATGCAGGCGTACCGGGACTTCGCGCTGCCCGGCACCCCGGTCGCGGCCCTGCTGCTCTACTACGCGATGAGCGGCCTCATCGTCGAGCTGCTCACCCTCCCCGAGGCGATCACCGACCTGCCCCCGGACGAGGTGATCTCCGCGCTCGTCGCGCACCTGTTGCCCGAGGGCTGACCGGGCAGGGCCGTACCCGGCCGGGGCGCGGTGCGGCGCGCCCCGGCCCGGTGCGCGCGCCCGAGGCCGTCAGTCCTCGAGCTTGTACTCCTGCACGCTGTCGGCGAGCCGTACGGCGAGCTCCTCGGCGTCGAGGCGCCGCTCGATCTGGCGGAGGTCCTCGATCTTGGCGCGGGTCTCGGCCCGGCGCGGGGTGAGCAGGGTGCAGCAGTCCTCGTCGGGCAGCTCGGAGATCTCCAGGGTGCCGATGCGGCGGGCCTCGGCCATGATCTCGGTCTTGTCCA
>QGUZ01000067.1 GCA_003242605.1 Actinomycetota bacterium
CTGCGGCGGGCCGCGCGGAGCCGGGCGCCCGCCGCACGCGTCCGCCGCGCGAGAGCCGTACGGGGCCGGAGACCCTGGCCGGGGCCGGACCGGCGCTCAGCGGACGCGCTCGGGATAGTCGCCGATGCCGTGCTCAAGGAGGTCGAAGGCGCGCTCGGCCTTCTTCTCGGTGTCGGCGAGGATGTCCTCCCACGCCTCACCGGCCCTTCTGCGCCGGTGCGCCTGCTCGGTGAGCACGATCAGTGTCGCGCAGATCTGCGCCGCCACGAGGCGGGGCGTGAGGTCGTCGGGGTCGGCGTCGGCCTCGTCGGCGAGCGCGGCGGCGAGCTTCTCCTGGCGGGCCTCGTGCAGCCGGGTCACGGCGGCGGTGAGGGCCGGACTGTCCGCCACCATCTGGTGCCACCAGTCGGCGCCGGGGTTGAAGCCGTACCGCCAGTGCCGGGTGCGCACCGCGTCGAGGAAGTCGTCCCGGATCGCCCGCACCGCCGACACGCCGGGCGCGCGGTTGCGCACCAGCTCCGCGAGGAACTCCTCCGCGGTGTCCCGGCGATCGAGGAAGAGCTCCTCCTTGGTCTTGAAGTAGTTGAAGACCGTGTTCACCGAGACGTCGGCGGCGCGCGCCACCTCGGCGACCGTCACCTTGTCGAAGCCGTGCCGCATGAACAGACCCATGGCGGCGTCGGAGATGCGCTGCCGGGTCTCCCGCTTCTTGCGCTCCCGCAGGCTCAGCTCCTCGGCCATGGCCGTCATGCTATCAGTGACCACAATTTTTCAGTGACTACAAATTTGGTGTTACTCTACCGAGCATGATTCATGCCACAGCGCTCACCAAGACCTTCACCACGGGGAAGCGCACGGTCGAGGCGGTGCGCGGCCTCGACCTGCACGTGGCCGCCGGTGAGATCGTCGGCTTCCTCGGCCCGAACGGCGCGGGAAAGAGCACGAGCCTGCGCATGTTCACCACGCTGCTGAAACCCACCTCCGGCACGGCCACCGTGGCCGGGTACGACCTGGTCGCCGAGCCCGCCGAGGTACGGCGCCGCATCGGCTACGTGCCCCAGGGCAACACCGTCGCCCCCATCGCCCAGGTGGGGGAGGAGCTCGAGCTCCAGGCCCGCCTGTACGGCATGAGCCGGGCCGAGGCGAGAGACCGGGTCGCCGAGACGCTGCGGGCGCTCGACCTCACCGGCGTCGAGGCGCGCCCGGCCGCCGCGCTCTCCGGCGGACAGCGGAGGCGCGTCGACCTCGCCATGGGCCTGCTACACAACCCACGGCTGCTCTTCCTGGATGAGCCGACCACCGGTCTCGACCCGCAGAGCCGCGCCAACCTGTGGGACCACGTGCGGCGGCTGCGCGACCGGGAGGGCGTGACCGTCTTCCTCACCACGCACTACCTCGACGAGGCCGACGCGCTCTGCGACCGGATCCTCATCATCGACCACGGCCGCGTGGTCACCGAGGGCACACCGGCGGACCTCAAGGCCGAGCTCGGCCCGTCCGCGACCCTCGACGACGTCTTCCTCCACGTGACCGGCCGCGAGCTGCGCGAGAGCACCGCCGCCTGAGCCGACCGGACCGCCATCCCGAAGGGAGCACCCCGGTGACCGCCCTGATCCTCGCGCGTCACTATCTGCGCGCGACCTACCGCAGCAAACTCTCCGTCCTGTTCAGCGCCATCCAGCCGATCATGTTCCTGGTGCTGTTCGGCCCGCTCTTCGCCCGCAGCGGCGTCGGCTCGTGGGACGTGCTCGTGCCCGGGCTGCTCGTGCAGCTCACCCTGATGAGCGCGGGGCTCGCCGGTTTCGGCATCTTCATCGACCAGCGTTTCGGGGTCCTGGAACGGTTGCGGGTCACCCCCGCCGGCCGTACCGCGCTGCTGCTCGGCCGGGTGCTGCGCGACGTCGTGGTGCTGCTCGTGCAGGCCGCGCTGCTGCTCGCGATCGGCTTCGTGCTCGGGCTCCGCGCCCCGCTGGCCGGGCTGCTGCTCGGCCTGGCGCTGCTGGTCGTGCTCGCCATCGGCCTGGCGTCGCTGTCCTACGCGATCGCGCTGGTCATGCCGGACGAGCTCTTCCCGCCGGTCGCGTCGACCGCGGTCGTGCCGCTCATGCTGCTGTCGGGCGCGCTCCTGCCGATGTCGCTCGCGCCGCCGTGGCTGGACGTCCTCTCCCGGCTGACTCCGTTCCGCTACGTGGTCGAGGCCCTGCGCGCGTTCTTCGCCGGGTCGTACGGCGGCGCCGCGGTCGCCTGGGGGATGCTCGCCGGCCTCGCGTTCCTCGTCATCGGCGTGGCGCTCGGCACCCGCGTGTTCCACCGGGAGAACGCCTGACGCTCCGCGAGCGGGACGGCGGCGATCGCCCGGCCCGCCCGGTTCGACGCGTGTGCCGAGACCTCACGCGGACCGGGGAGATCGCCGATCCGGGGCCTTCCAAGGTTCGGCGGCGGGGTGCCGCCGGGTTCGCCGACGGGGCGCGGCACGGTATCCCGGGAACGATCCCAGCAACACCGCGAGCTGATCACGGTCGCGGCGCGCCCGACGCAGGATTGCCGACGAGACGGGATCAAGACAAACAAAGGCCCGGCCGCTCCGGGGAGCCGGTCGGGCCTTGTCGCGTGGCAGGTTCAGGCCTTCTCCTGGGCGGCCTCGGCCTCGGCGCGCTCGGCGGCCTCCTCCGGGGCGGCCTCGAGGTCCTCGGCGGCCTGGGCCTGGGTGGAGGCCTTGTCGAGGCGGACCCAGCTCGTGACGCTCTCCGCGGCGAACAGGATGAACAGGTAGGCGGTGAGGACGGCGACGACGATGGTGAGCTGGCCGATCGCGGCGCCGAGGCCGATGACGATCAGGCGGCCCTCCCAGCCGAGACCGGCCTTGAAGATCCACTCCGGCGGCCAGATGCCCTGCCGGGTGCGGTAGACCGTGTCGTACGTGTGGTAGCCGATCACGTACAGCAGCACGAACAGCAGCCACCGGGGCGTGTCCGTGGCGAGGCCGATGGTGAGGATCGCGAGGAACTCGGCGCCGCGGACGAGCGGCGGCACCAGCCAGTCGAGGCGGCCGAGGTGGTCGCGGGGCACGGTCGGCACCACGAGGGCCACCACGATGAGCGCCGGCAGCAGCATGACCGGACCGGTCCCGGCGGCGAGCGTGTCGGTGATCGCGAGGGCGGCCACCGCGGCGAGCGCGAGCAGCGTGGTGAAGACCGGGGGAAGGCCGGGGCCGAGCCGATCGCGCAGCAGGGCGGCGAGCGGGCCGTCATCCCGATAGGAGACGAGGCGGGCGGTCTGGACGCGAATGCGTTCCTCGTCCGGGTCCGGGGCGGTGGGAGCCGCCGGCGTGGTCTGCGGTTGAGTGATCATGCGAACGACCTCATGAGACGTCCGGTCAGGCTGTAGATGGCCGCGATGCCACCCCAAATCACCAGCGTGAGGAAGGTGACGCGAGGCTCGAAGAACGCGGCGGTGATCGCGATGGCGGCGAAGCGCTCACCGATGGGGAAGACGATCATCTTCCGCGCCCAGTAGAGCGGGCGGAACTTGCCGGCCTTACCCCAGAGCTTCAGCAACCGCTTGATCGTGCTCGGCTGCTGCTCGTTGCGGCGCAGGGCGAGTGCCTCGCGCAGCGGCGTGTCGGCGCTGACGGTCAGGTCGAGGGTGGGCAGCGGCTGGGGAGCCTTGCGCCGGCGCCGGCGGTGGCCCGCGCCGTAGGCGAAGTCGAGCAGGTGCCGGATCGACTGCATGGCGATCGCGGCGAGCGCGAGCGTCCACACGTCGCCCTGCCCGGCCACGGTCGCGCCGATCGCGAGGCCGGCGAAGACCACGTACTCCTTGAACCGGTCGAAGGTCGCGTCCATCCAGGCGCCGAGCACCCCGAACTTCCGCGCGTACCGGGCGAGCTGCCCGTCGACGCAGTCGAACACGAACGCGAAGTAGATGAGTACGGCTCCCGCCACCGCCCCGGCCCGGGTGCCCGTGGCGAAGCAGGCCGCCGCGGCCACGCCGAGCGTGATGGAGAACAGCGTCACCTGGTTGGGGGTGAAACCCCGCCGGGCCGCCCAGCGGGCGATGAACCGCGAGTAGGTGCTGACGAAGAACGTGGTGAAAAAGCCGTCCGCCCCCTTGACCGCGTTGTTGAGCCGCACCCGGTCCTCGTCGATGCCCGCCATGATCTGCTGGGCCTCGTCCGCGTCCGCCTGGGTGAACACCCGCCGGTAGTACAGATCGCGGCGTCCCCGGATACCCACGGAGACGCCGCGCCGTACCAGGCACAGGATGAGGAGCTGGACGAGGTCGTCCTCCGGGCCGAGCAGGTGGGCGAGGCCGGCGAGCTCGCGGGCGGCCTCCGCGAGCACGGGGGCGTTGCGGGCGCTCACGTACAGCGGGCCGAGGGCGACCCCGTTGGGCCGGGTGACCGCGTGGTAGGCGGAGCCGACCGACACCACCCGGGAGCGGCCGATGCGCAGCCGCACCGGCAGGCCCTCGAGCGTGCGGTTGCAGATCTCGGGCTCGGCCTCCTCGATCGGCGGCTCGGGGGTGAGCGGCTCACCGTTCTCGGCGATCTCCTCGCCCGGCTCCGGCCCCTCGGCGATCTCGGTGCTCTCGGCGCCCTCGGTCGGTTTGGGCTCCTTGGCGACCAGCGCGAGCGCGCCGCGTTTGGTCTTGTTGATCTGGTAGATGAGCTCGTCGTGGATCACCGAGGCGGTCGGCATGATGAGCACGCTCTCGGTGGTGTCCTCGATCGCGTCGGCGAGAGCGCGCAGGTCCTCGGCGATGTCCGTGGTCTCCACCACCCGGCCGGGCAGCTGCCGATAGAACTTGGCCTCGGCCGGCCTCGCGATCGTGGTCGGGTTCGGGTCGAGGGCGGCCATCTGGCCGTACAGGCGAGCCGTGACCGTGGGGGCGGTGGGAAAGGACGACAGCCGGATGTGCACGGGCGGCACCGGCTCGATGTCGGAGTCGATCGGCCTGGGCGAGGAGCCCAGTAGGACCACGCGGGTCATGGCACCCTTTCAGGCTGCTGCGGCGAACGGTTGATCAAAGCGGGGGGGTCCGCCAAAGCGAGAAGTTTAGTGACCTTTCCGTAAGGCCCGTGCACGCGAAACTTCATCCCCGATTCTTCCCTGGTTCGCGGTCATCCAGTGGTGTTCCCCCGCTACGCCCGTTCCGGACCTGCTGCGACGCCGCGGTCCGCCAAGGATCCGTACACTGGCCGAGTGGGTCTGTATCGTGACGAGGGCGTCGTGCTCCGCACCCAGAAGCTGGGGGAAGCTGACAGAATCGTTACGATCCTGACCAAGCGCACCGGTAAAGTGCGCGCGGTGGCGAAAGGCGTCCGCCGCACCATGTCCCGCTTCGGCGCCCGGCTGGAGCCGTTCACCCATGTCGATCTCCAGCTGCACACCGGCCGGTCCCTCGACGTTATCACCCAGGCCGAGACCCTCCACCCGTACGGCGAGGCGGTGGTGCGCGACTACGCGCGCTACACCGCGGGCAGCGCGATGCTGGAGGCGGCCGACCGGATCATCGCGGCCGAGAAGGAGCCGGCGCTCCGGCAGTTCCTGCTGCTCGTGGGCGGGCTGCGCACGCTCGCCGCGGGCGAGCACGAGCCGCGGCTCGTGCTCGACGCCTACTTCCTGCGCTCGCTCGCGGTCGCGGGCTACGCCCCGGCGCTCACCGAGTGCGCCCGGTGCGGCGCCCAGGCGGTGCGGGCGTTCGCGATCGCGGCCGGCGGGGTGGTGTGCGCGCGGTGCCGCCCGGCGGGCGCGGCGGTGCCCGCGGCGGAGACGATCGCGCTGATGATCGCGCTGCTGCGCGGCGACTGGGCGGCCGCGGACGCCTCCGAGCCCCGGCACCGTGCCGAATGCAGCGGCCTGATCGCCGCATATCTGCAATGGCACCTCGAACACGGAATACGCTCGCTACGCCATGTCGAACGAGTCTGAGAGCGAGTGATGGCAGTTCGCCCACCTTCTCCGCATCCGTCCGGCGCGAAGCCGCCGAACATCCCGCGTGAGCTCATCCCCCGGCACGTCGCCATCGTCATGGACGGCAACGGCCGCTGGGCGAAGGCGCGCGGGCTTCCCCGCACCGAGGGGCACAAGATGGGGGAGTCGTCCCTGTTCGACGTGATCGAAGGGGCGATCGAGCTCGGCATCCCCTACCTGTCGGCGTACGCCTTCTCCACCGAGAACTGGAAGCGCTCCCCGGAGGAGGTGCGCTTCCTCATGGGCTTCAACCGCGACGTGATCCGCCGCCGCCGCGACCAGCTCCACGAGATGGGCGTGCGGGTGCGCTGGGCCGGCCGTACCGGGCGGCTGTGGAAGAGCGTGATCAAGGAGCTGCGCGACGCCGAGGAGCTCACCAAGCACAACACGGTGCTGACGCTGCAGTTCTGTGTGAACTACGGCGGCCGCGCCGAGATCGTCGACGCCGCGGCGAAGCTCGCCAAGGACGTCGCCGCCGGGCGGGTCAACCCGGACAAGATCACCGAGAAGACGTTCCGCCGCTACCTCGACGAGCCGGACATCCCGGACGTCGACCTGTTTGTCCGGTCGTCCGGCGAGCAGCGCGTCTCCAACTTCCTGCTCTGGCAGTCGGCGTACGCCGAGATGGTCTTCCTCAACCAGCTCTGGCCCGACTTCGACCGGCGCGACCTGTGGCAGGCCTGCGAGATCTACGCCAAGCGCGACCGCAGGTACGGCGGCGCCGACCCCGTCTAGCCGCGCGGGCCGCGCCCGAGGCCCCCGGCGGGCGGTACGGCGCGGCTCAGGCCCGGCGGCGGGCCCGGTACGCGGCCACGTGCATCCGGTTCCCGCAGGTACGGCTGTCGCAGTAGACCCGGGAGCGGTTGCGCGACTCGTCGATGAAGATGTGCGAGCAGTCGGGAGCGGCGCAGGTGCGCAGCCGCTCCCACTCGTTCTCCACAAGCAGGTAGGCGAGGGCGATCGCGCACTCGGCGGCGAGGTGCTCGGCGACCGACGAGCCCGGCGCGAAGTAGTGGATGTGCAGCGGGTGGCCGTCGTGCTCGGTGAGCCGCGGCGTGATCCGGGTGCCGCTGAGCAGCGCGTTGAGCCGGGTGATCACGCCCTCCCGGTCGGGCGCGGTGCACACCTCGTGGAACGCGGCCCGTACCGCGCGCACCTCGTCGAGGTCGCGCCGCCGCAGCGTGCCGACGCCGCTCACCTGCCGGCGGGCCAGGAAGTCCGCGAGGTCGGACAGGTCGCAGAGCGCCTCCTCGCCGTGGGTCTCCGGGGCGGTGTTGACCAGCTCCACCATGGTCGCGAGCGAATGCGCCATGTCATGACTGAAGGCCATGTTGACTCCTGTCCGCTCGGGGGCTTAGCGTGGCCGTGATGCGCTCTACGCCACCGACTGTTGGGAAGACTATCCCCGTTCTCGTCGCCGTGGCGGGCGCTCTCGTGATCTCGACGTCCGGCCCGCTCGTCCGCCTCTCCGAGACCACCCCGGCCACGGCCGCGCTGTTCCGGTGCGGCTACGCGGTGCCCGCGCTCGCCGCGCTCGCCTGGTGGGAGCGGCGGCGGCTCGGCGCGATGTCGTGGCGGGAGTGCCGCCGCGCCTGGCTCGCCGGGGTGTTCTTCGCCCTCGACCTGCTCTGCTGGCACATGTCCATCCGGTACATCGGGGCCGGGCTCGCCACCGTGCTCGGCAACCTGCAGGTGGTGATCGTGGCGTTCGCCGCCTGGGCGCTGCTCGGCGAGCGGCCCTCGGCCCGGATCGCGGTGGCGACGCCGGTGGTGCTCGGCGGGGCCGTGCTCATCTCCGGCGTGTTCGACGCCGCGCCGTACGGCGAGAGCCCGGCACTCGGGGTGCTGTTCGGCGTGCTGACCTCGCTCACCTACGCCGCCTACCTCCTCGTGCTGCGCGCCGGCTCGGGCACCGGCCGCCGCGCCGCCGGGCCGCTCGCCCACGCCACCGCGGTCGCCACGGCCGCGATCGCGGCGCTCAGCCCGCTGTTCGGCGGGGTGGACGTGCGGCCGGCCTGGCCCGCGCACGGCTGGCTGCTGCTGCTCGCGCTCGGCCCGCAGGTGCTCGGCTGGGTGCTGATCACCTACTCGCTGCCCCGGCAGCCGGCCGCGCTCACCGCGCTCATCCTGCTGATCCAGCCGGTCGCCACGGTGGCGCTGTCGGCCGCGCTGCTCGGCGAGCGTCCCTCGGCGCTCCAGCTCGCCGGCTGTGTCGCGATCGCCGCCGGCGTGCTGTACGGCTCGCGCCCGGACCGTCAGCCCGCCTTGGCCTCCTCGGCGCAGGAGGGGCAGGTGCCGAAGACCTCGACGGTGTGAGTCACGTCGGTGAACCCGTGCTCCTTGCCGACCGCCTCGGCCCACCGCTCCACATCCGGCCCGGCCACCTCGACGGTCTTCCCGCAGCGGCGGCACACGAGATGGTGGTGGTGGCTCACCGTGGCGCACGCGCGGTAGACGGCCTCGCCGTCGTCGGTGCGCAGCACGTCGATCTCCCCGGCGTCGCTGAGCGCCTGCAGCGCGCGATAGACCGTCGTCAGGCCGATCTTGGCTCCCGACGCCCGCATCTCGGCGTAGATGTCCTGCGCACTACGGAACGAGGTGCTCGCGGCGAGTACCTTCCGGACGGCCTGCCGGCGACTGGTCGTCATGGTGCGGACTCCTGTGTACGGCTTCGCCGTACGAATCTACCCAGGGCGAGCGCCGCCCCGAACCCGGCCAGGGCGATGAGCACGATCGCGGCCCCGGGGGCGACGTCGGCGTAGAAGGCGGAGGTGAGCCCGCCGACCGTGGCGGCCACGCCGATCGCCATGGACAGCAGCATGGTGGCCCGGAAGCCCTTGGTGAGCTGCTGGCTCGTGGCCACCGGCACCACCATGAGCGCGCTGACCAGCAGCAGCCCCACCACCCGCATCGCGATGACCACGGTGAGCGCCGCGGTGACCGCGATGAGCAGGCTGAGGAACCGCACCGGCAGCCCGCTCGCCTTCGCCACCTCCTCGTCCTGGCAGAGCACGAACAGCTCGCGGCCGAACAGCGCCACCACCGCGAGCACCGCCACCGCCATGATCCCGATCACCCACAGGTCGAGCTCGGTGACGCTGCTGATCGAGCCGAACAGGTACGAGGTGAGGGTGGCGTTGCTGCCGCCCGGGGCGAGCCCGATGAGCAGCACGCCGCCCGCGATACCGCCGTAGAACAGCAGCGCGAGCGCGACGTCGCCGCCGGTGCGGCCGCGGCTGCGCACCAGCTCGATGGCGACCGCGCCGAGCACCGAGACGACGACCGCGGTGAGCACGGGCGCGGTGCCGGTGAGGAAGCCGAGCGCGACGCCGGTGAGCGCCACGTGCCCGACGCCGTCGCCGAGCAGCGCCAGCCGCCGCTGCACGATGAACGTGCCCACGGCGGGGGCGGCGAGCCCGACGAGCACGGCGGCGATCAGCGCCCGCCGCATGAAGTCGAAGGTCAGCAGCTCGATCACGACGTCCACCTCAGCAGCTCGTCGCGCTCGACCGGGCCGTGCGGGTGCACGTGGTCGTGGCCGGGGCGGGCGTGCACGCCGACCGCCTGCGGCGGCTCGCCGTCGTGCACCACCACCCCGTCGCGCAGCACGATCGCGCGGGAGATGAGCGGCTCCAGCGGGCCGAGCTCGTGCATGACGAGGACGACGGTGCGGCCCTTCGCCACGAGCGTGGTGAGGATGTCGGCGAGCGCGCGCTGGCTCGCCGCGTCCACCCCGGCGGTGGGCTCGTCCATCACGAACACGTCCGGCTGCCCGGCGAGCGCGCGGGCGATCAGCACGCGCTGCTGCTGGCCGCCGGAGAGGGCGTGCACGGGGTCGTTGGCGCGGTCGGTCAGGTTCATCGCGGCGAGCGCGTCGGCGACGGCCGCCTTGTCCTCGGGAGAGGTGCGCCGCCACCGCCGCTGCCGGGCGATCCGGCCGCTCAGCACCACCTCGCGCACGGTCGCGGGCACCCCGCCGCCGGCGGTGAGCCGCTGCGGCACGTACCCGATGCGCTTCCAGTCGCGGAAGCGCGCCGGCGGCACGCCGTACAGCAGGGTGGTGCCGCCGGACAGCGGGACGAGGCCGAGCAGCGCGCGCACCAGGGTGGACTTGCCGGAGCCGTTCGGGCCGAGGATCGCGACCGCCTCACCCTCGGCGATGGTCAGGTCGACGCCCCGCAGCACGGGCCGGCGGTCGAGGGTCACCCGCCCGCCGGTCATCTGGAAGACGAATGTCACGGAAGATCGGTCCAGGTCGATCGGTTCGGGTCGGCGCGCGGCCGGGTCAGGAGCAGCCGAGCGCGGTCCGCAGGCGGGCGAGATTCTCCCGGGCCGCCGACAGATAGTCCCCCGTCTCCGGGCGGCTCTCGATCGGGTTGAGCACCTCGGTCTTCGCGCCCACCTCTGCGGCGAGGACCTCGGCAACCTTCGGGTTGACGAGCTCCTCGGTGAAAATGGTAGTCACCTTCTCCTGTTTGGCCACCTTCGCCACCTCTGCCAGGCGTGCGGGCGAAGGCTCGCTTTCGGGGTCGATGCCACTGATGCCCACCTGCTTGAGCTTGTATCGGTCGGCCAGATAGCCGAAGGCGGCGTGACTCGTCACGACGGTACGGCCGGCGCAGGTGGCGAGCCCCTCGCGCATCTCCTCGTCGAGGTCGGTGAGCTCCTTCGCGGTCGCCGCGGCCCGGGACCGGTAGCCGTCGGCGTGCGCGGCGTCCGCCTCGGCGAGCCGGTCGCCCAGCCTGGTGGCGACGGTCGCGAACCGGGAGGGGTCGAGCCACAGGTGCGGGTCGTAGTCCGCGTCCGCGTGGCCCTCGGCCTCCTCATCGTGCCCGTGCTCCTCGGCGGCGGGGATCGTGCTGACCGCGCTCGCCACGTCGAACGACCGGTCCGGGGCGTGCTCGGCGACCGCCTCGTCGACCGCGGGCTGCACCCCCTTGAGGTAGACGACGAGGTCGGCCTGTGCGATCTCGGCGATCTGCCGCGGGGTGAGCTCCAGGTCGTGGGGCTCGACGCCGGGGGCGGTGAGCGTGCCCAGCTCGACGTCGTCGCCGCCGACCCGGCCGGTCACCCACTCCAGCGGGTAGAAGGCCGCGAGCACCTTCGGCCGCTCGCCTCCCGGCGATCCGCCCGCGGCCCCGGTCGGCGAGCCGCACGCGGCGGCCGCGAGCAGCGCGAGCCCGCCGGCGATCGCGGCGACCGGGCGGCGCAGCGCGGCGGCACGGGACGCGACCGCGGAGCGGGAGACGACGGGGAATGCGGGCCCAAGGCGGGAGGTTTCACGCTTCACGCCCTCGAGTATGGAGCAAAATGAAAACCATTGTCAAAACGGCCCAAGCCTGGCGAACGTCCCAATACCCGCATGTCGACCTGCCGGGCGGCGGCTGTGATCAGGGCGGAAGAGCGCCGGGCCGCCCGCCCGCCGGCCGGTGACGGCGGCGCGGCCCGTCCGCACGGAGACCCCGCACGGCGGCCCGCGGCCCCGGGACCGGCCGCGCCGGCCCGGGGCCGCGGACGGGGACGCGGGCTCAGGCCACCATCCGGTGCTCGCCCGCGTACACGTTCATCGACGACCCGCGCACGAACCCCAGCAGGGTCAGCCCCTCCTCGGCGGCGAGCTCCACCGCCAGCGACGAGGGCGCCGACACCGCGGCGAGCGCGGGGATGCCGCCCATCACGGCCTTCTGCACGAGCTCGAACGAGGCCCGCCCGGAGACCATGAGCACGGTGGACCGCAGCGGCAGCCGCCCCTCCTGCAGGGCCCAGCCGAGCACCTTGTCCACCGCGTTGTGCCGCCCGACGTCCTCGCGCACGCACAGCGGCTCGCCCGAGGCGTCGAACAGCCCGGCCGCGTGCAGCCCGCCGGTGCGGTCGAACACCTGCTGGGCGGCCCGCAGCCGGTCGGGCAGGGCCGCCACCAGCTCCGGGTCGAGCCGCAGCGGGTCGTCCGCGATCCGCCACCGGGCCACCGTCCGCACCGCCTCCAGGCTCGCCTTCCCGCACACCCCGCACGAGGAGGTGGTGTAGAAGTTGCGTGCCAGCGAGGTCTCCGGCTCGCGCACGCCGGGGGCGAGGGTGAGATCGAGCACGTTGTAGGTGTTCATGCCGTCCTCGAGCGCCCCGGCGCAGTACCGCATGCCCGCGAGGTCGCCCGGGGAGGCGATCACGCCCTCGCTCACCAGGAACCCGGCGGCGAGCTCGAAGTCGTGCCCGGGCGTCCGCATGGTGACGGTGACCGGCCTGCCGTTCACCCGGATCTCCAGCGGCTCCTCGGCGGCGAGCACGTCCACCCGGTGGGAGACGGCCGCGTCGCGCACCCGCATCACCCTGCGGCGGACGGTGACCCTGCCCATCGGGGCTACGCCTCCTTCGCGGGCAGGTTCTGCACGTGCTGGAAGCCGAACCGGCCCTTGATGCACAGGTTGCCGTGGGTGACCGGGTTGTCGTGCGGCGAGGTGACCTTGACGATCCGGTTGTCCTGCACGTGCAGCGTGACGTTGCAGCCCACGCCGCAGTAGGAGCAGATCGTGGTCACCTGGGTCTGCCGCGACTCGTCCCAGGTGCCCTCCTGGCGCATGTCGTACTCGGTCTTGAACGACAGCGCGCCGGTCGGGCAGACCTCGATGCAGTTGCCGCAGTAGACGCACGCCGAGTCGGGCAGCGGCGCGTCGAACTCGGTGGAGATCGTTGCGTCGAAGCCCCGCCCGGCCACCGCGATGGCGAAGGTGTTCTGCCACTGCTCGCCGCACGCGTCCACGCACTTGTAGCACAGGATGCACTTGTCGTAGTCGCGCACGTACAGGTCGTTGTCCACCTTCGCCGGGCGGTCGAGCCGCTCGGCGTCCGGGCCGAACCGGTCCGGGTCGGCGCCGTACTCCTCGATCCACTCCTGCGCCCGCGGCGTGGTGGACAGGTCGACCGAGGAGGCGAGCAGCTCCAGCACGACCTTGCGGCTGTGCCGTACCCGCTCGGTGTCGGTCCCGACCACCATGCCGGGCTCGGCCTTGCGCGAGCAGGCGGGGGCGAGCGTGCGCGCGCCCTCCACCTCGACCACGCACACCCGGCAGGCGTTCTTCGGCGTCAGCGTGTCCCCGTAGCACAGCGTCGGGATGTCCTTGCCGAGCGAGGCGCAGGCGTCGAGGATCGTCGAGCCCTCCGGCACCCGGACGGTCTCGCCGTCCACCGTGATCTCGACGAGCCGCCGCGGCGGCTCCACCGGAACACCCCTCATCACGAGTTCTCCCTGCCGTCGGCGACGCCCTGCGTCGCGTTGAATACCCCAAGCCGGTCGATCGCCGACTCGATCGCGTTCCACGCGGTCTGCCCGAGGCCGCAGATCGAGGCGTCCCGCATCGCCCGGCCGACCTCCCGCAGCAGCGCGATGTCGCCGTCGGGGGAGCGGCCGTTCGCGCGGAGCCGGTTCAGCGCCTCGTGCTGCCGGACCGTGCCGACCCGGCATGGCACGCACTGGCCGCACGACTCCTCGCGGAAGAACTCGGCGATGCGCACGAGGATTCCGGGCAGCTCCACGCTGTCGTCGAGCACGAGCACCACGCCGGAGCCGAGGGTCGCGCCCGCCGCGCGGGTGCCCTCGAAGGTGAGCGGGATGTCGAGCTCGTCGCCGCGCACGAACGCCCCGGCCGCGCCGCCGAGCAGCACCGCCCGCAGCGTGCGGCCCTCGGGCACGCCGCCGGCGAGCTCGATCAGCTCGCGCAGCGTCGCCCCGAACGGCAGCTCGTACACGCCCGGCCGGCGCACGGTGCCGGAGACGCAGAACAGCTTCGGGCCGGTGGAGCCGCCGGTGCCGATCGCCTTGTACGCCTCGGCGCCCATGGTGAGGATCACCGGGACGTTCACCAGCGTCTCGACGTTGTTCACCACGGTGGGCTTACCGAACAGGCCCTTCTCCACCGGGAACGGCGGCTTGCTGCGCGGCTCGCCGCGGCGGCCCTCGATCGAGTTGAAGATCGCGGTCTCCTCGCCGCAGATGTACGCGCCGGCGCCGCGGCGGATCTCGATGTCGAACGAGAAGTCGTGCCCGAGGATGCGCTCGCCCAGGAAGCCGCGCGCCCGCGCGGTGGCGATCGCGTGCTCCAGGCGGCGCAGCGCCCGCGGGTACTCGCCGCGGATGTAGAGGTAGCCGCGGGAGGCGCCGATCGCGTACCCGGCGATCGTCATCGCCTCGATGAGCGCGTACGGGTCGCCCTCCATCAGGACCCGGTCCTTGAAGGTGCCCGGCTCGCTCTCGTCGGCGTTGCACACCAGGTACTTCGGCCGGTCCGGCTGGCTCGCGGTCGCCTGCCACTTGCGGCCGGTCGGGAAGGCCGCGCCGCCCCGGCCGACCAGGCCGGAGTCGAGCACCTCGCGGATCACCCCGGCGGGCCCGAGCTCGAACGCCCGGCGCAGCGCGGCGTACCCGCCGTACGCCCGGTAGTCGTCGAGGCTCGCCGGGTCCACCACGCCGACCCGGCGCAGCAGGATCAGGCCGTCCTGCCCGGCCTGCGGCACCGCCTTCTCCGCGGGCGGCTCGTCGACCTCGGCCGCCTCGGCGACGGTCTTTGGGTCGGCCGGGCCGTACACGGTGTAGGAGGGGGTCTCCCCGGCGCGCAGGGTGAGCGCGGCCGGGGCCCGCTCGCACAGGCCGAGGCACGGGCTCGGGTGCCAGGACAGCCCGGGCGGGCCGAGCCGCTCCTCGACCGCCGCGCGCACCTTGTCGGCGCCCTTCGCCTGGCAGGCGATGTCGGTGCACACGTGCAGCACGGCCTGCGGGCGCGGCTTGGTGGAGAACAGGGAGTAGAACGTCGCCACGCCGTACGCCTCGGCCGGCGGGATGGTGAGGCGGCGGCAGATGTAGTCGAGCGCGCCCTCGCTGATCCACCCGACGCGGTCGTTCACCGCGTGCAGGGCGGGGAGCAGCAGGTGGCGGCGCTCCCGGGCGGCGTGCCCGCCGACGGCGACGCGCAGGTCGCGTTCGCTGCGCTCGCCGCCCTCCCAGGCGGACGGGGCCGGGCCGAGGATCGCGTCGACGGCGGCACGCTCCTCGGCGGTGGGTTCGACGTCACGAAAGCGAATGTCCACGGTTCACCTGATCTGCGCTGGCTCGAGCTTCTCCACCCGAATGGCGGCCGCCTTGTACTCGGCGGTTCCCGCGACGGGGCAGGTGGCCTCGATGGTGAGGCTGTTGGTGTCCACCTCGTCGGGGAAGTGGAAGGTCATGAACGCCAGGCCCGGGCGCAGCCCCGGGTCGATCCGCACCGGGGCGACCACCGAGGCGCGGCGGGACGTGATCCGGACCTTCTCGCCCTCGCGCACCCCGAGCCGCTCGGCGTCCTCCGGGCACAGGTCGATCGTCTCGCCCTTGCGCAGCGGCGAGTCGAACCCGCTCGACTGCACGCCGGTGTTGTAGGAGTCGAGCCGCCGCCCGGTGGTGAGCCGGATCGGGTACTCGTCGGTGAGCGTGTCGACCGGCGGCGAGTGCTTGAGCACCGCGAACGGGGCGGGCTTGCCGCGCTTGGCCGGGTCGGTCTCCCACAGCCGGCCGTGCAGGTACGGCGGCTCGAGGGTGTCCTCCGAGTAGCACGGCCACTGGATGCCCTGCAGCCTCTCCAGCCGCTCGTAGGTCATGCCGCGGTGGATCGGGGAGAGCGAGCGCAGCTCGTTCCAGACCTCCTCGGCGCTCTCGTAGCGCCAGTCGTGGCCGAGCCGGCGCGCGATCTCGCAGATGATCTCGATGTCGTCGCGGGCCTCGCCGGGCGGGTTGAGCGCCTTGCGCACCCGCTGCACCCGGCGCTCGCTGTTGGTGAAGGTGCCCTCGGACTCGCACCAGGCCGCGGCGGCGGGCAGCACCACGTCGGCCATCTGCGCGGTCTTGGTGAGGAAGATGTCCTGGACCACGAGATGGTCGAGCATGCTCATCCGCTTGATCGTGTGCAGCGTGTCGGCCTCGGACTGCACCGGGTTCTCGCCGATCACGTACGCGGTGGTGATCCGGCCGTCGCCCATCGCCTCGAGCATCTGGGTGAGGTTGAGGCCGTAGCGCGGCTGGATGGGGACGCCCCAGGCGGCCTCGAACTTGGCGCGCACCTCCGGGTCGAGGATGTCCTGGAAGCCCGGCAGCCGGTTCGGGATCGCGCCCATGTCGCCGCCGCCCTGCACGTTGTTCTGGCCGCGCAGCGGGGCGAGGCCGGAGCCGTACCGGCCGACGTGGCCGGTGAGCAGCGCGAGGTTGATCAGCGCGCGCACGTTGTCGGTGGCGTTGTGGTGCTCGGTGATGCCGAGCGTCCACACCAGCTGCGCCCGGTCGGCGGTCGCGTACGCGTGGGCGAGCTCGCGGATCGCGTCCGCGGGCACCCCGGTCACCTTCTCGGCGGCCTCGAGCGTCCACGGCTCGACCGCGGCGGCGAACTCCTCGTAGCCCTCGGTGGCGCGCTCGACGAACGTCGTGTTGACCAGCCCGGCGTGGATGATCTCGCGGGCGACCGCGTTCGCCAGCGGGATGTCGGTGCCGACGTTGATGCCCAGCCACAGGTCCGCCCACTGGGCGGTGCTCGTGCGCCGCGGGTCCACGGCGATCAGGCGGGCGCCGTTCCGGATCCCCTTGAGCACGTGCTGGAAGAAGATCGGATGGGCCTCGCGGGCGCTCGACCCCCACATCACGATCACGTCGGCGTGCTCGACCTCCTCGTAGGAGGAGGTGCCGCCGCCGCTGCCGAACACCGCCGCCAGGCCGGCGACGCTCGGCGCGTGACACGTGCGGTTACAGGAGTCGACGTTGTTGTTGCCGATCACCACGCGGGTGAACTTCTGCGCCACGTAGTTGAGCTCGTTGGTGGACCGGGCGCAGGCGAGCATGCAGAAGGCGTCGGGGCCGTGCCGCTCGATGTTCCGCCGGAAACCCTCGGCGGCCTTGTCCAGCGCCTCCTCCCACGTGGCGCGGCGCAGCACGCCGTCCTCGCGGATCAGGGGATGGGTGAGTCGTTCGTAGCGCTCGGATCGTCTTCTCTTCATGCCCATCCTTCCTCTATGGCTGTACGCCCGACGCTAGGTAGCCTCGGCGGTCTCGGCAAGAACTTCTCCGCCTGGTAGCAGACGGTTGTTCCGGCTGGCCATGTTGACCATATTGTCGGCAATCAATGGTGACATGTACACCGAACCGGAGGACAGGCCACCCTTCCCCGGCCAGGCCGTTTTGATACCCGTCTTCACAGACCACCCCGTTTGCTCGGGTCCGGTGACCGTGTGCCACCATCCGGGTGGCGCTCGCGTCACGTTCTCGCCGCCGGTGCGCCGCCGTACGGCCCGGCCCCGGTTCGTGGCGGGCGGGCGTCGCCGTGCGTGCCGCGCGGCGGGCTCCGGGCGCGCACGCGCCGAGCGCCGTCGCCGAGCCCGGCCGCCCGGTGCGCATCGTGAGGGAGGTGCCCTGACCGTGCGGTTCGCCGTGAACCTGTCGATTCTCTTCACCGAGCTGCCGCTGCTCGAACGCCCGGCCGCCGCCGCCCGGGCCGGCTTCGACGCGGTGGAGCTGTGGTGGCCGTTCGACGGGCCGCAGCCCGCCGAGCGCGAGCTCGACGCGCTGCGCCGCGCGATCGAGGACGCCGGGGTGCACCTCGTCGGCCTCAACTTCGACGGCGGCGACATGGCCGCCGGGGACCGCGGGCTGCTCTGCTCGCCGTCCGGGGCGGCGCGGTTCCGCGCCAACATCGACGTCGCCGTCGGGTTCGCGGCCACGCTCGGCTGCCGGGTGATGAACGCCCTCTACGGCAACGCCGAGCCCGGCGTGCCCGCGGCGGTGCAGCGCCGCCTCGCCGTGGAGAACCTCGGCCGCGCCGCCGAGGCCGCCGCCCGCGCCGGCATCACCGTGCTCGTCGAGGCCACCAACACGTACGACAACCCGCGCTACGGCATCACCTCGTCGGCCGCCGCGTACCAGCTCATCGACGAGGTGGGCGCGGGGAACGTCGCGTTCCTCGCCGACCTCTACCACCTGGCCCGGATGGGCGAGGACGTCGCCGCCCTCATCGACCGCGACGGCGCCCGCTTCGGCCACGTCCAGATCGCCGACGTGCCCGGCCGCGGCCGCCCCGGCACCGGCACGCTGCCCTACCCCGACCTGCTCGCCCGCCTCGAGGCCACCGGCTACTCCGGCTACGTCTCCCTCGAATACCGGCCGAGCGGCCCCAGCGCCGACGAGTTCGACTGGCTCACCCCGGACCGCACCCGCTGGCGCTAGCGGTGCGGCCGTGCCGTACGGCGCGGCCCGCTAGTCGGCCCCGCTGCACCGCGCGGGCCCGCCTCGAAACTGCTGCGCGCCCCTAGCCGGCCCATCAGCGACGACATCGTGCGCCGCACCGTGCGCAGCGACGCCTCCGAGCCGCCGCGCGGCGGTCGCGTCCGTGGCGCCGTCGAGCAGCGGCCGTAGCAGCTTGCGCTCCCCGCTGGTACGGAGAGCCGCACAACGCCGAGCCGCACGCGTGTGGCGGCCTGACGTGGGCGCCGATCGACGGGCCCCGCCCGACATAGTTCGTACATGTGCCGGACCCGAGCTGCACTGGCAAGGAGGGCTTCCGGGTACCTGGATGAGCCGAACCGGCCATCACCGGCTGAACGGAAGAGCCATTCCGACGAATGTTCGCCGATTAGTCAAGCAGAGGCGGGAGGGGCCGGATCGCCAGTACGCCGACTGACGACCCAAGCGCCAGCCGCTCCCCATCCCACGTCACGGCCCACGCAGGGTGTTGCACGTCGATAACCGCAAGACACGATCCTGTCCTTGGCTCCCAGATGCGGGCGGTGCGGTCCTCGGCGACGGTGGCGAGAAGGGTGCGGCCGTCGAGGGTGAAGGCGCAAACCGCTTGCACGCCCCGGGTGTGTCCCTCAAGCGTTCGGAGCCAGTTGCCTGTGCGGGGGTCCCAGATGCGTACGGTTCTGTCCGCGGATGCACTGGCGAGCAGAGTGTGGCCACCGAGGACGAACGCGCAAACGAATCGCACCCTACGGGTGTGGCCATCGAGAGTGTGGTGCCGCTCGCCGGTGCGGGGGTCCCAGACACCTACGGTTGCGTCGTTGCTTGCGCTGGCGAGGAGGGGGCGGCCGTCGATCGTGAAGGCACAGACGGAACGCACCAGGTCAGAGTGGCCTCTTAAGGTTCGGCGCTGGCTTCCGGTGCGGGGGTCCCAGATGCGTAGGGTTCCGTCAGCGGCCGCCGCGGCGAGCAGAGTTTCCTTGTCGATGGTGAAGGCACAAACCGCCTGCACCCAGTCGGTCTGAACGCTCAGAATTCGACGCTGGCATCCGGTGTGGGGGTCCCAGATGCGTAGGGTTCCGTCGGCGGCTGTGCTGGCGAGCAGGGGTTGGTTGTTGAGGGTGAATGCGCAGACAGACCGCACCGAGTCGGTATGGCCTACGAATACCTGTCGCTCGCGCCCGGTGTGGGGGTCCCAGATGCGGACGGTTGCGTCGTTGCCTGCGCTGGCGAGCAGGGTTTGGTCATTGAGGGCGAAGGCGCAGAGGGACCGCACCCTGTTGGTGCGCTCATTGAGAGTCCGAGGCCGCTCGTCGGGGTGAGGATCCCAAACGGTGACGGTCGAGTACTTATCCGCAGTGGCGAGGAGCGTGTGTCCGTCGAGGGTGAAGGCGTGAACCGCTTGCACCCAGTCAGTGCCTTCTTCGAGGGCGTGCTCCTGGCGGCCGGTGTGGGGGTCCCAGATACGTACGGTCGCGTCCTTGCCTGCGCTGGCGAGGAGCGTGCGGCCGTCGAGGGTGAAGGCGCAGACGAATCGCACCAAGCGGGTGTGGCCGCGTAGGACTTGGCGTTGTTGCCCGTTGCAGGGGTCCCAGATGCGTA
>QGUZ01000384.1 GCA_003242605.1 Actinomycetota bacterium
CCAGTTGCGGGCGAAGTCCGTCTGATGGCCGCCCAGGATCCACACGCCCGTGGTCATGCGGCCTCCCTTGCGTCCGGCCCGCTCGTGGGCCGGTGGCCATCTACTACAACAAGCAGAGCTTGCGATGTCAATGACATCCGCTTAATCCCCCATTACAAGGATCAACGGGACGAATCAGTCTTGTAGTGCGTAACGGGCGTGGCTACATTTGGCGGAGCAACTCTGCGGAGCGGAGGAGTCACTCGTGGCGGACGCCTTCGTGCTGGACTACGTGCGCACGCCCCGCGGCAAGGGCTCGCCGCGCGGCGCGCTCGCCGGGGTGCGGCCGATCGACCTCGTGGTGGGGCTGCAGCGCGCGCTGGTGAAGCGCACCGGGCTCGACCCGGCGCGCGTGGAGGACGTGATCATCGGGTCGGCGTCCCAGGTGGACGACCAGGGCGGCAACCTCGCCCGCACCGCCACCCTGCTCGCGGGCTGGGGCGACCACGTGCCCGGCGGCACGGTCAACCGGTTCTGCGCCTCCGGCATCGACGCGGTCGCCCAGGTGAGCGCCCGCATCCGGGCCGGTGAGCTGAGGCTGGCGGTGGCCGGCGGGGTGGAGAGCGTGTCCCGGGTGCCGATGTTCGCCGACCGGGCGCCGCTGTGGACGGACGCCGAGGTGATCCGGCGGGTCGGGTCGGTGCACATGGGCGTCGCCGCCGACCTCAACGCCACCCTGGAGGGGTACACGCGCGAGCAGCTCGACGCCTACGGGCTGGAGACCCAGCGCAAGGCGGCCGCGGCCTGGGCGCGCGGCGCGTACGCCGGCTCGGTGGTGCCGGTCGAGCTGCCCGACGGCACCGTGGTCGACCGGGACGAGCTGGTCCGCCCGGACACCACGCTGGAGGGCCTCGCCGCGCTGCCGCCCGCGTTCGCCGAGCTCGGCGCGGCGGGCCAGGACGCGATCGCGCTCGCCGCCCACCCGGAGGCCGGGCGCGTCGAGCACCTGCACACCGTGGGCACCTCCCCCTCGCTCGCGGACGGGGCCGCGCTGCTGCTGCTCGGCGACGCCGCGGCCGCCGAGGCCGCCGGGCTGCGCCCGCGCGCCCGCGTGGTGGCCTGCGCCACCGCCGCCGTCGACCCGGTGCGCATGCTCACCGCGGGCCAGCTGGCGGTGGAGCGGGCGATCGCGCGGGCCGGGCTGGCCCCCGCGGACATCGACGTGTTCGAGTTCGCCGAGGCGTTCGCCGCGCTCTGCCTGACCTTCCGCCGCGACCTCGACGCCGGCCCGGACCGGCTCAACCCGAACGGCGGCACGATCGCGATGGGCCACGCCTTCGGCGCCACCGGGGCGATCATGGTCGGCGGCTGCGTGGACGAGCTGGAGCGCCGCGAGGGCCGGTACGGCGTGGCCGCGGTGAGCGGCGCGGCCGGACTCGGCGTCGCCGTGGTGCTGGAAAGGGTGTCTGAGAAGGGCGCGGCATGAAGAGCCTCGACGGCCGGGTGATCGTGGTGACCGGCGGCGGGCGCGGCCTCGGCCGGGCGTTCGCCCTCGAGCTCGCCGCCCGCGGCGCCCGCGTGGTGGTGAACAACCGCAACCGCGTGGTCGACGACGCCGGGCGCGGCCCGGCCGACCACGTGGTCGCCGAGATCCGCGCGAACGGCGGCGAGGCGGTCGCCGAGCACGGCGACGTCGCCGACCCGGCCACCGCGCGGCGGATCGTCGAGCTCGCCCTCGGCACCTGGGGCCGCATCGACGGCTGCGTGACCAGCGCCGCGATCGGCGGCCCCGGCATGTTCCACAAGGTGTCCCCCGAGGACTTCGCCGCGGTGATCCGCACCAACCTGCTCGGCACCGCCCAGGTCGCCGCGGCCTGCGCCGCCGCGATGCGCACGGCCGGGCACGGCCGGATCGTGCTCGTGGCGAGCACCGGCGGCCTGCACGGCGAGGTGGGCCTGTCGGCGTACGCGGCGAGCAAGGGCGGCATCATCGCGCTCGGCCGGTCGATCGCGGCCGAGGGCGCCCGGCACGGGGTGTTCGCCAACGTGCTGCTGCCGTACGCGGTCACCCAGCTCACCGACGCGGCGATCGACGACCGGTACCGGCCGCTGCTCGACCCGGCCGCGGTCGCGCCGGTGGTGGCCGCGCTGTGCGACCCGCGGTGCACGCTCAACGGCGAGGTGCTGGTCGCCGCGGGCGGCGGCCTGCGCGCGGTGAGCGTGCTCGAGCACCCGACCGTGCCGCTGCCCGGCGGCCCGCTCGACCCCGCCGAGCTCGGCAGGCTGCTCGACCGCAGCCGGGGCGGCCCCGGCCGCGGGTACGGCACGGCCCGCGAGGCGTTCCTCGACCTCGCCGAGGGGCTCGCCGCCGAGGGGGCGTCCGGGCCGTGACCCTCGTCCCGCTGCTCGGCAACCTGGCGGCGACCGCCGCCGTGGTGGCGCTCGTCATGCTCGCCACCCTCGGCGTCGCGCTGCGGCTGCGGCGGCACAGCGTGATCGACACCGTCTGGGGCCTCGGCTTCGTGATCGTCGCCGCGGTGAGCTTTTTCCTCTCCGGCCTGCAGGGGGAGGGGGTCACCGCCCGCCGGGCCCTCGTGCTCGCGCTCACCGCGGTCTGGGGCCTGCGCCTCGCCTGGCACATCGGCCGGCGCGCCCGGGGCCGCGGCGAGGACCCCCGGTACGCGGCGCTGCTGCGCCGGTGCGCCGGCCCGGTCGTGCCGTTCACCCTACGCACGATCTACTGGCCGCAGGGCCGCACCATGTGGGTGGTGTCGCTTCCGGTTCAGGTCGCGATGTACCAGAACGCCTCGCTCGGCGTGATCACCGTGCTCGGGGTGGCGGTGTGGACGACCGGCTTCCTGTTCGAGGCGGTCGGCGACCACCAGCTGGCCCGGTTCACCGCCGACCCGGCGAACCGCGGCAAGGTGCTCGACCGCGGCCTGTGGGCGTGGACCCGGCACCCCAACTACTTCGGCGACGCCACGGTCTGGTGGGGCATGTTCCTGCTCGCCTGCTCCCACTGGAGCGGCCTGCCGACCGTCGTCGGCCCGATCCTCATGACCCACATGCTCGTCAACCGCACCGGCAAGGCGCTGCTCGAGCGCCGCCTGGCCCGCACGCGCGGCCCCGAGTACGCCGCGTACGCGGAGCGCACCAGCGGCTTTCTGCCCCGCCCGCCGCGCCGGCGGCGGGCCGGTGACCGCGGCTGAGCCCGCCCCCGCCGGGCCGCCGCCGCGGCGCGGCGGTGTCCGCCTCGGGTCGCGGCGGACACGGAACCTGTGTCCGGTCAGTACCTTGTGGGCATGGACGCGAACCGGGCGGCAGTTTGGGACGGTATGCGGGAATCGCGCATCGCCGGGGGTGGCCGTGTCGGCCCGCTGGGTGGCGTGACCGGGCGGTCGAGCCGTACCGGTTCACCGGTGCGCGGGAGGGCGCCGATGGTGGTGAGGCGACCATGATCGGGGGGAGTCCGCCGTCCCGCATCCTCGTGGTCGAGCACGACCCGACGATCGCCGAGGTGATCGTGCGCTACCTGGAGCGCGACGGGCACCGGGTGGAGTGGGTGCGGGACGCGGCCACCGCGCTGGGCCGCGCCGCGGCCGAGCCGCCGGACCTCGTCATCCTCGACCTCGGCGCGCCGGAGCCGGACGTCCTGGCGGCCTGCCGGGCGCTGCGGGAGCCGCCCCCCGGCCCGATGCTCATGCTCACCGTGTCCGGCGAGGAGCTCGACCGGGCCGTGGCGATGGAGATCGGGGCCGAGGACTACGTATCCAAGCCGTTCAGCCCGCGCGAGCTCGCTCTGCGGGTGCAGGCGCTGCTGCGCCGGTCGCGGGGGGCGACGGTGCCGGCCGGGACCGGCGGCATCCTGCGCGACGGCGACCTCGTCGTCGACGTCGGCGCCCGCGACGTACGGCTCGGCGGGGCCGCGGTGACGCTCACCACGCGGGAGTTCGACCTGCTCACCCACCTCATGCGCAACCCGCGCCAGGCGTTCAGCCGGGCCGCGCTGCTCCACCAGGTGTGGGGCTGGTCGTTCGGCGACTCCTCGACCGTCACCGTGCACGTGCGGCGGCTCCGCGAGAAGATCGAGAAGGACCCGACCGCCCCGCGGCGGATCGTCACCGTCTGGGGCGTGGGGTACCGGTACGAGCCGATCGAGCAGTGACGGCGCCCGGCGGCGGTCTGGTGGCGCCGCCGTATCGGGTGGGCCGTCAGGCCCGGCGGCCGGTGGGGGTGAGGTACGGCAGGCGTGCCGAGCCCCCTGCGGGCCTTTTCGTCCAAGATTTCAAGGTCGATGTGTCCTCGCATTGCAAGACCTAACATTTTGGCGTGGTGTGCGAGGCGCTTAAACCCTTTGCGGTTGGCTTCGTCGATCCACATGTCGACGG
>QGUZ01000385.1 GCA_003242605.1 Actinomycetota bacterium
TCGCCGTGCTGCGCCGCGCCGTCGAGCTCGGCGTCAACCACATCGACACCGCCGCCTTCTACTTCCTGCCCACCCGCTCGGCCAACGAGCTGATCAGCACGGCGCTCCAGCCGTACCCCGAGGACCTCGTCATCGCCACCAAGGTCGGGCCCGGCCCGGCCGCGGACGGCGGGCTGGAGTTCGTCCGGCCCGATCGGCTGCGCGCCCAGGTCGAGGAGAACATCCGGCAGCTCGGGCTCGACCACCTCGACCTCGTCTACCTGCGCTGGGGTGCTGGGCTGGGCAAGGAGCCCGGCTCGGTGGCCGAGCACTTCGGCGCCCTCGCCGAGCTGCGCGAGCAGGGCCTCATCCGGCACCTCGGCGTCTCCAACGTGAGCGTGGAGCAGCTCACCGAGGCGATGGGGATCGCGCCGGTGGTGTCCGTGCAGAACCGGTACGGCCTGACCGACCGGGAGGACGACGCGCTGCTCGCCACGTGCGCCGAGCACGGCATCGCGTTCGTGCCGTTCTTCAGCATCGCCCCCGCCGTCCCCGGCGCGGTCCCGCACGGCGGCGCCGACACCACCGGCGAAACCGAGATCGCCCAGGTGGCGAAGGCGCACGGCGCGACCCCGGCGCAGATCCGGCTCGCCTGGACCCTGCACCGCGGCGGCCACGTCATCGCCATCCCCGGCACCGGCAGCGTCGCCCACCTCGAGGAGAACGTCGCGGCGGGCGCGATCAAGCTGAGCGACGACGAGCTCGCCCTGCTCGACGGCGTCGCCGCGAGCGGCTGAGCACCGCTCCGACGGCGACGCGCCGTCCGGGGAGGCGGCCGCACCGCGGCCGTGCGCCGTGGCCCGGCCTGGCTTCACGGCGTCCCGCGGCCGTTCGCCCGCCGTCGCCGGACCCGTCCCACCCGCCGGCCCCGACACGTGAGACGACGGCCACCGCGCCGTGGAAACGGCCGAGGCCTTCGTCGCGACGGCCCACCCGGCTCCGGCGGCGGGCGGCGTGTGCCCGCAGGGCGTGCGCGGCCGGTCGGGCGGCGACCGCGGCCGCCTGCTCGGCCCACGCCGTCGTCACGCGCGTGCCGCCCCAGGAGGCGCCGCGCCGGTACCGGCCTTCTCCGCGGCGCCGAGGGCGTCCTGAGCGGGCCTCCCGGGCCCTTCCGCGCATCGGCCCCGCGCCGAATACGGCGGGCCGGGGCCGCGGCCGCCACACCGGGCCCGGGGGTGACGCCGCCGTCCCCCGGGCGGGCGCCCCGGACCTGAGGAGTCCGTGGCGCCCGCCCGTTTCACGTTCGCGCACAGCCCTCCGTACGGCCCTCCACACGGCGTCGCAACGGGGTGCCCCGGGGCGGCCGGTGGCGCGCCGCCGCGGCCGCCGCCCGGGGTGGCCCGGCGGTGGCGAACCGTCCACCTTACGGCCCGCGCGTTTCCACGGCGTAAACCGTCCGAATAGTGGGACGGCCGGCGGCCCGGGGAGCGACCGGTATTGACCTGCGGACACCCTCGATCCCGCTCCGGATTTATCACGGCGAAATTGGTATGAACCATTGGTGTGAACCACTGGTTTATACCATTTTCCGCCTTGTGGCAGAAATCACTTTAGTTTCTTGTGATATGGATTGGATTAGACCGCAAAGTGGGTATCTACCTGCTTGAACGTAGTGTGAGGTAACCAGTGGCGTTTCATGCGGATTGGTATAGGTAGAGTCCCGTGGGCAGGGCGGTGAAACGCCATGCGGTCGCGGGAGGAGCTGTCGTGCCCAAGTACGTCTACAACTTCACCGAAGGCAACAAGGATCTCAAAGACCTGCTCGGTGGCAAAGGCGCCAACCTGGCGGAAATGACCAACCTCGGTCTGCCCGTGCCCCCCGGTTTCACCATCACCACCGAGGCCTGCCGCGCCTATCTCCGAGACGGCAGGGAGCCGGAGGGGCTGCAGGAGGAGATCTCCCGGCACCTCGCCGACCTGGAGCGTGCCATGGGCCGGCGCCTGGGTGACCCCGCCGACCCCCTGCTGGTGAGCGTGCGGTCGGGCGCGAAGTTCTCGATGCCCGGCATGATGGAGACCGTCCTCAACATCGGCCTCAACGACGAGTCCGTGCACGGCCTCGCCAAGCAGGCCGGCGGCAACGAGCGCTTCGCCTGGGACTCCTACCGCCGCCTGATCCAGATGTTCGGCAAGACCGTGCTCGGCATCGACGGCGACCTGTTCGAGCGCGCGATCGACGAGGTCAAGCGGGCCAAGGGCACCACCAGCGACCTCGACCTCGACGCCGACGACATGCGCGGGCTGGTGGAGACCTTCAAGGGCATCGTCCGCGAGCAGACCGGCAAGGACTTCCCGAGCGACCCGCGCGAGCAGATGAACCTCGCCATCCGCGCGGTGTTCGAGTCGTGGAACGCGCCGCGCGCCGTGCTCTACCGCCGCCAGGAGCGCATCCCCGCCGACCTCGGCACCGCGGTCAACGTGTGCGCCATGGTCTTCGGCAACTGCGGCATGGACTCCGGCACCGGCGTCGCCTTCACCCGCGACCCGAGCACCGGCCAGCAGGGCGTGTACGGCGACTACCTGCAGAACGCCCAGGGCGAGGACGTGGTCGCCGGCATCCGCAACACCATGCCGCTGCAGGAGCTCGAGCGCATCGACAAGCGGTCCTACGACGAGCTCCTGCGGATCATGGAGATCCTGGAGAACCACTACAAGGACCTGTGCGACATCGAGTTCACGATCGAGCGCGGCAAGCTGTGGATGCTGCAGACCCGGGTCGGCAAGCGCACCCCGGCCGCGGCGTTCCGCATCGCCACCCAGCTCGTCGACCAGGGCCTCATCACCATGGACGAGGCGGTCACCCGGGTCACCGGTGACCAGCTCGCCCAGCTCATGTTCCCCCGGTTCGACGCCACCGGCCACACGCCGATCGCCAAGGGCATGAACGCCTCGCCCGGCGCCGCCGTCGGCAAGGCGGTGTTCTCCAGCGAGCGCGCCCAGGAGCTCGCCGCCGCCGGCGAGGACGTGATCCTGGTGCGGCGCGAGACCAACCCCGACGACCTCGGCGGCATGATCGCCGCGCGCGGCATCCTCACCAGCCGCGGCGGCAAGACCAGCCACGCCGCCGTGGTCGCCCGCGGCATGGGCAAGACCTGCGTCTGCGGCGCCGAGCAGCTCGACGTCGACCTGGAGAACCGGCGGTTCACCGCCCCCGGCGGCGTCGTCGTCAACGAGGGCGACGTGATCTCCATCGACGGCAGCACCGGCGCGGTCTACCTCGGCGAGGTCCCGGTCGTGCCGTCCGCGGTCGTGGAGTACTTCGAGGGCAAGGGCGACACCTCCGACGAGCTCGTCGCCGCCGTCGACCGGATCATCCGCCACGCCGACTCGGTACGGCGGCTCGCCGTGCGGGCGAACGCCGACACCCCCGAGGACGCGGCCCGGGCCCGCCGGTTCGGCGCGCAGGGCATCGGGCTGTGCCGTACCGAGCACATGTTCCTCGGCGAGCGGCGCAAGCTCGTGGAGGACCTCATCCTCGCCACCACCGACGAGGAGCGGCAGGCCGCGCTCGACGCGCTCGAGCCGCTGCAGCGCCAGGACTTCATCGGCATCCTCGAGGCGATGGACGGCCTGCCGGTGACGATCCGGCTCATCGACCCGCCGCTGCACGAGTTCCTGCCGGACCTCACCGAGCTGTCGGTCAAGGTCGCGCTCGCCGGGGACAAGGCGAGCGAGAAGGACCGCAGGCTGCTCGAGGCGGTCAAGCGGCTGCACGAGCAGAACCCGATGCTCGGCCTGCGCGGCGTCCGGCTCGGCCTGGTCGTCCCCGGCCTGTTCGCGATGCAGGTGCGGGCGATCGCCGAGGCGACCGCCGAGCGCAAGCGGCAGGGCGGCGACCCGCGGCCGGAGATCATGATCCCGCTCGTCGGCGCGGTGCAGGAGCTGGAGATCGTCCGCGAGGAGGCCGAGCGCATCCTCCGCGAGGTCGGCGTGGACGCGCTGATCGGCACCATGATCGAGGTGCCGCGGGCGGCGCTCACCGCCGGCCAGATCGCCGAGGCGGCCGAGTTCTTCTCCTTCGGCACCAACGACCTCACCCAGATGACCTGGGGCTTCTCCCGCGACGACGTGGAGGCCTCGTTCTTCTCCCGGTACCTCGACCTCGGCGTGTTCGGCGTCTCGCCGTTCGAGACGCTCGACCGCGAGGGCGCGGGCCGGCTCATGCGGATCGCGGTGGAGGAGGGCCGGAGGACCCGGCCCGACCTGAAGCTCGGCATCTGCGGCGAGCACGGCGGCGACCCCGACTCGGTGCACTTCTGCCACGAGATCGGGCTCGACTACGTCTCCTGCTCGCCGTTCCGGGTGCCGATCGCCCGCCTCGAGGCCG
>QGUZ01000068.1 GCA_003242605.1 Actinomycetota bacterium
CGCACCGTGGGCCGGTGGGTGAACGAGACCTTCCGCCGCCGGCCGATGATCATCCCCGTGGTGATCGAGGTCTGACACCGGCCGGGCTCCCCGGCCGATGCGCCCGCACCGGCCGGGGCGGGTCGGCGCACCGCCGCGTCCGGGCCGTCAAGCGGTGGACGTCAGCGAAGGTGGACGTGGCACCGGTGGGCCCGGCCCCTGAACCGGTGGACCGCCTTCGGTTCCCGGTACCGCCAGCGGCACCCCTCGGCGCGCTGCGCCCGGCTGAGCGGAATCGTCCTGCCCTTCCGCGTCACGCAGTACGCGCGCAGCCGCGGCGAGATGCGGAATGCCGCCCACTTCCGGCCGAGCGACCGGCAGTACACCCTGAACCGTCCCGGGCCGAGCCCGGTGAGCCGGGGCGGCGAGGTCGCGGGCCGCGTCCTCTCGTCCGCGGTCGGGGCCGACGTGGGCGTCACGGTGGCCGTCGCAGAGGGCGTCGCCGCGGACGCCGCGGACGGTCTCGATGGCGGGGCCGGGGCGGGCGTCGCGCGGGGGCCGGTGGGCCGCCACGTGGGCGCGCCCCTGCCGGTGGCGGCGGCAAGGGGTGATGCGGCCGGTAGGCGCCGGGCGGCGGCGCCGATGCCGCGACCGGTGGGCCTGGCGGTGCCGGTCGGTGCCGCGCCCGTGGGGGACGGCGCGGCGGGGCCGGACGACGGCGGGCCGGCCGGTGCCGCGTGCTCCCGGTCGGGCGGCGACGGGTTGAGGACATGAGTCACCAGCAGGATCACCGCCGTCGCGGCGGCCACCGCCGCGGCGACCGGCAGCAGCCGCCGGCGCCGCCGGGAGGCGGGGGCGTCCCCGGTCTTCGCGGCGCGGCCCGCCGGGGTCGGCCGGTCCGCCGTGCCGGGCGGCGCCTCCGTGGCGGCCGCCGGCGGGAGGGTCGCCCCGGCGTTCTCCGCGGCCGCGTGTCCGTTGCGCCGTACCAGACGGTCGAGGATCCGGTGCGCGGACGGCCGGTCCGCGGGGTTCTTGGCGAGGCACTCGGCGAGCAGGTCCCGCAGCGGGGGCTCGACGCCGTCCAGGTCGGGCGGCTCGTTCAGCACCCGGTTCATGATCGCGGGCGGCGAGTCCACGCCGAACGGCGGGCGCCCCGTGGCTGCGAACGCCATCGTGGCCGCCCAGGCGAACACGTCCACGGCGGGGCCGAGCTCGCGCCCGTCGAACTGTTCCGGGGCCATGAAGGCGGGCGTGCCCACCCCGGTCGTCACGGTGCCGGTCCCGGCGAGCGCGCGGGCGATGCCGAAGTCGATCACGCGGGGCCCGTCCGGGCCGAGCAGCACGTTCTGCGGTTTGAAGTCCCGGTGCACCACACCGGCGTCGTGCAGCGCGACGAGCGCGGTCGCGGTACCGATCGCGAGCCGGTCGAGCGCGCCGCCCGTGCGCGGCCCCTCCCGGGCCACCACGGCGTGCAGCGACGGGCCCGGCACGTACTCGGACACGATGTACGGGCGGTCGCCGACCAGGCCCGAGTCGAGCACCTGCGCGATGCAGAACCGGGCCACCCGCTTGGCGGCGGTCAGCTCGCGGGTGAACGCGTCGCGCAGCGTGCGGTCCGCGCCGATCGGGGCGTGGAACAACTTGATCGCGACGGCGGAACCGTCCTCGGCCTCGCCGAGGTAGACGACCCCCTGGCCACCCGAGCCGATGCGCCCGGTCAACCGGTACGGCCCGAGCCGGGTCGGGTCGGCGGGGTCCAGGGGCTGGGCGTCCGGCATGAGGTCAGCGTAACCAAGACGATCGCGTTCGCCGATACTTTGCGCACAACTACTGTGACGCTGCGTGCGCAAATATCCGCAAATCACCCCGGCGCGGCGTCCTCCGCGGTCTCGGGCGTCCACCGGCCCGGGCCCGGCCGCCGTAGGCCGCGAGTAGGCTCGATTCGTGGTCAGGGAAGGCAGTTCCATCGACAAGGCGCTCGCCGTGCTGGAGGCCGTCGCCGAGCATCACCGGCTCACCGAGATCGCGGCCGCCGCCGGGGTGTCGAAGTCGACCGCGCACCGCATCCTGCAGTCGCTGGCCGAGTGGGGCTTCGCCCGGCCGGACGGCTCCGGCGGCTACGAGCCCGGGCCGCGCATCCTCACCCTCGCGGCGCGGGCGATGAGCCGGTTCGACCCGGCCCGGCAGGCGGCCGGCGCGCTGCGCGCGCTGCACGACCGCACCGGCCACACCGTGCACTTCGCCATCCGCGACGGCGACGAGGCCGTGTACGTGGAGAAGCTCGAGGGGCGCCGGCCGTACCAGATGACCTCCCGGGTCGGCATGGGCCTGCGGCTGCACTCGACCGCGATCGGCAAGGCGATCCTCGCGCGGCTTCCCGACGAGGAGGTGCTGGCGATCGCGGCCCGCACCCGCCTGGAGCCGCGCACCCCCAACACGCTCACCAGCGACGAGGACCTGCTCGCCGACCTCGCCGCCGTCCGCGCCCGCGGGTACGCGCTCGACGACGAGGAGAACGAGCCCGGCGTGCGCTGCGTCGCCGCCGCCGTCTTCGACCACACCGGCCGCGTGCTCGGCGGCATCTCCGTCTCCGCCCTCGCCCTCGACGCGTCGCGCGAGGAGATGGAGGCGCTCGGCCCCGAGGTCGTCGCCGCGGCCCGCGAGGTCTCCCTGGCCCTCGCGCCCCCCGCCGCCCTCCCCTCCCGGCCTCCGCGCCCCCCCGTCCCGGCCTCCCCCCCCCGCCCCGCCGTACGGCCGAGGCGTCCCGGCGGCGGCCGAGCAGGGGTCTCCCTGCCCGGCGCTACGGGGCCCTGCCCTGGGCGTCGCCGGTCATCGGGCGGGCGGGACGTCCGTGAGCAGGTCGGCCAGCGGGGTCGCCGGCCGCCCGGTGAGGTCGGGGACGACCGAGGTGACGTGGCAGAGGTGGCCGAGGCGGGTCGCCGCGCCGAACGACACGATCGCCTTCGCCGCCTCCGGGGGCAGCCCGGCGGCCTCCAGCTGCGCCGTCAGCTCGTCGTCGGCCACGATGACCGTCTCCACCGGACGGCCCCCGGCCTTCTCGGCGAGCGCCGCGAGGTCGGCGGCGGTGAGCGCCTCCGGGCCGGTCACGTCGTACGCGCGGCCCTCGTGCCCGTCCTGGGTGAGCACGGCCGCCGCGACCGCGGCGCAGTCCTCGCGGGTCACGTACGCGGTGGCGCCGTCGCCGGTGTTCGTCACGTACCGGCCGGTGGCGATCATCTGCCGGATGGCGGGGACCTGCATGTGCGCGTAGAGGTTGTTGCGGAGCATCGTCCACTTCAGACCGCTCTCGCGCAGCGCCTGCTCGGTGCCCGCGTGATCGGGGACGACGAGCGCCGGGTTGCCGGGCACCGGCTCCGGAACCGAGGTGTAGACGATGTGCCGCACCCCGGCCTCGGCCGCGCCCGCGATGGCGGCCTTGTGCTGGTCGAGGCGGGCGCCGACGGCGTCGGTGGAGATGAGCAGCAGCCGCTCGACGCCCGCGAACGCGGTGGGGAACGTGTCCGGCTCGGTGAAGTCGATCCGCCGCACCTGCGCGCCGCGCGCGGCGAGGTCGGCGAGCGCGGCCGGGTTGCGGGTGGTGAGCACCACCTCGCGCGGGTCGGCGAGCTGCAGCAGGCGCTCGGCGGTGCTGCGGCCGAGCCCGCCGGAGGCGCCGGTGATCGCGATGGCCATGTCCCGTCCTATTCGCAATCGCACTGGTTACGATTGATGGCGAGAAACTGTAGCCGTGATGGTTACGTATGGCAAGATGGGGCCATGGCCCGCTCGACGAACACCCGGTTCGCGGTCGCCGTGCACGTGCTCACCTACCTCGCGGGCGTGGCGGGCGAGCGACCCGTCAGCTCCGACGAGCTGGCGGCGAGCGCGAACGTCAACCCCGTGCACGTGCGCCGGGTGCTCGGGCCGCTGCGGGCCGCCGGGATGGTGCGCTCCCGCCCGGGCGTGAACGGCGGCTGGGAACTCGGCCACCCCGCCGCGGACATCACGCTCGCCGCGGTGTGGCGGCTGCTCCAGGGGGACGACCCGGTGCTCGGCCTCCACGGCCCCAACCCCGCCTGCGAGATCGGCCGCCAGGTGCAGCGCTCGCTGACCGCCCTCGACCGCGCCGTCGCCGACGCCGTCGCCGGCGAGCTCGGCCGGTTCACCGTGCACGACCTGATCACGGGTGAGGTGACCGCGAGCCTGGTGGCGCGAGCTGTTCAGGGGTGAGCCTTCCAGGCGCACGGCGCGGCTGGTTCCGCCCGGCCGACGTGCCTTCGTGATGACGTCCGTGTTCGCGAAGGTGCCCGGATGGGCCATGCCGCACGTTCTGCTCACGATCGGCCGGATTCTTCGCAGGATGTCAGGAATTCCCGATGGCGGCAGGGCGGCGGGCCGTGCGCCGCTATCGCCTTACAGCCGAAGTCGTTCGCGGCGTCGAGCGGTTCCTCGAACGCCTGCGGGAAGCCTGAGGTGCGTTCCTTCTCGGAAGCGGTGGCGGCCGTCGGGGGATCCCGGCGTTCCGCCGGAAAAGCTCGGCATGCGTCCCAAGCGGCGCGGTGATGCCGGGAAGGCGGGTGTCGCGGTTTTGGTCGTCGAGCCGGTGTTCCAGGCGGATGGCTGCCTCCCCGGCGATGCCGCCTCGGCATGTCGTCCGGCCTCGCCAAGCGGATGACGCGGCTCTATCGGTGTCGCGCCTTGCGGCGGCATTCCGGCATGCGTTGTGACAGAGAGCTTTCCTGCGAGATCCGGCCCGGGGTCATTTGATCGCCGAGGGCGTGGTAGCCCAGATCAGGATGGTATGTGCTGTACTCAGAGGCGTGCGGCTTGGAATCGGGGAACAGGTCCTGATCGGGTGGTTGAACGGGCTCTGCGCTGTGGCGGTCCGATGGGCTGGAAAGAGCGCCTTAGACTCCTGGCAGAATACCTCCTGATATGGCGGCTAATTTCTGTAGGTTTATAAGAACATGATTGAGCTCGTTGTGTAGAGCGTGCTGCTCGATGCGCTTCCGACATGTGGGTCGGCGCGCTTCGGGCTTGCGTTGCGTGTGACCGGCATGCCCGGTTGGATGGGATTTGTGGGTGCTCAGGCTATCGGGTGAGAAACCGTCCGGCTGCCTACGGACGAATGCGATCGGCGTGCACACCGCCGCGTGCTGAGAACGATTCGGTAATCGTTTCGGGTGAGTAGGCGGTGTGCGGGGGAGCGGCGTCGGACACGAAACCCCGGGCGCGGGGGAGAGTCCCCGCCTGCGGGCTACCCCGCGTTTCAGGCATGGTGCACCCCGGATGCGGCCGGTCGTGTCCGCTCACCTGGCCGGGCGCGCCTCCGCGGATAGCGGGCTACCTACGGTTCTGCCCCGACGGCTGAGCGGAGGCGGTGTGCAGCAGCTCCTCGATCTCCTCCGGGGTGGCGACGCGGCCGGTGCCGCCCTGGCCGGCGAGGGAGATGGCGGCGGCGGCCATGCCCGCGCGGACGGCGTCGGCGAGGGGTTCGCCCTGGGCGAGGCGGGCGGCGAGGGTGCCGGCGAAGGCGTCGCCCGCGCCGGTCTGGTCGAGGATCTCGCGGGCGGGGAAGGCGGGGATCGTGACCGGGGGCGCGTCGGCCGTGCTGAGCAGGACGCCGCCGGGGCCCTGTGTGACGGCGACGGCGGGGGCGCCGAGGCGGTGGCAGGCGCGGGCGGCCTCGGCCGGGTCGGCGGTGCCGAGGAGCGCGGTGCTGTCGCCGGGGCAGGACGGGGTGACCAGGGCGGAGTGCGGGGCGACGGCGGCGAGGGTGGCGCGGGCCGCCTCGGCGGTGGTGAGGCGGGAGCGGAAGTTCGGGTCGTAGACGACCCGGCCGCCGGCCGCGCCGGCCCGGCGTACGGCGTGCCGTACCAGCTCACCGCAGGAGGCGGAGAGGGCGGCGGTGATGCCGCTGACGAGCAGCACGCGGGCCGACTCGAGCGGGACGTCGTCGAGGACGGCCGGGGTCATGCGGGAGGCGGCGCTGGCGGCGCGCAGGTAGACGAAGGCGCGTTCGCCGGTGGGGTCGGCGCCGACGGCGTAGGCGCCGGTGGGGCCGTCGCCGGGGCGCATCCAGCGGGTGTCGACGCCGTGCGCGGCGGCGAACGCGATCAGGCGCTCGCCGAACTCGTCCCGGCCCACCCGGGTGACGAGGGCGACGTGCGCGCCCGCGGCCGCCGCGGCGACGGCGGCGTTGAGGGCGTCGCCGGAGAAGGAGAGGCGGAAGTCGGCGGCCTCGGTGAGCGGCCGGGCCGCGGAGAACTCCACCAACGGCTCACCGATCACGACGACGTCCATGGCTGCTCCCTTCGCCTCGCCGCGTCCCCGGAGGCGCCGATGCGCTGCGTCGCGCCGCGCGCGCCGGGGCGCCGCCCCGGACGACCAGGTGTTTTATGTAACGGAATATAGATTCGTGTAGTGAAATAGCGTAGCCAAAGGTGAGATTCAGGAGCACTCGGGATGCTTCCCGCGTGCCTCCGTCACAGGCCGGGGTTGCTTCGCTAGCCTCGGATCATGGCCACCCGTGCGTCCGACGGGAAGCCGAGGGGATCGGCGGCCCGTGCCAAGTCCTCCCGAGGGTCAGCCCCCGCGAGAGGCGGGGCGTCCGCACGTACGGCCAAGCGGGCGGGTGCCCGCACGTCAGGGCGCGCCCCGGCCCGCAGGCCGGTATCCGCCCACTCCGACCCGATCGGCTGGCTGTTTGCGGCGATCGGCAAGCTCATCGTCGGGCTGTGGCTACTGCTCGCCAACACGATCGGCGGCGCCGTACGGGCCGTGGGGCAGGGGGCGCGGGAGCTCGACCCGGAGCACCGGCGGGACGGCCTCGGGCTCGCGGTGCTCGCCGGCGCGATCGTGCTCGCCGCGCTGATCTGGCGCACCCCCACCGGCGCGGTCTCGGCCACGGTGAACGCCGTGGCGAGGGGCGTGTTCGGCGCGCTCGCCTGGGCGCTGCCGATCATGCTCGCCGCGCTCGCCTGGCGGCTGCTGCGGCACCCGGACCAGGGCCAGGACACCGGCCGGATGAGCATCGGGTGGACCGCCCTGCTGCTCGGCGTCCTGGGCATCGTGCACGTCGCGCACGGCACGCCGTACCCGTCGGGCGGGCCGAACGACGGGATGGACGCGGTGTCCCGGGCGGGCGGCCTGCTCGGGTTCCTCGTGTCGGCGCCGCCGGACAGCATCCTGCCGTCGTTCGTCACGATCGTGCTGCTGCTCATGTTGTCCGGGTTCGGCGTCCTGGTGATCACGGCGACCCCGGTGTACCGCATCCCGGAGCGGCTCGCCGACATCCGGCACATGCTCTTCGAGCGGGGCGGGCCCCGCACCCGCGGCCGGTCCGGGCGGCGCCGCGGCGGCGACGAGGCGGACAGGCCCGCCGCCGAGCGGCGCGCCAAGCGGCCCAAGCGGGAGCCCGTGGTCGAGCCGGGCGAGGGGGACCGCCCGTACGACAGCCCGGTGATCGCGGAGAAGGAGGAGGCGGCCGAGGCGCACTCGCCGGAGATCATCCCCGGGCTCGCCGACGAGGAGCCGCCCCCGCCGCCGGAGCCGAAGCCGCGCAGCGAGCCGCCGCCGCCCACGCCCGCGCCGCGCAAGGTCGAGCAGCTCGTGCTCTCCCCGCAGTCCGGCTCCTACACGCTGCCGGACCTCAGCCTGCTGCGCCCCGGCACGCCGCCGAAGCCGCGCACCAAGGCGAACGACATGGTGGTGGAGGCGCTCTCCAGCGTGCTGGAGCAGTTCGGCATCGACGCGCAGGTGGTCGGGTTCACCCGCGGGCCCACGGTCACCCGGTACGAGATCGAGCTCGGCCCGGCCGTGAAGGTGGAGAAGGTCACCGCGCTCACCAAGAACATCGCCTACGCGGTGAAGTCCGCCGACGTGCGCATCCTGTCCCCGATCCCCGGCAAGTCGGCGATCGGGGTGGAGATCCCCAACACCGACAAGGACCTGGTGTCCCTCGGCGACGTGCTGCGCTCGCCGGTGGCGGCGGCCGAGCACCACCCGATGATCGTCGGCCTCGGCAAGGACGTCGAGGGCCGCACGATCGTGGCGAACCTCGCGAAGATGCCGCACATCCTCATCGCGGGCGCCACCGGCGCGGGCAAGTCGACCTGCATCAACAGCCTGATCAGCTCGATCCTCATGCGCGCCACCCCGGACGAGGTGCGCATGGTGCTCGTCGACCCCAAGCGGGTGGAGCTCAGCGCGTACGACGGCATCCCGCACCTGATCACGCCGATCATCACCAACCCGAAGAAGGCCGCCGAGGCCCTCGAGTGGGTGGTCGGCGAGATGGACCGCCGGTACGACGACCTCGCCGCGACCGGGTTCCGCCACATCGACGACTTCAACAAGGCGGTGCGCGCCGGCAAGCTCACCCCGCCGCCCGGCAGCGACCGCGTCTACCGGCCGTACCCGTACCTGCTGGTGATCATCGACGAGCTCGCCGACCTGATGATGGTGGCCCCGCGCGACGTGGAGGACTCCATCGTGCGGATCACCCAGCTCGCCCGGGCCGCCGGCATCCACCTGGTGATCGCCACCCAGCGGCCGTCGGTCGACGTGGTCACCGGCCTGATCAAGGCGAACGTGCCGTCCCGGCTCGCGTTCGCCACCTCCAGCCTCGCCGACTCGCGGGTCATCCTCGACCAGCCGGGCGCCGAGAAGCTCGTCGGCCAGGGCGACGCGCTGTTCCTGCCGATGGGCGCGAGCAAGCCGATGCGGCTGCAGAACGCCTACATCTCCGAGAAGGAGATCGCGGACATCGTCGCGCACTGCAAGGCCCAGATGAAGGCCGAGTACCGCGACGACGTGTTCGGCGCCGCCAAGGCGAAGAAGGAGATCGACGAGGACATCGGCGACGACCTCGACCTGCTGCTGCAGGCCGCCGAGCTCGTCGTCACCACCCAGTTCGGCTCCACCTCGATGCTCCAGCGCAAGCTGCGCGTCGGGTTCGCCAAGGCGGGCCGGCTCATGGACCTGCTGGAGAGCCGCGGCGTGGTCGGCCCCAGCGAGGGCTCCAAGGCCCGCGAGGTCCTCGTCAAGCCCGACGAGCTGCCCCAGTTGCTCGCCTCGCTGCGCGGCGAATAAGGCCGGTGCCAAGGCCGGTACGGCCCGCCGTACCGGCCGAGCCTTTGCCCGGTGCACCGCGCCACACGACCCGCCCTTCAATCACTGATTGAATGCGAATGACTACATTTCGTTGTGGCGGGTACGACAGGTACGACAGTGATCGACAGTGCGCCGGGCGCGGGACAACAGCGGGAGGCGCCCATGAGCGGCAACACCGATGGCGTCACGGAGAGTGTCGGGGGGAGCGGCAACGGAGGCGGCGGCGCTGCCGGCGTCGCCCGGCCCGAGGTAAGAGCCGAGATGAAGGACATCAGAGCGGCCGACGGGCGGCGGCCCGGCGCGACGACGGGGGACACCGCACACCGCCCCGCACGGGAGATCACGCGGCTCGGATCCGCGGGCACCCCGGTCGCCGGCGGGCGCGGCGGCGCGACCGCCGTCCGGGACCGCGAGGCGCGGCCGGGCGGGATCGGGGCGAAGCTGGCGCGCGCCCGGGAGGAGGCCGGCATGTCGGTGGCCGAGCTGAGCCTCCTTACCCGCATCCGGGAGCCGGTGATCCGGGCCATCGAGCACGACGACTTCTCCATGGGCGGCGGGGACTTCTACACCCGCGGCCACATCCGCAACATCGCGCGCGCGATCGGGCTCGACCCGGGTCCGATCCTGCAGGAGTACGACGAGCAGTGCGGCGGCGCGCCGCAGCCGGTGCGGGCCGCCGAGGTCTTCCTCGCCGAGATACCGATCAAGCTGCGGGAGCGCCGCAGCGTCAACTGGACCACGGCCCTGGCGTTCCTGCTCATCCTCGTGGTGGCGTTCGGCATCGCGCGCCTGCTGAGCGGCGGCACCACCGGCGGCGTGGACTCCGCCGACCTGCGCCGCAGCCCGGCCCAGCCGGCCGCGACCGCGAGCCGGGCCGCTGCGCCGTCCGCCGCGCCGTCCCGGCAACCGGCGGCCGCCGTGCCCGCCCCCGTCGAGCACGTCGCGGTGCAGGTGACCGCGGACCGCACCACCCGGCTGCTGGTCCGGGACGCCGACGGCAAGCGGCTGTTCCGCGGCGACCTGACCGCCGGGAGCACCTCGGAGTGGCGGGCCAAGGGCCGGATCACGCTCACCGTCGACGACGCGGGCGCGGTGCGGCTGCGGGTCAACGGCAAGAACCTCGGGCCCGCCGGGCGGGAGGGGGAGCGCGTGACCCGGTCGTTCCGGCCGCCCCGGACCCGCTGAGCCCCGCCGCGGACGCGACAACAGGGTGACCGGGCGGGGGTGGGTGCGTCGCACGGTGGCCGAGTGCCGCTACCGTAGAGCACGCCATGTCTGCTCGCCGTACCCCGTCCCGGACCGCCTCGCTCGTCACCCTGGGCTGTGCGCGCAACGAGGTCGACTCCGAAGAGCTCGCCGCCCGGCTGGAGGCCGCGGGCTGGCGTATCGCCGACGACGGTGACACGCCCGACGTCATCGTCGTGAACACCTGCGGCTTCATCGAGTCGGCGAAGCAGGACTCGATCGACACGCTGCTCGCCGCGGCCGACTCCGGGGCCAAGGTGGTCGCCGCCGGGTGCCTCGCCGAACGGTACGGCAAGCAGCTCGCCGACGCGCTGCCCGAGGCGGCGGCGGTGATCTCGTTCGACCACTACGCGGACATCGGCGCGGTCCTCGACGACGTGGTCGCCGGGCGGCCGATCACGCCGCACACCCCGCGCGACCGCCGCACGCTGCTCCCGATCACCCCGGTCGAGCGGCACCGCGAGGCCCGGCACGTGCCCGGCCACATCACCGCGCCGCAGGCCGCCGAGGACGACGCCGCCGTGCCGACCCCGGCGAGCGGCCCCCGGCTGATGCGGCGGCGGCTCGCCGGCGGGCCGGTCGCCTCGCTCAAGCTCGCCTCCGGCTGCGACCGCCGGTGCACGTTCTGCGCGATCCCGTCGTTCCGCGGCGCCCACGTGTCCCGCCCGCCCGAGCAGGTGCTCGCCGAGGCCCGCTGGCTCGCCGAGCAGGGCGTCAAGGAGATCGTCCTGGTCAGCGAGAACTCCACCTCGTACGGCAAGGACCTCGGCGACCTGCGCGCCCTGGAGCGGCTGCTGCCGCGGCTCGCCGCGATCGACGGCGTGGAGCGGGTGCGGGTCAGCTACCTGCAGCCCGCCGAGCTGCGGCCCGGCCTCATCGACGTGATCGCGGGCACCGAGGGCGTGGCGCCGTACTTCGACCTGTCGTTCCAGCACGCCAGCCCCACCGTGCTGCGCCGCATGCGCCGGTTCGGCGACCCCGAGCGGTTCCTCGGGCTGCTCGAGCGCATCCGCGAGCGCAACCCGCGGGCGGGCATCCGGTCGAACTTCATCGTCGGCTTCCCCGGCGAGACCGAGGAGGAGTTCCAGCAGCTGGTCGACTTCCTCCAGGAGGCCCGGCTCGACGTGATCGGCGTGTTCGGCTACTCCGACGAGGAGGGCACCGAGGCGGCCGGGTTCGACGGCAAGCTCGGCCAGGATGTGATCGACGAGCGGGTCTCGGTGCTGTCGGAGCTGGCCGAGGAGCTGAACGCGCAGCGCGCCGAGGAACGCATCGGTGAGGAGTTGCGGGTGCTGATCGAGGAGGATCTCGGCGACGGCGGCTTCGAAGGCCGCGCCGACCACCAGGGCCCCGAGGTGGACGGGTCGGTGACCGTTCAGGGCATCGGGCTCGTCCCCGGGCAGTTCGTCCGTGCCGTCGCGGTCGACGCCGAGGGCGTGGACCTCATCGCCAAGGTCAAGGCCGGGCCGTGACCGATCAGCCGGGCACCGGTGCCGAGCCGCTGCGTCCCGTGGTGGGCGGCAGGGTGGGAGGCAGGGTGAGCCTGTGGAACGTCGCCAACGCCGTCACCGTGGTCCGGCTGGTGCTCGTGCCATGCTTCGCGGCGCTGCTGTTCCTCCCGGGCGACGGGTGGCGGTTCGCGGCACTCGCGGTCTTCGTGATCGCCTCGCTCACCGACCGCCTCGACGGCGAGCTCGCCCGGCGCTACGGGCTCGTCACCGACTTCGGCAAGATCGCCGATCCGATCGCGGACAAGGCGCTCACCGGCTCCGCGCTCGTCGGCCTGTCCCTCCTCGGCGAGCTGCCCTGGTGGGTCACCGTGCTGATCATGGGCCGGGAGATCGGCGTCACCCTGCTGCGGTTCGCCGTGCTCCGGCACGGCGTGATCCCGGCGAGCTGGGGCGGCAAGATCAAGACGGTGCTCCAGGTCCTGGCGATCTCGCTCTACCTGCTCCCCGGCGTGCCGGAGGTGCTGCGCTGGCTCACCATGGGCGCCGCGGTGCTCGTGACCACGGCCACCGGTCTCGACTACGTCGTCCGCGCGGTACGGCTGCGCCGGGCGGCGACGCGGGCGCGCACCGCCGAGGCGGCCGCGGGGCCGGCCGGCACGGCGCCGGCGCGGGAGACAGGTGATGATCGGCTCGGTCGTGGGAATGCCGGTGGCGATGGAGATGTTGTCGGATAAGGGGCTGCGGGACGCCTCCGCGCGGGCGCTCGAGCTGCTGGTGAAGGCCGGCAGGACGGTGGCCGTGGCGGAGTCGATCACCGCCGGCATGATCGGAGCCGCGCTGACCGCCCCGGCCGGGGCGTCGGCCGCGTTCCGCGGGGGTGTGATCGCCTACGCCACCGAGCTCAAGCACCGGCTGCTCGCCGTACCGGCCGACCTGCTGGAACGGGAGGGCGCGGTCGACCCTCGGGTGGCGGCGGCGATGGCGACCGGGGTGCGCGGGCTCACCGGAGCCGACTACGGCCTGGCGGTGACCGGCGTGGCCGGGCCGGACCCGCAGGACGGCAAACCCGTCGGGACGGTGCACATCGCGGTGTGCGGCCCCGGCGACCGGCTGTGGCACCGGGACCCGGTGCTCACCGGCGACCGCGCCGAGATCCGGTTGCAGGTCGTGCGGGAATCCGTTGACCTGTTGTGTGACGTCCTCGAGTCGAGATCAGAGAACGAATTTGTCTGATTACCACGTTACGTCCCGAGCGAACATGTCCACCTTGGTCTGCCGCCACGTCGGTCGTTACAGGTACGGTGGGAGCTGTGAGTGAGGTCCGTGAGCCACCGGCGAGGAGTCAACCCGTAACGCCCCCGGCGAAGGGGCCGAACGAACCGAATCTGCGGCTGGGGAGTATGTACAAGAGGAGCGCTAAGAACGGTCGACAGGAGCCGGCCGCGCGGGGAGTGGCCAAGGCGCCGCCCGCCGCGCTCGGGAGGGAGCGACAGATGGTCCTGCTGCGTCAGCTGCTCGGTGACGTCCTGCGGCGGCTGCGGGTGCGTCAGGGTCGCACCCTGCGCGAGGTCTCGACCATGGCACGGGTCTCCCTCGGCTACCTGTCCGAGGTGGAGCGCGGGCAGAAGGAGGCGTCCTCCGAGCTGCTCGCGTCGATCTGCGGCGCCCTCGGCGTGCCGCTCTCGCAGGTGCTGCGTGAGGTGTCCGACCAGTTCGCCCTGGCCGAGCTCCAGCACGCGCCCGTGATGGCGGAGGTGCCCGAGCGCGAGCGCCTGCCGATCCCGGACGCCGTGCCCGGTGGGATCTCCGGACCGGAGTTCGACGGCTTCCCCGAGGTGAAGGACATGGTCGCCGCCTGACCGGCTCCGCCCCTCGACCTCAGCGCGCGCGAGCGCGTTCCCGCCGCCGGATCCTGCGGGTCAGGCGGACGCCTTCCTCGGGCGTGCCCGCCCGAGACTGCAGGGAGTTCTCTTCGGTTCGCCCTTCGCCACCCCGTGCTCTGGGGACCTCACCACGGCTGGCAGGCCGGGCAGTAGAAGACCAACCGTTCGTAGGGCCGTGAGCCCAGCTCCCCACGCGCTATCGGAGTACCGCACCGACGGCACGGACGCCGATCCCTGCCGTACACCCACAGTTCACGCCCGGGGCGCGGGTCGCCGGTGGTGACCGGACCGCGGCCTTCCTCGGCCGCGCGCCGCATCAGCCGTGCCGTACGGGCCACCATCTCCGCGAGTCCGGCGCACTCACCCACCGGACGCCAGGGCGAGACCCCGGCGAGGAACAGCGTCTCCGCCCGCCAGATCGTCCCGATTCCGGCCAGGTTGCGCTGGTCGAGTAGCGCCTCCCCGATCGTCTCCTCCGGCCGCCGCCGCATGCGGCGCTCGGCCTCCGCGGGGTCCCAGTTCGGGCCGAGCAGGTCCGGGCCGAGATGGCCGATGATCCGATCCTCCCGCTCCGTGGGAATCAGCTCGACCACGCCGAGCCGGACGCCGACCGCCTGATGCTCGGCGTTCGCCAGCACCAGGCGCACCACGTCGCCCGGCGGCAGACGGCGTCCGGCCGGCTGGATCCACCAGCTCCCGTCCATGCGCAGGTGCGTGTGGACGGTGAGGCCGCCATCGACCCGGGTGAGCAGGTGCTTGCCGTACGACACGGTGGTGAGCACCGTCCGGCCGGACAGGTCGGCCGTTGCGTACCGGGGCACCCGGAAGTCGGACCGGGTGAGCGGCCTGCCGTCGAGGGCGGCGCGCAGCCGTGCCGCGGTGCGGAAGACGGCGTCGCCCTCGGGCATACGTCAGTCCCACGCGGCGGGGTCGGCGGTGAGCTCGAGAACCTTCTTCGGCAGGTCGCCCGAGGCGATGTGCTCGAGGGTGACCTCTTCGAGGATGGCCCGCTCGGCCGCCCGCAGTGCGATCCACACCCGCTGCAGCGCCTGCGCCGCGCCGGTGTACCCGACGTGTTCCGGACGTTCGCCGCGCACGTTGGCGAGCGGGCCGTCCACGGCGCGGATCACGTCCGCGAGGCTGATCTGGTTGGCGGGGCGGGCGAGCACGTAGCCGCCCTCCGGGCCGCGCTGACCGCGGACGAGACCCGCCCGTCGCATCTGCAGCAGAATGTTTTCGAGGTATTTGGGCGGCATCTCCTGTTCTTTGGCGAGCTCCCCGACGGTGATCGGGCTGCCGCCGCCTGCGGCGGCGAGCTCGGCCGCGGCGCGGAGGGCGTAGTCGACTCGGGCGGATAGACGCATGTTGTTGATTATCCCGCCTGCTAGAGGCGGGTTGGTCGGCCCACCCCTGGGGCCGGCCGTGCTCTGTGGTAAACCTTCGGGGACGACGACGAGGAAAGCGGGCGAATGAAGCGACGTCCTGGCGTGCCCCGGCTGCTCAGGGAGATCAACGACCGGGCCGCCTTGGAGCTGCTGCTCACGTCCGGACCGCTGACCCGCGGGCAGATCGGCGAGGCGACCGGCCTGTCGAAGGTGACGGCCTCCCAGACGCTCGCCCGGCTGGAGGAACGCGGGCTGGTGGAGGTGGTCGGCGAGCAGGGCGGCAACCGCGGGCCGAACGCCGCGCTGTACGGCGTGGTGGCGTCCGCGGCGTTCGTCGGCGGGGTGAACGTGGGCCCTGACGAGGTCACCGCCGCCATCGCCGACATCAAGGGCGACGTGCGGGGACGGGGGCGGGTCACCCCGGACGCGTTCGGCGCGGGCACGACCCCGGACGGGCGCCCGGCGGCCGATCCGGTGGCGATGATCCGCGGCGCGCTCGCGCGGGCCTGCCGCGCCGCCAAGGTGCCGCTGAGCCGGCTCGACGCGGTCGGCATCGGCACCCCGGGCGTGGTGGATCCGCGCAGCGGCGACGTGCGGTTCTCCTTCGACCTGCCCGGCTGGCACGAGGGCGTGCACGACGCGCTCGCCCGCGAGCTGCGCACCCACGTCATCATCGAGAACGACGTCAACCTGGCGGCGATCACGGAGCGGGAGGAGGGCGCGGCCCGCGGGCTCGACGACTTCGTGCTCGTGTGGGTGGCCCGGGGCATCGGCATGGCCGTGCTGCTGGGTGGCCGGTTGCACCGCGGGCACTCGGGCAGCGCCGGCGAGATCGGGTACCTGCCGGTGCCGGGCGTGCCGCTCGCCGACGACATCCGGGCCCGGCCCGGGCGGCCGCCGTCGCTCGGCGGCGGGTTGCAGACGCTGGTGAGCTCGGACGCGGTGTGCGAGCTCGCCGCGGAGCACGGGTTCACCGCGCCGACCGCGGCCGAGTGCGTGGGCGCCGCGGTCGCGGCCGGGGAGGCGGGCGAGCCGCTGCTCGACGAGATCGCCCGGCGGCTCGCGCTCGGGGTGGCCTCGGTGTGCGTGGTGCTCGACCCCGAGCTGATCGTGCTCGCCGGCGAGGTCGGCCAGGCGGGCGGGGACGCGCTCACCTTCCGGGTCGCCGAGGCGGTGGCCCGGATCTGCCCGATCCACCCCAAGGTGGTCACCACGACCGTGACCGAGGACCCGGTGCTGCGTGGCGCGGTCCTCGCCGCGCTCCACCACGCCCGGGAGGCGATCTTCGCGGGCGGCTGAGCCGGGCCGGTCCCCGGGACGAGCGTTTCCAGGGCCGGGTCTCGGGCTAAACTGACAGGAAACTTTCTTAAATAATCGGGAACGCCGACAGTGACGACAGGGGGCCGATCTTGACCCGACGCCCGGGCACACCCCGGCTGCTGCGCCAGCTCAACGATCGCGCGGCCCTGGAGCTCCTCCTCACCCTCGGCCCGCTGACCCGGGCCGAGCTCGGCCGGCACACGGGCCTGTCCAAGGTGACCTCCGGACAGCTGCTCGCCCGGCTCCAGCGGAAGGGGCTCGTCAGGGTGAGCGGCGAACGCCCCGGCGGCCGCGGGCCGAACGCCGCGCTGTACTCGGTCGTCCCGTCCAGCGCGTACGTCGCCGGGCTCGACGTGCTGCCCGACACCGTCACCGCGGGCATCGCCGACATCACCGGCGCGACCGTCGCCGAGATCACCCTCGAGCTCGGCGGCGACCCGGCCGCCGTGGTCCACGACGCGGTACGGCAGGCCTGCGAGCGCGCGGACGTCGCGCTGTCCCGGCTGCGGGCGGTCGTGATCGGCACCCGCGGCGTGGTCGACCCCGCCACCGGCGAGGTGCGCTTCTCCTTCGACCTGCCCGCCTGGCACCTCGGCGCGCTCGCCCGGCTGCGCACCGCACTCGGCAAGTCTGTGATCATCGAGAACGACGTGAACCTCGCCGCGGTCGCCGAGCGCGCGTACGGCGCGGCCCGCGGGGTCGACGACTTCGTGCTGCTGTGGACCGGCATCGGCCAGGGCCTCGGCGTCATGCTCGGCGGCAGGCTGCACCGGGGCGTCACCGGCGGCGCGGGCGAGGTCGGCTGGCTCCCGGTGCCCGGCGAGCCGCTGCCGACCGACGTGAGCGAGCCGCAGTCCGGATCGTTCCAGCGGCTGGTCGGCGGCGAGGCGGTGGCGAACCTCGCCGCCTCCTACGGCATCGCCGAGACGGTCCCCGACGAGATCACCGCGGACTGGATCGCCGCCGTGGTGCGCACCGCCGTGACCACCGACGCCGCGGGCTTCCTCGACGAGCTGGCGATGCGGCTCGCCGTCGGGGTCGCGGCCACCGCGGTCGTGCTCGACCCCGGCCTGGTCGTGCTCGGCGGCACCGTGGGCCGCGCCGGCGGGGTCGCGCTCGCCTCCCGGGTCGAGGAGGCCGTCGCCCGCATCTGCCCCAGCCGCCCCCGCGTCGCGGTGACCGAGGTCGAGGGCAACCCGATCCTGCGCGGGGCCCTGCTCGTCGCCCTCGATCATGCGCGGGAGGAGCTGTTCGCCTCCACGGTCGAGGCGTGAGGCGGCCGCGGGGAGGGGGACACGGGCCGGGGGTCCCGGGCGGCTACGGCGGGGCTCGCCGTTCCCGGCCTGAGGGCTCCGGGCGCTGTGTGAGAATGGCTTCCCGTGGCGGACATAGTTCTCATCTCTGACCCTCGGGTCACCTCCATCCCGGTCGACGACATCGGCGAGCCCCTGGTCGATCTGCGCGGGCGGTTCGCGGTGGACACCCGCCTCGCCGACGAGGACGGCGCCTACGCGCACCTGCGGGAAGGGCTCGCCACGCGGCTGGAGGAGGCCCAGCGGCTGCTGCCGCGCGGGTACCGCCTGCTCATCGTGGAGGGCTACCGGCCGCCCGCCCTGCAGCGCCGGTACTTCGAGGAGTACAAGCGGGAGCTGCGCGACGCCTTCCCCGAGATGACGCCCGAGGAGCTGCACGCCGCGGCGAGCCGGTACGTCTCCCCGATCGAGGTGGCCCCGCACACCGCGGGTGCCGCGGTCGACCTCACCCTGTGTACCGAGGACGGCGTCGAGGTCGACATGGGCACCCCCGTCAACGCCACACCCGAGCAGAGCAACGGCGCCTGCTACACCGACTCCCCCGGCATCTCCGCGGAGGCCCGCCGTAACCGGGAGATCCTCGCCACCGCGCTGCGGGCCGCCGGTCTGATCAACTACCCCACCGAGTGGTGGCACTGGTCGTACGGCGACCGCTACTGGGCGATGAGCACCGGCACCCCCGCCGCCCTGTACGGCCCGGCCGAGTTCTGAGCCGCGCGGGCCCGCGTCGCGCAGCGTCCTCCGGCACCGTCCTCCGGAACCGTCCTCCGGCACTTGTCCTACGGCACCGTCCACGGCGGACCAGGTGCGTCTCGTCCCGCGCCGAAGGAGGGGGCCTGGGTCGCGGCGTTCCCGGCGATCCCCGACAGGCCGCGTGTTCCCGGCACCGCGCGTGCCGGGGCGCCGTGTCCGCCCGCGCCGTTCGGGGAACGCCAGGGGCAGGCCGCCCCGGCCGGGACGCAGCCGAAGGGCGCGATGATCGGAACGGTCCCGGCCGTGGCCGGCGGAGGGAGGGTGGTCCCGTCGCGGTCGCCGGCCGGCGGCCACCCGGTCACCGTTCGCGCGTTCCCGGCCGGTCCGGCCCTGTTCGGGCACATCGCGCCGCCCGGTCGTCTCCCGCGCGTTCCCGGGGTGGGCGCACACGGCCGCGCCACCGGCGGCGCCGCCGTACCGGCGCGGCCGGGCGTCGCGTCGGGGCGCACCTTGCGGGGGAGCGTGCCGGGGACGGCGCGGGACACGCCGCCCGGGGTGGTGGGGCGCGGCCGCGCGTCGGGCCGGCTCCACAGGTGGGCCGGGGCCCAGCTCACGGTGATCGCCGCGGTGAGCACGAGGGACACCATCGCGATCAGGCGGCGCAGCAGCCGGCCGTACCGGCGGGGCGTGTCCCGGCCCGCGTCCCGCGCGCTCGCCTGCAGGAACGCGCGTTCCACGGCGCTCAGCTCGCCGTGGTGCCGCGGGTCGGCGGCCCACTCCAGCGCCGTCGCGAGCGGCGTCCCCCGGTAGAGGTGGCAGGGGTCGCGGCCGTCCTGCTCCCACGCGTCCGCGGCCTCGGTGATCCGCTGACGCAGCCGCAGGCCCGGGCGGTCGGCGTCGATCCAGCCGCGTAGCCGGGGCCAGCGTTCCGGCAGCGCCGGGTGGGAGAGCTCCACGTGGTGCTCGTCGAGGGTGACCACGCGCGCCCGGGCGAGCGCCTCCAGGACGGCGGCGGCGTCCGGCAGATGGCGCAGCAGGCGCGACCGCGCCACCCTGCGGCGGGTCGGCCGGTCGTCCTCGCCCACCCCCACGAGCCGCAGCAGCAGCCGGCGCGCCCGGTCGCGGTCGGCCGGGCGCAGGCCGGTGTAGGCGCGCTCGGCGAGGGCCACCGCCGCGCCGTGCACGCCGCCCGCGAGCGGGGAACGGGCGAGGCGGAGCGGGTGCCCCAGCGCCGCGGCCCAGGGGAGGGACGCGAGGGGGCCCAGAACGGGGGAGGAGCACG
>QGUZ01000386.1 GCA_003242605.1 Actinomycetota bacterium
GGCCCGCCGGGCTGTCCGATCCCGCCGTCCCGGCCGCCGCGGCCGCCGCCACCGGGCCGATTCCGCAGGCGGCGTCGGTCACGACCACCGGGCCGATTCCGCAGGCGGCGTCGGTCACGACCACCGGCCCGATCCCGCAGGCCGCGTCCGCCACCACCACGGGCCCGATCCCGCAGGCCGCCGCGGTCACCACCGGGCCGATGCCGCAGGTCACCGTCGCCGACGCCACCGCGCAGAACCCGCTCGCCGTGGCCGACACCGGGGTGCACGCCGCGGTCGGCGCGGGTGCCGGTACGGCGAGCACGGGGGCGTCCGGGGCCGACACCGGCGCCTTCCCGGTGGTGCAGACGGGGATGATCGCGTCCGTCGGCGCGGGCGGGCTCGCGTCGCTCGCCGGGGGGAACGCCGGATCCGTGGCCGGGGGTACCACGGCGACGGCCACGCTCACCCCGCCCGCGGCCGCGCCGGGCGCGGCCGGGCAGGCCACCGCGGGGCCGGGCACGGCGACGGCGAACCCGGGCGGGTCCCCCGGCTCGGTGATCGACACCGACGCCCGGCTGCCGGTGACGCCGGTCGCCGACGCGACCGCGCCCCAGGCCTCGATCACCGACACCGGGCCGTGGCCCGCCGTCGGCGGTGCCGGGCAGCCCGCCGCGCAGCCGACGGCCGCCGCCCAGACCACCCAGCCCGGCCCGCCGCAGGACGCGGCCGAGCCGGCCACCCTGGCGCCCGCCCGGCCCGCGGCCGGGTCCGGGGAGCCCGCCGCGGACGCTGCGGCCGATCCCGCGCCCACCACCGCGGCCCCCAAGCGGTCGGGCGAGGTCAAGGCCGGGGAGACCGGCTCGTGGTCGATCCCGCCCGACCTCGCCTCCGCCCGCGCCAAGGCGAACGCCGAGCGGGGCGGCAAGACGCGGCCGACGGTCGCGGACATCAACGCGCGGTCCGGCTACTCGGCGTTCGGCATCGACGACCGCTTCGCCCTGCCCCCCGCGAGCCGGGACCAGGGGCCGGGCACCGACTGGATCTCGATCCGGCGGCGCAAGAACTGACAAGACGAGAACCGATCCGCGCCCCGCCCCACCGCGGCGGGGACGGTGCTGGATCGCCTCCCATCACCGTCCCCGCCGCGGTGGTTTCGTGCCCGGCCTCTCCCGCGCCGGGGGTGCGTACGCCGGCCGGTCCGGAGTCGCCGCGGGCGGCCGAGCGGGGCGCCCCGCGGGCCCGGTCCGCGCCCGCATCGCCGCCGGGCGGGCACCCCACCGCGGGGCGGCACGGCCGCGACGGACGGGATCGCGGGCGGCCGGTGGGGGCGCGTGCAACGACAAAATGAATTATGGCCTGGCGGTCAATTTTGACGTTGCCCGCCGATTGCCGCGGCCTGTCCGAGGGATACGCGACCCCGCTCGATATGGGGATTCTTGACCTCCCGTTAGGTGGACCTGGATTGCACCCTCGAAAATCCGGACATATGGTGAAAAATGCGTCAGATGGGATTCTGTCGCCATCGCGCGGAATCCCTCGGTGCACAGGAAATGCGCCGCAGGCTATTCGCGATTAAAAGGTGACTGTGATGCTGAAGAGACTGCTCGCTACCGGTGCCGTCGTCGCCGCCGTTTTCGTTCCCGCGGCCGCGGCCAATGCCGCCACCACCGACGCCGCTACCGTGACCAAGACCACCTCGGTCACCTCGTGGTGGTACGGTGACCCGTTCTGGGGCGGCTTCGACTGCTGGGACGACGATTTCTTCTTCTGGGGCTGGTGATAGCGGCACTCCCAGGGACGTGATGGAAAACGCCGAGAGCGCCCGCTGAGCGTGGCGCTCCCGGGCCTAGGGGATCACCGCAGCCCCGGGCCCGGCCCAGGCGGCGACGAACGGAAAACGGCCGGCACCTGGAAAAGTCCAAGGGCCGGTCGTTTTCGCGTGTCGGTTCCGGATTTCGGGGAATTCACCGTGGCAGCCGTTTCCGGGCGCGGCCGTACTCCGCCGCGATCGCCCTAAAGCCGCGATTCACAGCCGCATGGTCACCGGATTCGCCACGGCGGTCACCGCGCCGTATCCGATGGGCCCGGATTCGTCGTAGAGGGTGCACTGGCCGACCGCGACGCCCGCGTCGCTGAGGTGGCCGCCCGATTCCATGCCGATGAGGTCGCCCTTCGGCAGCCGGCTCAGGCACAGCGTGTAGTCGGCGTTGATGAAGTGCAGGCCGTCGGAGCCCATGTGGGTGAGCGGGCTGACGAACTCGGCGGCGAGCGCGACCCGGGTGAACGGGGTGAGCTTCTCGCCCTCGACGAGCGGGTGGATCTCCCGGATCCACACCCGTGACCGCTCCTTGCTCTGCCACGGCGTGGTCCGCCACAGGTGCATCGGCGGCTCCCAGCCGTTCGAGGCGGGCACCGGCGGGCCGAGCCGCTCCGGCGGCGGCATGTCCCACACCGGGGGCGCCCACACCTCGCCCGGCGGCTGCTCGCCGCGGCGCAGCAGCACCGCGCTCGCCCGGCCGACCGGCCCCTGCTCGGCGGTGACGACCGCGTCCACCACCCGGATGCGCCGCCCGTCCCGCACCCGGTTCGTGCTCACCCGCAGCGGGACCAGCGGGGTGTTGCGGAACAGGTCGACCGTGAGCCGGGCGAAGTGGAAGTCCGGGTCGCCGTGCTCGAGCTCCACGGTCCGGGCGATGAGCCCACCGAGGATCCGGCCGTGCAGCATGTCCGGCGACCAGGGGCTGCGGGCGTGCGGCTGCGGCACGAAGGCGTCGCCGTCGACGACGAGGAAAGGCAGGTTTTCGGCGCTCTCGGCCACGTGCGTCCTCTCCGAGCTGATTTGACGGAAATCTAGAATATCGCTCGGTTATCGGAGTGTACGGCGAGGACGGCCGCCGCCCATTACCCAAATTTTGATCATCGAGTTCGGAAACGTCCTATCAAGATCGGGTACCACCGTGACATGACCGGCTGAACTGGTCACGCATCGTAGACAGTCACGGGGGTACGGCATGGCCGGATCGCAGCGGGTAGTCGTGCACAGTGCCATCGCGATCGTCATGGGCGGGTCGATCGCCGGTCTCTGGCCGGCCACCGCCTCGGCCGAGCCGTACCACTGCGAGGGCTTCTTCAGCCACGGCGAGGGCATGCCGGAGGTCTACCGGGACTGCCCCCGGCAGCCGGACGCCGGACAGGTGACGCACGTGCTCGAGCCGCCAGGCCGCATCCGCGACCACCGCGAGCCGGACGACGGCCGGCGCCGCGGCGAGCCGTGGCCGGGTCGGCGCACCAGATATCCGCCGCCCGAGCGGGCGTTCCGCCTGCGCCCGCCGCACCTGCACGTCACCGATCCCGGGCATCGTGGCGGCCACGTCGACGACCGGCCCGGCATGATCCCGGGACGGGGTCCCCTCGGCCGGAGCGGCAGGGCGGGCGGCGCCGGGGACGCGGCCCCGCGCGTCCGCCCGCCCGCGGCCACGACCGGCGCGCAGCGCCGCACCGAGGGGGCCGGCCGGCCCGCGAGCCGGGGCCGGCCCGCCCCGCGCGGCGTCCCGTCCTCCGTGATGCTGCGGATCGCCGACCGGAACGCCGCCGCCGCGGCGGCTCACCGCCACCAGGTCCGGCCCGGCGCCGCCGCCCCACCGGCCCGGACCGCGGCCCAGGCCCGCACCGGCGCCCGCGCGCCACTCGCCACCTCCCGCCGCCACCACCCCTCCGGCGCCCGCGCCGTCGCCCCGCGCAGGCGCGCCGCCGAGCGGCGCGACCGCGTCTCCATCCGCGACCCCCACGTCACGCACAACGCCTTCGGCTCCCGCACGCCGCAGCCGACGGCCACCACGTGGACGGTCCGCCGGATCAGCGCGGGCGACGACGGCCTCGCCGCGCTGCGGCTCGGGGTGATGCTCGTCATCGGGCTCGTCATCGCCGCGGGCACCCTGCTGCTGATGCGCATCACCCGCGTCATCCCGCTCGTGCTCGGCGACGACCGCAGCGGCGACCGGCGGCGCCCCGCCGCGTCGTACGGCGGGCGCATGCGGGCCCTCCGGCCCGCCGGGACGGGCGGCGGGCCGGAGGGCCGGGCCGGCACCCGGCCGGAGGACGGCTCGCCCGCGACGGGCGCGCCCGAGGGACGGCCGCGCGGGCGCGGCCGGCGCGCGCGGCCGCGGCGGCCGGGCGCGACCGTGCGCGCGCTGCTGCGCCGATCGCCCGCGGCCCGCGCCGCCGCGGCCGCGGACGCGCCGCCGACCGGTCCCGTCCTCACCTGGGGCGCGCTGCCCGCCCCGGCGGACCGGCCGGTCGCGCCCGCGGCGGCGGCCCCCGCCGCGTCGCCCGGTGCGGGCACGGGCGTGGCCGTGCG
>QGUZ01000069.1 GCA_003242605.1 Actinomycetota bacterium
GTCAACACGCTCGACGCCATGGTCGGCCACCGCTCGCCGCGGTACGCCGACTTCGGCTGGGCCGCGGCCCGGCTCGACGACGCGGCGAACCTGCTCCCGGCCCGGCTCACCGCCGCGCTCGACGTCCTCGCCGCGCCCGTGGCCGGCGGCTCGCCGCGGCGGGCGCTCGCCGTACTGCGCCGGGACGGGCACCGGCACCCCAGCCCGAACGCGGGCCGGTGCGAGGCCGCGTTCGCCGGCGCGCTCGGCGTCCGGCTCGGCGGCGTCAACGCCTACGGCGGCCGCGTCGAGCACCGCCCCCACCTCGGCGACGGCGACCGCCCGCGCCCCGCCGACATCCGCCGCGCGGTACGGCTCGCCCGCGCGGTCGGCCTCGCCGCCACCGGCCTCGCCGCGCTCGCCGCCGCCCGGCCCCGGCGCGCCCGCGCCGCCGGGCCCGGCTGACCGCGCGGCCGCCCGTGCCGAAGGCGGTTCGGGGCGATGTGCCATGCTTGTCGCATGACGCGAGGGGCACTGCTGGTCGCCGGGACCACCTCCGACGCGGGCAAGAGCGTGGTCACCGCCGGGATCTGCCGCTGGCTCGCCCGCCGGGGCGTGAAGGTCGCGCCGTTCAAGGCGCAGAACATGTCGCTCAACTCGTACGTGACCCCGGACGGCGCGGAGATCGGCCGGGCCCAGGCGATGCAGGCGGCGGCGTGCGGCCTGGAGCCCACCGCCGACATGAACCCGATCCTGCTCAAGCCGGGCGGCGACCGGCGCAGCCAGGTGGTCGTGCTCGGCGAGCCGATCGCCGACGTGGACGCCCTGGAGTACGGCGCGCACCGGGACCGGCTGCGCGAGATCGCGCTCGCCGCGCTGGAGCGGCTGCGCGCCGCCTACGACGTGGTGATCTGCGAGGGCGCGGGCAGCCCGGCAGAGATCAACCTGCGCGCGGGCGACATCGCGAACATGGGGCTCGCCCGCGCCGCCGGGCTGCCGGTGATCGTGGTCGGCGACATCGACCGGGGCGGGGTCTTCGCCTCCCTGTACGGCACGCTCGCCCTGCTGGAGCCCGCCGACCAGGCGCTCGTCGCCGGATTCGTGATCAACAAGTTCCGCGGCGCGCCCGAGCTGCTCGCCCCCGGCCTCGCCATGCTGCGCGACCTCACCGGCCGCCCGGTGTACGGCGTGCTGCCCTGGCACGACGGCCTGTGGCTCGACGCCGAGGACTCCCTCGCGCTCGCCGCCCGCCCGCCCGCCGCGGCCGGCGGCGGCAACCGGGGCACGCTGCGGGTCGCCGTGGTGCGGCTGCCCCGGATCTCCAACTTCACCGACGCCGACGCGCTCGCCGCCGAGCCCGGGGTGCTCGTCCGGTTCGTCACCTCGCCGTGGGAGGCCGCGGACGCCGACCTGCTCGTGCTGCCGGGCACCCGGGCCACCGTGGCCGACCTGGCGTGGCTGCGCCGTACCGGCCTCGCCGAGGTCGTCGCGGCCCGGGCGCGGGCGGGGCGGCCGGTGCTCGGCATCTGTGGCGGCTACCAGATGCTCGCCCGCGCCATCCGCGACGAGGTGGAGTCCGGGGCCGGGGAGGTCGACGGGCTCGGGCTGCTCCCCGCCACCGTGGAGTTCCGCCCGGCCAAGACGCTCGGCCGCCCCAGCGGCGAGGGGTACGGCCACCCGGTGACCGGGTACGCGATCCACCACGGCGTGGTCACGGCCACCGGCGGCGAGCCGTTCCCCGGCGGCTGCCGGTCCGGCGCGGTGTGGGGCACCTCGTGGCACGGCCTGCTGGAGAACGACGGCTTCCGCCGCGCCTTCCTCGCCGAGGTGGCCGCCGCGGCCGGGCGGGACTTCACGCCCGCGCCGGACACCTCGTTCGCGGCGCTGCGCGAGGCCCGGCTCGACGTGCTCGGCGACCTCGTCGAGCGGCACCTGGACACCGCGGCGCTGCTGCGGCTGCTGGAGAATGGGGTGGACGAAGGGCTCCCGGTCCTGCCGCCCGGAGGGGTGTGACGAACATGCGGATGCTGCTGACGGTCGCGTTCGTGATCGCTGTGATCGCCGTGGTCGGCTTCGGGGTGGCCTGGTTCACCACCGCGATGCACGAGCGGCGCCGGGCGCGCGAGGAGGACCCGAAGGAGATCCTCAAGCGGCGGTACGCCGCGGGCGAGATCGACGAGGACGAGTACCTGCGGCGGATGTCCGGCCTGTCGCAGGACTGGTGAGGCCCGTCAGTACTTCACCTCGAACCAGACGGCCCGCCCCTCGGGGCGCTCCTGCACGCCCCACGCGCGGGCGAGCACGTCGACGAGGAACAGGCCGCGCCCGCCCTCGCCCTCCTCGTCCCCCGCGCCGCCCTCGATGTGCGGCATGCCCTCGGCCCCGGCGTCGATCACGGTGACGTGGACGATGCCGCGCAGCGCCGTGGCGACCACGGTCACCGTGCCCGTGTGGCGGGAGTCGGAGTGCCGTACCGCGTTCGTGACCAGCTCGGAGGCGAGCAGCAGCACGTCGTCGAGGGCCGGATGGTCCTCGCCGAGCCGGTCGCGCAGCCAGGCCCGGGCGCGGGGCACCGAGGCCTCGATGGCCGGCAGCTCGAGCCTGCCGAGCAGATCGCCGGGGCCCATCAGGCATCACGCCTTCCGCCCGGACGCTCCGGGTACGGTGCGCGGCCGCCGGGGCGTCGCGCGGCGGGGGATCTCGTGGCAGGACATGGCACGGGCGCCCTCGATTCCCTCGGTGTGATGTGTCCCACTCACGGCTACGTGCGGACGAAACGGGAAGTTCGAGGGTACCCGGCCGGTTCCGGACACCCGCCACCGGGGTTACCGTTCGGCCGAATGTGCTGTTCCGGACGGCCGGAATCCGCCGCCGGTCCGGCCGCCCGGCCGGGCGGCGGCGCGGCCGGTGCGCGGCGGCGTGACCGGTGCGCGGCGGCGTGACCGGCCGCCGGGTCAGGGGATGAGCAGCAGCTTGCCGGTGGTGCGCCGCCCCTCCAGGTCGTCGTGCGCCTGCCGGGCCTCGGCGAGCGGGTAGCGGCGGAACACGTTCACCCGCACCCGGCCCTCGGTGAGCCAGCCGAACACGGTCTCGGCCCGGGAGAGCAGCTCCTCGCGGGTGAGGATGTAGTGGTGCAGGCTCGGCCGGGTGAGGAAGAGCGAGCCGAGCGGGTTGAGCCGCTGCGGGTCGAACGGCGGCACCGGGCCGCTCGCCGCGCCGTACAGGGCGAGCAGGCCGCGCGGCCGCAGCGAGGCGAGGCTGCCCTCGAAGGTGGCGGCGCCCACCCCGTCGTACACCACGTGCACCCCGGCGCCTCCGGTGATCTCCTTCACCGCCTCGGCGAAGCCGTCGTAGCGCAGCACGTGGTCGGCGCCGGCCTCGCGGGCGATCTTCTCCTTCTCCGCGGTGGACACCGTGGTGATCACGCGCGCCCCGCGCAGCTTCGCCACCTGGATGAGCAGCTGGCCCATGCCGCCCGCGCCCGCGTGCACGAGCACGTCGTCGCCCGGCTTGATCTCGTAGGTGGAGTGGGTGAGGTACTGCGCGGTCAGGCCCTGCAGCAGGACGCCGGCCGCGGTCTGTGGGGTGATGCCGTCGGGGAGCGGGATCAGCCGGTCGGCCCGGATCACGGCGCGCTCGGCGTAGCTGCCCGGCACGTTCACCCAGCCCACCTTGTCGCCGACCGACACCCCGGTGACGTCCGGGCCGACCGCGGCCACGGTGCCCGCCCCCTCCGAGCCGGGCGTGAACGGCAGGGGGAGCTGGTAGCGGCCCATGCGGTGGTAGACGTCGATGAAGTTGACGCCGCTCGCCGCGACGTCGATGAGGACCTCGCCCGGGCCCGGCACCGGGTCGGGGACCTCGGTGTACTCCAGCGCCGAGGAGTCACCGGGAGTGGACACGACGATGGCGCGCATGGTGATGCCGCTCCTTCACGTGAGACTGCACAAACCTCAACGCGAACATGGTGCCCCGCCCGCGGCCGCAGCCACCCTCCGGGTCCCGCGCGCCCGGCCCCGGGACACGGCGCGGGTGAGGCCGCCCGCGGCGGGGCGGCCTCGATCCGGCGTGCGTCGTTCGCCGGTCAGCCGGTGCCGGTACGGCCGGCGGTCGCGGCCGCGGTCGCCGCGGTCGCCGTGCCGGCGCGCGTCGAGCGCGGCGCGACCAGCACCGGACGCTCGACGAGCCGCACCGACGCCCGGGTGCCGGGCACGAACCGGGTCACCTCGTGGCCGGGCACGTCGGCGAGCACCTCCACCTCGTCGTCGAGCCGCAGCCGCAGCCGGGCCGACGCGCCCCGGAACGACGAGTCGAGGATGAGCGCCGGGCCGTCCTTCTCCGGGGTGACGAGCACCGCCTCGGGCCGGACCAGCACGTCCACCTCGGCCGACTCCGGGATCGGCCCGTCGACCGGGAGGGTCTGGCCGATCACCGTGACCGTCGGCGGCGTGCCCTCGCCCGCGCCCGCCGAGACGACCACGCCGGGCAGCCGGTTCATCGTGCCGACGAACTCGGCGACGAACGCGGTCGCGGGCCGCGCGTACAGCTCGGCCGGGGCGGCGCACTGCTCGATCCGCCCGGCCCGCATCACCGCGACCCGGTCGGCGATCGACAGCGCCTCCTCCTGGTCGTGGGTGACGAAGATCGTCGTGATGTTGAGGGAGAGCTGCAGCCTGCGGATCTCCTCGCGGAGCTGCACGCGCACCTTGGCGTCGAGCGCCGACAGCGGCTCGTCGAGCAGCAGCACCCGGGGCTCGAGCGCGAGCGCGCGGGCGAGCGCGACCCGCTGCTGCTGGCCGCCGGAGAGCTGGTGCGGGTAGCGGTCGCCATGGTCGGGCAGCCCGACGAGCGCGAGCAGCTCCTCGGCGCGGGCCCGGCGCTCGGCCGCGGGCACCTTGCGCACCCGCAGCCCGAACGCGACGTTGTCGCGCGCGTTGAGGTTGGGGAACAGGCTGTAGGACTGGAACACCATGCCCGCGTCGCGCCGGTTCGCGGGCACCCGGGTGACGTCCTTGCCGTCGATCAGCACCGCCCCGGCGTCCGGCTGCTCGAATCCGGCGACGACGCGCAGCGCCGTCGTCTTGCCGCAGCCGGACGGGCCGAGCAGCGCGACGAGCTCACCCGGCTCGATCACGAGGTCGAGACCGTCGAGGGCGACGGTGTCGCCAAAGACCCGGCGCAGCCCTTTGAACTCGACACGGGCCCCGGTCGTCATGACTCACTCCCCTTCCTGACACCCGCGCTCGACACCGCGAGCAGCAGGGCCCACGTGAGCAGCAGGCTGAACACCGACACCGCGACCGACACCTGGGCCTGCGACCCGGAGATCATCACGATCCACACCGGGAACGGCACGTAGCCCAGCAGCCGCGCCACCGTGTACTCGCCGAGCACCAGCGCGAGGGTGAGGAACGCCGCCCCCGCGATCCCGGTCCGGATGTTCGGCACGATCACCGACAGCATCACCCGCGGCCAGGACGCGCCGCAGTTGCGCGCCGCCTCCACCAGCGTGCGCACGTCGATCGCGGTGAGCGCGGAGTCGAGCGACCGGTAGGCGAACGGCAGCGCGAGCACCACGTAGGCGAGCACGAGGATCAGCGGGAACCGCTGGTCCTGGATGGTGATGATCGTCTGGTAGAACGGCGTGGGCGCGAGCACGTCCTGCGCCCACGGCAGCAGCGCGGAGATCCCCGCGGTGAACGAGATCGGCGGCACCACCATCGGCAGCGTGCACAGCACCTCGAGCACCGGCTTGAGCCGCGGCGCGGCGAGCCGTACCGCGAGCATCGCGGGCAGCAGGAGGAGCAGCACGAGCACGATCGTGGCGGCCGCGAGCCCGAGCGAGAGCGACAGGCTGCCGACGAACCCCTCCACGGTGAAGATCTGGGTGTAGGCGTCGAGGGTGAACCCGACGTTCGGGACGTTCACCGTGAAGACGAACGCCGTGACCATCGGCACGAGGAAGTACAGCGCGGCGATCACCAGCACGACGCCGCGCCAGACCCGCACGGTGCGGGGGCGTCCCCGGCCGCCCGGTCCGTGGCCGGGCGCGGTGTCGGGGAGGACGGCCGGGGCCGGGGTCAACGTAGCCATCGGGCACTCCTCCGTTGCAGCGGGAGGTAGACGGCCATGACCAGACCGGCCACCAGGATCATGTCGAGGCTGAGCGCGAGCGCCACGTTCTGGTGCCCGACGAGCACCTGGCCGGAGAGCGCGTCCCCGATCATCAGGGTCACCAGCGGCACCGTGGCGCCCACCATCGCCGCCGCGGTGGCGTAGGCCGCGAACGCCCCGCCGAACAGCAGCACCACGCCGCCGAGCAGCGACGGCGCGAGCACCGGGATGCCGACGTGCCGCCAGAACTGCCACGGGGTGGCGCCGCAGTTGAGCGCCGCCTCGCGCCACTGCGGCCGCAGCCCGTCGAGCGCGGGCGTCATCACCAGCACCATGAGCGGCACGGAGAAGTACAGGTAGACCAGGGCGAGGCCCCAGAAGTTGTACAGGCTCCAGCCGAACCGGTCGAGCCCGAAGGTGGTGGTGACGACGCCGGCGTTGCCGAGCGTGGCGATCCACAGGAACGCGAGCGGCACCCCGCCGAAGTTGGCGAGCACGCCGGAGGCGGTGAGCACGCTCTCCCGCAGCCACCGGGAGCGGGAGGTGACCACCGCCTGCGCGAGGAACGTCCCCAGCACGGCGCCCGCGATCGCGACCACCGCCGACAGGCGGACGCTGCCGAGCAGCGCGGTCAGGTAGCCGCCTTGCAGCGACCGCTCCATGTTGTCCAGGCTCGGCCTGCCGTCGACGGTGAACGCGCCGATGACGATCATGACCGCGGGGCCGCCGAACACGACGGCGTAGAAGACCAGCAGCGGAAGCGCGGCGAGCCAGCCCCCCGACCGGGCGCGGGCGAGCAGCCCACGCCCGGTGGGGTGGCCGCCGGTCGTCGGGCCCGTCATCCGCTGACGGCCGCGGACCAGCCGGAGGCGACGACCTCCTGCGCCTTCTTGATCTGCTCCTCGGTCGGGAACGTCGGGGTCCCCTCGACCTTCGGCAGCCGATCAAGCAGCTCCGGGTCCACGGTCTTGTCGGCCTCCATCGCCTGCAGCAGCGCCGGTCGGGCGAACCCCTTCAGGTAGAGGTTCTGGCCCTCCGGGCTGAAGAGGAACTCCATCCACAGCCGGGCCGCGGCCGGGTGCGGGGCGTCCTTGTTGATCGCCTGCGCGTAGTAGGAGGCGTACTTGCCGTCCTCCGGGATCACGACCTGCCAGTCGAGGCCCTTGTCCTTGAAGTCCTCGGTGTACTGGGCGTTGACGTAGTCCCAGTCGATGCTGATCGGGGTCTCGCCCTTCTCCACGGTCGCCGTGGTGGTCTCGACCGGGTTGAAGTTGCCGACCTCCTTCAGCTTCTTGAAGAAGTCGAGGCCGGGCTGGATGTCGTCGAACGAGCCGCCGTTGGCGAGCGCGGCGGCGAACACGCCGGCGAACGCCGAGCCGGCCTTGGTCGGGTTGCCGTTGAGCGCGACCTTGCCCTTGTACTCGGGCTTGAGCAGGTCGGCAAAGGTCTTCGGGCAGGTGCCGACGGCCTTGGCGTCACATCCGATCGAGATGTAGCCGCCGTAGTCGTTGTACCAGAGGCCGTTCGGGTCCTTCATGGTGTCGGGGAGCTTGTCCCAGGTGGCCACCTTGTAGGGCGCGAACAGGCCCTCGGCCGCGCCGCTGAGCGCGAAGGTCTGGCCGAGGTCGAGCACGTCGGGCGCCCGGTCCTGGCCCTTGCGCGACTTCACCGCCGCGATCTCGTCGGAGCTCGACCCGTCGGGGTTCTCTTCGTTGATCTTGATGCCGTACTTGGCCTTGAAGGTGTTGATGATCTCGCCGTAGTTGGCCCAGTCGTGGGGCAGCGCGATGACGTTGAGCTCGCCCTCCTTCTTCGCCTCGGCGATGAGGGCGTCCATGCCGCCGAGGTCGGCGGCGGAGGTGGCGGTGGCGGCCTTGGACGCACTGGCGCCCCCGGCCTGCTCGGTGGGGGCGGAGCCACAGGCCGCCGTGAACGAGACGGCCACGGTCAGGGCAGCCGCCAGCCCAGCAAATCGGGTTCTGGTGGAGAAACGGGACGAAAGCACGCAGAACTCCAAACCCTCAATTTACGCAGAAGAGGCACCGGTGCGCTGAACGTAAGCAAATGCGCGAAGCCATGCCAGTTCAAGTACGTCGCACAACGGTTGCGGTTCTGTGAACGGCCGACGATCACCTCGGGGCGTCCGGGGGAAACGTCCCGCGATGGGGGTATGCCGGGCGATGTCGACCTGCGGCCGGAAGCGGGACGTCCGGTGCGCGCGCCGGGGAGGGCCGCTGTGAGGGGCACGGCCCGCGTCGCCGGAGCCTCATATCCAGCTTAGCGCGCGACGGTCAAGGGCCTCTGAGGTGGGGTGATCGCTCCGTGTCGCGGCGTGGCGCGACTTGCGTTCATGCTGCTTGGAACATATGTTCGAACTATCCGCCGACGCCCGTCTTCCCCCGGGTGGCTCTCGTATCCGACGGCCACAGGGAGACGAACCGTCTTGAGCAGACTCTACGGTGACCCCATCGAGGTGTGGACCCGCGACGGCAGCCCCGTCCGCTTCGTCTGGCGCGACCGCCGCTACACCGTCCGGCAGGTGCTCGAGCACTGGGTGGTGGCCCGCGAGTGGTGGAAGACCTCGGACGCCGACCCCGGTGAGCGCAGGTTCTGGCGGGTAGTGGCGAGCCCGGGAGGCGAGACCGGCACCTACGAGCTGCGCTACGACACCTCCACCGACCGCTGGCTGCTGCTGAGGGCGTGGGACTGATGAGCACGGCACCGGACCTCTCCGCGCTCGCCGGGGCGCTGCCGGGCCCGTTCCCGCACCTGCACGTCGCCTCGGCCTACTCGCTGCGGTACGGCACCGCGTTCCCGGCCGACCTGGTGCGCCGGGCCGCCGAGCACGGCGCCGACATGCTCGCGCTCACCGACCGCGACGGCCTCTACGGCGCGATCAAGCACGTGGCCGCCTGCCACGAGGCCGGGATCGGCCCGATCGTCGGCGCCGACCTCGCCCTCGCCGGCGGCGACCGGGAGGACCGCGTCGTCGTGCTCGCCCGCTCCGACGGCTGGCCGCGGCTGTGCCGCCTGGTCACGGCCGCCCACCACGTCGGCGAGCGCGGCGAGCCGCGGGTGACCCCGGAGCTGGTCGGCGAGCACTCCTCCGGCCTGTTCGTGCTGCTCGGCCCGGGTTCCGACGTCGGCCGGGCGGTCGCCCTCCGCCGCGACCAGGAGGCCCGCGCGCTGCTCGACCGGTGGCGCGCCGTCGCCGGGGACGCGGTGGTGATCGAGCTGGTGGACCGGTACGGCCCGCGCGAGGCGAGCAACGCCACCCGCATGCTCGCCCTCGCCGAGGCGGCCGGGGTGCCCGCCGTGCTCACCAACGCGGTGCGCTTCCTCGACCCGGCCGACCACCGGATCGGCCACGTGCTCGACTCGGCCCGCCACCTGCTCCCGCTGCACTCGCGGCACCTGGAACGATCCACGTCGCACGCGTACCTGAAGACCGGCGCCGAGATGGCCCTGGTCGCCCGCCGCATCTGCGGCGGCGACGCCGAGCGCATGGCGCGCCTGTTCGCGGTCACCCGGCGTATCGCCCGCCGCTGCGTGCTCGACCCGCTGGAGGTGCTCGCGCTGCGCGCCGACCCGCCCCGGCTGCACCTGCCCGAGGTCGGCTGCGACCCGGTGCCGCTGCTGCGCAGCCGCTGCGCGGACGGCCTGCGGGAACGCGGCCTGGAACGGTCCAAACAGGCGCGGCGCAGGCTCGCCGAGGAGCTTGACGTGATCGAGCGCAAGGGCCTGTCCGGCTACTTCGTCGCGGTCGCCGGCATCACCGACATGATCCGCGGCATGGGCGTGCGCTGCGCGATCCGCGGCTCCGGCGCGGGCAGCCTCGTCGTCTACCTGCTGCGCATCGGCGAGGTGAACCCGCTCGAGCACGGCCTGCTCATGGAGCGCTTCCTCGCCGAGAGCCGGGTCGGCCTCCCGGACATCGACATCGACGTGGAGTCGGCCCGCCGCCTCGACTGCTACCGGGCGATCCGCGACCGGTACGGCGAGGCCCAGGTGGCCTGCGTGTCGATGATGGAGACCTACCGGGCGCGCAGCGCGATCCGCGACGTGGGCATGGCGCTCGGCCTGCCCCCGCACGAGGTCGACGTGATCGCCAAGGCGTTCCCGCACATCCGCGCCCGGCAGATCCGCGCCGCCCTGTCCGACCTGCCGGAGCTGCGGCAGAGCGGGCTGGGCGACCGGGTGCTGGAGACCGCGTTCCGCCTCGCCGAGCGGCTCGACGGCCTGCCCCGGCACATCGCCCTGCACCCGTGCGGCGTGCTCGTCGGCAACGCGGGCCTGCGCGACCGCACCCCGGTCGAGCGCAGCCTGCTCGGCTTCCCGATGAGCCAGTTCGACAAGGACGACGTGGAGGAGGCCGGGCTGCTCAAGCTCGACGTGCTCGGCGTGCGCATGCAGTCCGCGCTGGCGTACGCGGTGGCCGAGATCGAGCGGGTGGACGGCGAGCGCGTCGACCTCGACGCGATTCCGCACGACGACGCGGCCACCTACGAGATGATCCGCGAGGCCCGCACGATCGGCTGCTTCCAGATCGAGTCGCCCGGGCAGCGCGAGCTCGTCGCCAAGCTGGAGCCGCGCACCCTGCACGACCTGATCGTGGACATCTCGCTGTTCCGCCCCGGCCCGGTCAACTCCGACATGGTCACGCCGTACCTGGAGACCCGGCACGGCTGGCGGCCGCCCCGCTACCCGCACCCGAGCCTGCGCCCGGTGCTCGAGGAGACCGGCGGCGTGGTGGTCTTCCACGAGCAGGTGCTGCGGATCATCGACGTCATGACCGGCAAGGGCCTGTCCGAGGCCGAGCGGGTGCGGCGCGGCCTGTCCGACCCGGAGAGCCGGGCGCGGATGCGCGAGTGGTTCTTCGCCAACCTCCGCCCGGAGTACACCCGCGAGGAGGCCGAGGAGGTCTGGCGGGTGCTCGACGCGTTCGGCGCGTTCGGGTTCTGCAAGGCGCACGCGGCGGCGTTCGCGCTCCCCACCTACCAGTCCGCCTGGCTGAAGCGGCACCACACCGCGGCGTTCCTCGCCGGGGTGCTCACCCACGAGCCGGGCATGTACCCGCCCCGGGTGATCGTCGACGAGGCGCGCCGCTGCGGGGTGGCGGTGCTGCCGCTCGACGTCAACCGCTCCGACCGCACCTGGCGGGTGGAGCGGGTGCCGCCCGCGGCCGGGTACGGCGCGGCGCCGCCGGGCGGCCGGGCGCCGCTGGCCCGCCCCGGGTACGGCCTGCGGGTGCCGCTGTCCGCGGTGAAGGGGATCAGCGACGCCGAGATCGACCGCATCCTCGCCGGCCGGCCGTACACCTCGCTCGCCGACTTCTGGGAGCGGGCCCGCCCGTCCCGGCCGGTCGCCGAGCGCATCGTCGAGGTGGGCGGGTTCGACGCGCTGCACGGCCTGCGGCCCGGCGAGCCCCGCTGGCGGCCCGGGCGCCTCACCCGGCGGGACCTGATCGCCCAGGTGGGGGCGCTGGAGCGGGCCTCGTCGGGGGTGGCGGAGACCCAGCTCGCGATGGGCTTCACCGAGCGGGTGCCGCCCGGCGAGCTGCCGGAGATGACCGAGGCCGAGGCGGTCGAGGCCGAGCTGGAGATCCTCGGTCTCGACGTGAGCCGCCACGTGATCGCCTTCTACGACGAGCTGCTCGACGAGCTCGGCGTGACCCGGGCCCGCGACCTGCTGCGCTGCCGCAACGGCGCCGAGATCCTGGTCGCCGGGGTGAAGGTGGCCACCCAGACGCCCGCGGTCCGGTCCGGGCAGCGGGTCATCTTCACCACCCTGGAGGACTCCACCGGGCCGGTCGACCTGACGTTCTTCGAGTCGGTGCAGGGCCGCTGCGCGGCCACCGTGTTCGGCTCCTGGCTGCTCGCCGCGCGCGGGGTGGTGCGGCGCACCGGGGCGCGGGCGGTGTCGGTGCGGGCGCTCGACTGCTGGAACCTCGCCGACCTCGACCGGGCCCGGCGCGAGGGCGGCATCGAGGCGGCCCGGGCGATGATCCGCGCGCCCCGCCCGGCCGCCTCCGGCGGGGTCGGCGGCAGGCCGATCGCGTACCCCAACGGCTACCGGCTCTCCCCGTACGCGGACGTCGGCCCCGCGCCCGGCCTGACCCGGCCGCCGCGCCGGATGTGGCACGCCAGCGGCGGCAGCTCGGGCCCGACGGTCCGGCCCGGCGCGTGAGGTGATCGTCACTCCGGAGATTTCCGAATCGTTACCCCTGACGGTGATGCATCCGATGTAATGCGACTAGCAGTGAACATGAGCGATACAGGGATGGGGGCGGTGTGACGGGCCACCCGACGGGCCGCGCATGCGGCGGGTCGAGGCGAGGGCATGCCGGCGCCGGAGGGCGGCGGACCCCGCGGCGGGGCGCCGCGCCCGTGCTCGTCACGCTGCTCGTCACGCTGGCCGCCCTGCTCGCGGCCTGTTCATCCGAGGAGGTCCCGGAACGCGACCGCACCTCGGCCACGCCCGGCGTGAGCCCGCCGGCCACCACCCCGGAGACCGCGGACAAGCTGCTGCGCCGCTACCTGGCGGGCTGGCGCGACGCCTCGGCCGAGACCCTCGGCAGGCTCGAGGGCGGCGCCGCCCGCGCGGTGCACGCCGCCCAGCTCCGCTACACCCAGGCGTCGGCCCCGCGGCTCGCCGCCGAGTTCGCCATCCCCCGGCTGACCGGCTACCCGAAGTGGTTCGCGGCCGGGGCGGTACGGCCCGGCATGACCGGCGAGGTGGCGCTGTTCGTGAAGAGCCGCAAGGGCGCGGCCTGGCGGGTCCACCATCTCGCCTACCTCACCCACCCGATGCCCGAGCTCGCCCGGGACGCCGAGGGCTACGTCACCGCGGCCGAGCCCGGCGACCTGGCCGAACGCCAGGCGAAGGCCCTCGCCCGCGACCTCGGGGTGCCCGGGGCGGCCGAGGCCGCCGCGGCCGGCGAGGCGCCGCGGCCCCGCGACCCCGCGACCGCGCTGCGGGACGCGCTGCGGCAGAACGCCCGGCTGTTCACCGGCTACGCGTGGACGGTCCGGCACCAGGCCGCGCCGCAGGGCCGGTCCTACGCGCTGCGCACCGCGGACGGCGGCACGGTGGTGTGGTACGTGCTCGGCTACTCGTTCACCGCGACCAACAGCGCCGCCCGGTTCGAGATCACCCTCGCCGACGAGGCGGCCGGGCTGCTCAACCGCGCCACGGTGCGCCGGTCGTTCGGCTGGGAGGCCCGCTACCAGAGCGTGGCGCACGCCGCGGCGGACGGCGGCACGCAGGTGCTCGGCATCGCGCTGCCCGGCTGGACCACGATGCGCGGCGACTGACCCGGCGGGACCTCAGCCGCCGGCCACCGGGCCGCTCCGGCCCGGGACGGCGCCCGACGCGGTCCGCGCGGCGATCGGCGCCGCGGCGATCCGGGTGAACGCGCTCCGCCGCGGGTGGCCTCCGCCGCGGGTGACCTCGCGGACCGTGGCCGCGCAGAGCGCCGCGGCGAGCGCGGTCACCGCGACCGCGGCCGGGCCGAGGCCGGTGAGCCCGTCGTCGCCGGTGAGCAGCGAGGCCGCCACCGTGGCGAGAACGGCGAGCCAGCTCAGCCACCAGGCGGCCAGCAGCACCAGCCAGCGCCGCCGCCGACCGGCCGGGGGATCGGTCTCCAGCCACGCGGCGTGCAGCGCGAACGGCGGCGCGACCAGGTTGACGACCGGGATCAGCCAGGCCCGCAGCGCGCTCCGGTGCACCTCACCCAGCCAGCGCAGGTAGGCCGCCGCCGCGACCGCCCAGGCGGCCGGTACGGCGAGCAGCAGCAGCGCGAACACCGTGACCTCACCGGCGATCTCCTCGGCGCCGGGCGCCCGCGGGTCGCCGCCGATCGCCGTGATCCGGTCGGCGAGCGCGCCGCCGCGCGTCTCCTCGAAGACCGCGAGCGCGGCCATCGCGAGCACCGGGGCGGCGAGGGCCGCGTACACGCGAAGGGCGTGCCGGTGCGCGACGGACCGGCCGGCGAAGCCGCCGGGGAACCACGTGGCCAGCCGGGCCGCGAACCCGGCCGGCGATGCCGCGGAGGATAAAGCGGAGGATCCGGTGCCGAACCCGGCGGAGGACCCAGTTGAGGGCACGATGGCGCGCAAGGATCTCCTCCCCCCGGCGTGCGCTGACGGGACGGTGCGCGGCGATCGGGTGCGCCGCTGCCAGACATGTATCCCGCCCGCCGCGCCGCTAATCCCCCGACACGCCGGGCGCGCGCCGGGCCGTACCGCCCGCTCGCGGCGGGGTCAGGAGACGATACCGGACTCCCACGCCCAGGCGGCGATCTCGACCCGGTTCCGCGCGCCGAGCTTCGCCTGGATGCTGGCGAGGTGGGTCTTGACCGTGGAGAGCGACACGAACAGCTCGGCCGCCACCTCCTGGTTGGTACGGCCGCGCGCGACGAGCCGTACCACGTCGAGCTCGCGTTCGGTGAGCGGCTCGCGCGGCCGCCGCGCCTGCGGCGTGGGCCGGGCGAGGTGCTTGAGCAGCCGCACGGTCACCGAGGGGGAGACGAGCGAGTCGCCGACGGCCGCCGCCCGCACCGCCTCGATCAGCAGCGTCGGCCCGCTGTCCTTGAGCAGGAAGCCGCAGGCCCCCGCGCGCAGCGCGCCGTAGACGTACTCGTCAAGGTCGAAGGTGGTGACGATCACCACCCGCATCGGGTCGGGCACTCCCGGCCCGGCGAGCAGCCGGGTGGCCTCCAGGCCGTCGAGCCGGGGCATGCGGATGTCGAGCAGGCACACGTCCGGACGCAGCCGCCGGGCCTGTTCCACCGCCGCCACGCCGTCGGCGACGGCGGCGACGACCTCGATGTCGGGCTGGGCGTCCAGAATCATCTGGAAACCGGTCCGGACGAGTTCCTGATCGTCCGCGATGAGCACCCTCACGCCTGGAATTCTGCCATTCGTCAAGCGAGGCCGACGAAGCGGTCAAGGCGCGGTGAGCGCGGTACGGCCCGCCGGGCTCAGCGCCCGGGCTCCTCGTCGAGCGGGCAGGCCCCGTGCGGCGCCGAGCTCGACGGCGAGCCGCCGAACAGCTCGGGGTAGGCGTGCACGAGGTGGTCGGCGACCGCCCGGCCCGCCTCGGCCGTGTCGCCCGCCTTGATCGCCTCGAAGATCCGGCGATGGTCGCGCCGCAGGATCGCGGTGTCGCCCAGCCGGACGATCGCCTCGACCGCGTACCGCCGGACCGAGTCGCGCAGCGCCTGCATCACCGCGGTGAGCAGGCGGTTGCCGGAGGCCTGCACGATCGCCAGGTGGAAGGCGGTGTCGTCCTCCACGAACTCCTCGGGCGGCAGGCCGGGGCGCTCCATGCGCTCCAGCGCGCGCTCCATCGCCGCCAGCTCGGCGCCGTGCCGGTCGGGGTGCCGGGCCGCGTGCTCCGCCGACCACCGCTCCACCATGAGCCGGGTGTCGATGATGTCGCGCATGCTCAGGCTGGACAGCCGCAGGTGGAGGCGGAGCAGGTCGGTGAGCGCGCTGCCGGGACGGGCGGTGAGCACCGCGCCCGCGTCCGGGCCGCGCCCGACCGTGGAGGAGACCACGCCGAGCGTCTCCAGCACGCGCATCGCCTCGCGCACCGAGGCCCGGCTCACCTGGAGCTGCTCGGCGAGCCGGCGTTCGCCGGGCAGCCGGTCGCCGGGCGCGAGCCCGTCCGCCTCGATGCGCTCCTCGATCTGGGCGAGCACCTCTTCGAAGGTGCGGGTGCGCCGGACCGGCCGCCACCCGGCGTCGCTCACGTGGACTCTCCTTTGCCGGTGAACACCTTGACCTGTGGGGTATGGTCTGACCATATTGTGGTCTGACCACAATCAGGAAGGCTACCCGTGCGCGTCGCCCTCTTCATCACCTGCGTGAACGACACGCTCTTCCCGCAGACCGGGAAGGCGGTCGTCACCCTGCTGCGCCGGCTCGGCTGCGAGGTCGAGTTCCCCCGCGCGCAGACCTGCTGCGGCCAGATGCACCTCAACACCGGCTACCCCAGGGAGAGCCTGCGGCTGGCGCGGCACTTCGTCGACGTGTTCGCCGGGTACGACGCGGTCGTGACGCCGTCGGGCTCGTGCACGGCGATGGTGCGGGAGCAGTACCCCAGGCTCGCCCACAACCCCCACTTCGCGGCGGCCCGCAGCGGCGCGCGGCGGCTCGTGCCCACCCGGGCGGGCCGGGAGTTCGCCGCCGCGGTGGACGAGGTGGCGTCCCGGGTGTACGACCTCACCGAGTTCCTCATCGACGTGCTCGAGGTCGAGGACGTCGGGGCGTACTTCCCGCACCGGGTGACCTACCACCCCACCTGCCACTCGCTGCGCGGGCTGCGGCTGGGCGACCGGCCGCTGCGGCTGCTGCGCGCGGTGCGCGGGCTCGAGCTGGTCGAGCTGCCCGGCGCGGAGGAGTGCTGCGGTTTCGGCGGCACCTTCGCGGTGAAGAACCCGGCGGTGTCCGCGGCGATGGGCACCGACAAGGTGCGCAACGTGCTCGACACCGGCGCCGAGGTGCTGTGCGCCGCCGACAACTCCTGCCTGATGCACATCGGCGGCACGCTCCGGCGGCAGCGCAGCGGCGTGCGGGTGATGCACATCGCCGAGATCCTCGCGCAGACCGAGGGGAGGGCCTGATGGGCGGATCCGGGACAAGCCCGGCGCGCGGCCGCGTCGTCGACCTCGGCATGCCGGAGTTCCCGCGCGGCGCGGCCCGGGCGGTCGCCGACTCCCAGCTCCGCTTCAACCTGCGCAAGGCGACGCACACGATCCGGGGCAAGCGCGCGAACGTGGTCGCCGAGCTGCCCGACTGGCTCGAGCTGCGCGCCGCGGGCAAGGCGATCAAGGACCACACGCTGCGCAACCTCGACCGCTACCTGATCCGGCTGGAGCGGGCGGTCACCGAGGCCGGCGGGCACGTGCACTGGGCCGCGGACGCGGCCGAGGCGAACCGCATCGTCACCGACCTGGTGAAGGCGACCGGCGAGACCTCGGTGGTGAAGGTCAAGTCGATGGCCACCCAGGAGATCGGGCTCAACGAGGCGCTCGCCGAGGCCGGCATCACCGCGTACGAGACCGACCTCGCCGAGCTCATCGTCCAGCTCGGCGACGACCGGCCGTCGCACATCCTCGTCCCGGCGATCCACCGCAACCGCGCCGAGATCCGCGAGATCTTCCTCGACCACATGGGCGAGTGGGGGCGGCCCGCGCCCGAGGGGCTCACCGACGAGCCGCGCGCCCTCGCCGAGGCGGCCCGGCTGCACCTGCGCGAACGCTTCCTCAGCACCAAGGTGGCGATCTCCGGGGCGAACTTCATGGTCGCCGAGACCGGCACGCTGGTGGTGCTGGAGTCCGAGGGCAACGGGCGCATGTGCCTCACCCTGCCGGAGACCCTGATCAGCGTGGTCGGCATCGAGAAGGTCGTGCCGACCTGGCGCGACCTGGAGGTGTTCCTCCAGCTGCTGCCGCGCTCCTCGACCGGCGAGCGGATGAACCCGTACACCTCCACCTGGACCGGGGTCACCCCGGGCGACGGGCCGCGGGAGTTCCACCTCGTGCTGCTCGACAACGGCCGCACCGACGTGCTCGCCGACGAGGTGGGCCGCCAGGCGCTGCGCTGCATCCGGTGCTCGGCCTGCCTCAACGTGTGCCCGGTGTACGAGCGGGCGGGCGGCCACGCCTACGGCTCGGTCTACCCGGGCCCGATCGGCGCGATCCTCACCCCGCAGCTGCGCGGCATGGCCTCGCCGCTCGACGCCTCGCTGCCGTACGCCTCCTCGCTCTGCGGCGCCTGCTACGACGTGTGCCCGGTGGCGATCGACATCCCCACGGTCCTCGTGCACCTGCGGGCGCGGGCCCCGCACCCCCCGGCCGAGCGGACGCTGCTGCGGGCCGCGTCCTGGGTGCTGGCCCGCGCGAGCCGGCTCGCCGGGGTGCAGCGGCTCGCCTCCCGGCTGCGCCGCCTGATCCCGCGGCGCGCCCCCGGTCCGCTCGCCGCCTGGACCGACACCCGCGACGTCCCGCCGGTGCCGAAGGAGCCGTTCCGCGACTGGTGGGACCGGACCGAAGGAGGTGCCGAGTGACCCCGCCGGCCGGGCCGTCCGCCGGGCTCCCCGCCACCGGCTCGCGGGAGCGCATCCTCGCCCGGATCCGCGCCGCGGTGGCGGCCGCGCCCGAGCCGCCCGTCCGCCGCGCCTACCGGACCGGCGCGCGCATGCCGCGCGAGACCCTGATCGAGCTGTTCGCCGAGCGGGTCCGGGACTACCGCGCGATCGTGCACACCGTGCCCGGCGCCGAGGTGCCCGGCACGGTCGCCGCGGCGCTCGCCCGCCGCGGGGTGCGGCGGCTCGTCGTCCCCGCCCACCTGCCCGAGGCCTGGCTGGAGCGGACCGGCGGCTCCGTCGAGCGCCTCGCCGACGACCCGCCGCTGCCCGCGGCCGAGCTCGACCGGGCCGACGGGGTGATCAGCGGGTGCGCGGTGGCGATCGCGGAGACCGGCACGATCGTGCTCGACGCCGGGCCCGGCCAGGGGCGCCGGGCGCTCACCCTCGTGCCGGACTACCACCTGTGCCTCGTCCGCGCCGAGCAGATCGTCCCCCGGGTGCCGGAGGCGATCGCCCGGCTCGACCCGCGCCGCCCGCTCACCTGGATCAGCGGCCCGTCGGCGACGAGCGACATCGAGCTCAACCGGATTGAGGGCGTGCACGGGCCGCGCACGCTCGAAGTCGTGATCATCACGGACTGATCCGCCGGGCGGGTCGTCCCCGCGCCCGGCGGTACCGCCGCGGCGAGCCGTCCGCGCACGGCCCGCTCGCGCCGGTCCCGCGGAGCCGGGCCCGCCGACGGCCACCCGTGCCGCCACGCGAGGGCGTGCTCGTGACGGTGCCGATCGCCACGCCGCGCGCACGGCACGAGCCGGAGCGGAACGGCTTCGCCGGGCGGGGCCGTACCGGCCGGACGGCCGCGCCCGCGCGCGGTCCACGCGCGCGTGGCCGCCCGTCCCGGGATCCCGTCCACCGTCCGCCCGTCCCCGCGCCGGCCGCCGCGCCGTACTCCTGCGGGCCGTTCGCCCGGCCGGTGACCGGGGAATCCGGCCGGACGCCCGGGACCGCGCCCGGCCGACGACCCCGCACCGGGCGGTCCGCCGTACGCGCCGGCCGCACGCCGCCGACCGGCGGACCACGGCGGTCGGTGCGCCGCTGCGCGCAGGCCCCGGCCGGGCCGGAGTTCGTCGTGGACGCTAGCGCTTCTGTTCGGCCGCGCTCAGCGCCAGCGCGGTGGCGACCTCGCCGACGTTGTGGAACCTCTCGTCGGGCAGCGTGCGCACCGCCTGCAGCACCGGCTCCGGCGCGGCCTTGGCGACGGCATGGGTGAGCAGGGCGCGGCGGTCGGCGGGGAACCGGGGGTGGCCCAGCCACTTGGCGGGGTTGGCCGCCGGTTCCAGGGCCCCCGGGGGGACCCGGGGCCCGGGGGGCGGGGCGGGGGCCCGGCGGGCGAGGGTGCGGCGGTGCAG
>QGUZ01000070.1 GCA_003242605.1 Actinomycetota bacterium
GCCCGCGACCGACAGGCCGCGGTGGGCGTCGTCGATGATCCGGCTGCGGTCGTGGTAGCCGAGGATCGCGTTGTCGAACGCGGGCAGGAACCGCACCGGCGCGGGGGTGTCGGGGTCGGGGCGGGGCGCGCCGGGCAGATCGAGCAGCTCCCGGCCCCGCTCGTCGCGGAAGGCGACCAGCTCGTCGCGGATCGCCGCGACCGCGTCCGGCAGCCCGGCGAGCCCGGACCAGGCGCGCAGATCGGCCGTGGCGGCCGGGCCGTACGCGGCGAGGTAGCGCCGTACCATCGCCCGGCCCGCGCGATCGACGCCGTCGGCGGGCGGCGGGTCCACGTCGCGGCCGAGCCAGCTCTCCAGCAGCACGTGGCGCACCCCGGCCGTGGTCCGCCACAGCCCGCGCGGCGGCGCCTGGGCGAGCGGCACCACGGAGATCAGCAGCTCCATGAGCGCCTGCCGGGACAGGGCGGGCCGGTGGTCGGCGAGCGCCGCGAAGAGTTCGCCCCTCGTGCGCGGCTCGCCGTCGGCGAGGACCGCGCGGGCCTCGGCCGCCAGCTCGTCCAGGTCGACGCCGTCGGCCTCGCGGCGGAAGACCCCAAGGACCCGTTGGCGGAACATGTCGGCGTACCGGGCCCGCCAGGCGAGGGCGTCGTCGGCGGTGACGAGGTGGATGGTGCGCCGCATCAGGTGGGTTCGCACCACCCGCCGCGTGACCAGCAGCTCGGAGAGCGCCGCCGGGTCGAACGCGCGCAGCCGCGACCAGAGCCCGACGAACGGTTCCTGCGGCTCCTGCGCCTGCAGGCCGCACAGGTGCGCGACCGCGTCGAGCACCGGCATGGCGGCCCGGTCGAGCAGCAGCTGCCGGGCGAGCGTCGCGCGGTTGAGCGCGCGGAGGGTGAGCACGGTCATCGGCTCCCCCCGGCAGGGCTCCGGCGGGGGCGCGGCGCCGGGGCGTGCCCGCGGCACGCCGGGCCGGCGGCCTCGTCAGGGGTGGTGCGATCGGCGGGGGTCGTCGCTGTCGGCATGACACGACGATCGCGGCGATTGCGGTCGGTCGCCGTCCGCTTTCCGCTGTGATCCGTCCCGCAGCGGCCGCCCGATCACCGCCCGCCGGGGCCGCGCCGTCAGCCCGGCCGGGTCTCCGCCGCGGCGGCGTCGATGGCGGCGATGAGGTCCGGCAGGGGGAGCGAGCCCGGCGGCCGCCGGTCGCGGGCGAACTCGTTGGCGAGGCGGTGGAGGACGTCGTTGGCCGGGGTGGGGACGCCGTGGAGGCGGCCGAGCAGGGAGATCTCGCCGTTGAGGTAGTCGGCCTCGATGGAGCCGCTGCGCCGGGCCAGGCTCTGCCACGACGAGCTGCGGTTGCCGGGGACGCCGGGGATCTCGGCGACGTTCACCCGGTCGCCGCGCCGGGCGCGCTGCTCCTCCTCCGAGGCGTACGGGATGCCGGCGGCGTCGAGCACCGCGGCGCCCTCGGCGCGCAGGAGGCCCCTGATCTTCTCGGCCCCGGCGGGGTCGCCGCAGACCGCGTCGTACGCGTTGAGCAGGTTGGTGAGCAGCTTGGCGTACTTCCAGCGCATCACCTGCTCCTCGGGGTACGCGGCGAAGGCGTTCCGGGACAGGTCGGCGGCGATGCGCCGGGCGACCTCGTCGAGGCCGTGCGGGTAGCGGCCGATGTGGAACATGCCGGAGAGCGGCGTGCCGTACGCGACGACGACGCCGGGCTCCAGGTGGGTGGCGGGCAGCCACACGCACATGCCGTACACCCGGGCGAACCGGCGCAGGGCGAGGCGCTCGTTCTCCACCGCGTTCTGGGCGCAGACCACCGGCAGCCGCTCGGCGGCCGTGCCGCCGCCCTCGACCGGCGCGTACGCCCAGGCGTCGAGCGCGGCCGGGGTGTCCTGGGTCTTGACGCAGAGCACGAGCACGTCGTCGGGGGTGAGGCGCAGCTCGCCGGGTGCGCTCACGACCGGGATGCGCAGCGTGTGTGTGCCCTGCGGGGTGACGAGCCGCAGGCCCGCGTCACGGAGGGCGCGGTGGTGCTCCCCCCGGGCGACCAGCACCACGTCGTGGCCGCCCTGGAACAGCCGGCCGCCGATCGTGCCGCCGATCGCCCCCGCGCCGATGATGACGTACCGCATGGTGCGAGCATCCCACGGCCGCTCGCGGCGGTTCGTACCGGTCCGCCGGCTCTCCCCGCCCTGCGCGCCGCCTCGCCGAGCGCCCACCTGACCGCGATGGGGCGCACCTGGACGGCCAATGGTCACGGACAGTGACCACGGGGCGGTATCGGCGGGCTCGGTCAGCTGCGGATATCCGGTTTGCCAAACGTAATATTAAGCCCTTAATGTTACGGTGTGCCACGATACGCCGATCCGGCCGAGCGGCGCGCGCAGGTGGCGAACGCCCTGCTGCGCGTGGTCGCGGCCGAGGGACTGGAAGCGGCGAGCATCCCCCGCATCGCCCGGGAGCTCGGGGCCTCCACCGGGCTGGTGCAGGCCTACTTCCGCACCAAGGACGAGCTGCTGCTGTTCGCCGCGCGCCACCTGGGCGACCTGCTGCGGGCACGGGTGGCCGCCGCGGTCGAGGGCGGGGGCGGCGTCAAGGACCGGCTGCTGCGCGGGATGAGCGTGATCGCCGGTGCGGACGACGAGTACCCGGCCGAGGGGCGGGTCTGGCTCGCCTTCCTCGCCCGGGCCACCGTGCACCCCGCGCTGCGCGAGGAGCACCTCGCCGGGGAGCGGGAGATCCGCGAGCGGTGCCGGCTCGCGTTCCAGGCGGCCCGGGAGACCGGCGAGGCACCGCCCGGCATCGACCCGGAGGCCGAGGCGCGCGCGCTGGCCGCGTTCGCCGAGGGGCTCGCCCTGCAGCGCGTCCTGGAGCCGGACACGCTCAGCGGCGAGGAGGTCCGCGCCCGCCTGCGGCGGTACCTCGACCGCGTCTTCGCCGGGTACGGCGGCGCGGGAGGCACCGCATGACCGCCGCGCTGCCGCTCACGCTCGCCGGGCTCGCCCTCCTCGACAGCGCGAGCATCGGGACGCTGTTCGTCCCGGTGTGGCTGCTGCTCGCCGCCGAGCGCATCCGGGCCACGCGCGTCCTCGTCTACCTGGGCACCCTCGTCGTCTGCTACTTCGCGCTGGGCCTCGCCGTCGTCTTCGGCGCGGGCTCGCTCGCCGACACGGTCGGCGACGCGGTGGACGGCCGCACCGGGCTGTGGATCCAGCTCGCCGTCGGCGTCGGGCTGTTCGCGCTGAGCTTCCGCTTCGACCCCAAGCGGCGGCGCGCGGGCTCCGGCGGGGTGGCCCGGTGGCGGGACCGGGTGGTGACCGGCTCGGCGTCGGCCGGCTGGCTGGTCGGCCTCGCCCTGCTCGCGGTGCTCGCCGAGATCGCGACGATGCTGCCGTACCTCGGCGCCCTCACCATGCTCACCACCTCGGACCTCACCGCGGCGGGCAAGGCGCTGCTGCTCGTCGCGTACTGCCTGGTCATGGTGCTCCCGGCCGTGGTCCTCGTGCTCGCCAGGGCGCTCGCCCGGGCCCGGGTCGAGCCGCTGTTGCACCGGGTGAACAGGTGGTTCGGCGAGAAGGCCACCGGGGCCACGGGCTGGCTGCTCGGCATCGCGGGGTTCCTGGTCGCCCGCGACGCCGCCGCGCGCCTGTGGTTCCTCTAGCCGGGCGGCGCGACCGGACGTCGGCCGTGCCGTACGGCGTGGCGGGAGCGGCGCACGGGAAAGCCGGCCCGGCGACGGTGCCGGACCGGCTTCATGGTGACCGTGTCGCTGGATGAAGTGGTGACGCGCGGCGTCCGGCGACGCCGGGTGCGGCGCCGGCCGCCGCGGCCGTTGGATCACGCGCTGATGCTGACCGCTACCGGTCGGCCTCAGAAGCCCCAGCCGCTGCCGAAGCAGAAGCCGTCGACCCCGAGCAGGCCGAAGCCACCGAAGTCGGCGAACCCGAAGCCGAAGCCATCGAACCCGAAGCCGTGGCCGAAACCGTGGCCGAACCCACAGCTCGAGAACCCATGGCTACCGGACTGAACCGTGGCCTGCACGGTCGTGGTCGCCTGAGCCGGAGCGGCAGCCATCGTGAGAGCGCCACCGGCGAGCGCGGCGGCGATGAGCGCGTTGGCCATTCGCGTGAGTTTCATCCGTCACTCCTTGTGATGGTGTCCGGGGGGCACCGTGGCTGATGTCCGATTACGTGCCGAAATAACCCGATACATAGAGCAATCTAGTGAATACGTAGCGTTACCATCAGGTCGCGTTCCGGGCCTTAATCGATCGTGAATCTGCCTCTGGCATAGCTAGATCCGCCTCGCGCCCGCCGCCCCGCGCCCCTCCTCGGCGGGCCCTCCCCGGCCGGCCGCAGGCGGCCCCTGGGAGCCCTCGCCGCGATCGGCCTCCGGAGGACGGCGGCGGGCCACGGTCGGCCCGGACGGGCGCCACGGGCGGCCCGTTGCATCCGGATTTCCCCAAGTGTCCGGACTGACCAGGTCAACCGCCATCGACACCGCGCGGCCGGACCGCCCACCCTGGTGGAGACGGCCGCTTGACCCGCGGCCGGTCCCGCACCGGCAGGGGGAGGGCAGACGATGAACGACCGGCGGCGGCTCATGACGCTCGCCCCACCGCTGCTTGCCGCGCTCATGTACGGCTCGCCCGCGCTCGCCGCCACGCCCGGCGAGCCGGACCCCGCGGCGGCCACCGCCGACGCCACCGCCACCGCCGGCGCGGCGGAGACCGGCCCCAACGCCCTGCGCCCCACCGGCGCCGAGACCGTCCCGAGCGGCCAGGAGACGCCCATGGGCCGGGACGAGCGGGACGCGGTCCAGGTCGTCAACCGGTTCTGGGAGCGGAACTGGTCACGCCACTTCCCCGGCGCCTACACGCCCCCAAAGGTGCGGGGCCGCTACGACCCCGCCGACCCGCCCACGTGCGGCGACGTACGGCTGGAGCCGGGCAACGCGTACTACTGCCCCGCGGGCGACTACCTGACCTGGGACGGCGACTTCGTCAAGGGCGATCCGGAGCTCGAGGGCAACGCCTTCACCTACATCACGATCGCCCACGAGTGGGGGCACGCCATCCAGCACCGCACGCACACGCTGTCCGGGCCGACCGCCAAGATCGAACTCCAGGCCGACTGCCTCGCCGGCGCCACCCTCACCGGCGCCCGCGACGAGGGCCACCTCGAGTGGGAACCTCTCGACGAGGAGCGGCTGCTCACCGCGATCGCGAGCATCGGTGACGACCTTCCCGAAACCGATCCCGACCACCATGGCAGCCCCGAGGATCGCGTCACCGCCTTCCTCACCGGCGAGCAGGGCGTGCGCGCCTGCATGTCCCGGCCGTGACCGGCCGGCCGGACGGGTGACGCCGCCGACGGCCCGCCGGCGCCCGGCGGCCGCTCACGCCGACGGGCGGCCACCCGCGTCACGCGGAACGATCGCTCGCACCCCTCCCCCATTCCGGATGACCGGAAAACGCGTTTCCGTCGCCGTTCACCGACCTCCGGATCACCCTACGCGCTGAATCGAATGGATCCGCGATAAACCGAGGGGTGATAATGCGGTCACGACGAGGCCGCGTAAGGGGGGGTGTGCAACGTGGTGCGCGTCGTCAAGCGAGAAATCGAGGGGATCGCTAAGTCGTTATGCGGGGATCGGCTCGCCCCGGCATCCACCTTTCGGTTCGACGATCGATTCACCGTCTACCTCGTCGTTGAATACGGCGACATCTTCGTGTCCGACCCGCCGTTCGCTTCCCGGGATTATTGGATCGAAGCCGCGAACGAGTACCTCGAACGGCTGACCGACGCCTACCGGAGGCTCGCCAAGGCACACCGGGTACGCATCGGGCGGCTCGATCTGGCGCGGAGCTCGATGGCGTGGGGTCGGCTGCCCTGGTTTGGAACGCGGCGGCGGCTCATCAAACGCTCGCTCCGCGCTCAGCAATTGTTCATGGCCGAGACCGCCCGGGCGACCAGGCGGTACGCACCGGTGCTCGCCAGAATCGAGGAGGCCATCGAGGAATCCAGGCGCCTCCAGGAGGCCGAAAAAGGGCTCCCGAGGCGGCGCGCGGCCCAAACGCCGCCACTCGAGCGACCCCTCAGGATACGACAAAAGGCGTGGCGGGGGTCGGGCGCCTCGCCGAGATGGGCGATGGAGGCCCTCGCCGAGGAACGGGTATGGCGGTACGTGGAATTCCCCGACAGCGACGTCGTGTACGTCTACCGGCAGGACCTCGTCCCCGACCTCGAACCGCCGGCCGAGGCACAGGGGCCGGAGAATCCCCTGACGGCCCGTGAACTGGAGGCCGCGCTCCGGGAACTGAACGAACGCAGACACCGCCAGATCGTCTGGGACCCCCGCGCCCGCGCGAAGGTCGAACGCCGGTTCGCACAGGAGCAGGTGCCGCTCACGTTCGCCCAGTGGTGGGCGCGGATCACCACCGACCGGTGGCGTACCCGGGCTCGGCGCAGGGACGGCCGCCGCATCCACATCACCGTCCACCACTCGGCCTACGGCACCCCCATGTCCGACGTGTTCGCATCGAGCCACCTGTTCGGCCCGCAGGGCGTGATCACCGCGTCCACGTCGCTCTCCGGCCTCATCGGCTCGGACGGCGGATCCGACGGCGGGTTCGATGGCGGTTTCGACGCCGGTTTCGGCGGTGGCGACTTCGGCGGAGGAGGTTTCGGCGGCGGAGACTCCGGAGGCCACAGCAGCGGCTTCACCGGCGGCTTCTCCTTCTAGACCCTTCCGGCTAGGCCCTTTGGGGAACGGCACCGCCTCCGGCGGGCGGACTGATCGGGTCCGGCCCTCCGGTACGGCCGCCGCCGGGCCCGCGCGAACCCCCACCGCCCCGGCATGTGAAGATCGTGACGGCCGGACGGCCGCCCGCCGCGCCCGGCCCTCGCACGCGTGCAGGCGGGCCGGAAACGGAGAGAGGGTCATGGTTCGTCGCTGGAGTCCTGACGGCGTGCCCGCACCGATCGCGGCGTACAACCACCTGGCGGCCGTGCCGGAGGGCCACGAGCTGGTCGTCTTCGCCGGGCAGGTGGGCACGCTCCCCGACGGCACCCTCGCCGGCCCCGACGCCGAGGCCCAGGCGCGGCAGGCCCTCCGCAACATCGAGGGCCTGCTCGGCTCGCTCGGCGCCGGACCGGGCAACCTGGTCAAGCTGTTCACGCTGGTCGCGGGGGCCGAGCACCTGCCCGGGCTGCGCACCGCGCTCGGCGAGACGCTCGCCAGATGGTTCCCGGACGGCGACGTGCCGCCGAACACGCTCGCCGTCGTCGCCGGCCTGGCGAGGCCCGAGATCGTCGTCGAGATCGAGGCGATGGCCGCGGTCCCGGCCCGGTGACCGCGGCCCCGCCGCACCCGCCTGGCACCGGCCCCGGCGAGGAGCGCTGACACGCCGGGGCCGCACTCCCCGCCCGGACGCCGGAACCGGCGACGCCGGGTGACGTTGCTGTCACCGCGGCGATAGGTCGGCTTCTGGGATGGTGTGGACCCAGGGGCGGCTTTCGTCGCCGAAACGCGGACGGTGGCCCGACGCGACGGCACCCCGTCCGCCCTGGGAACGGCCCATGCCGGGCCGCGTCGTCCGGCGTCCCGCCGGTGCCCTTTTCACACTCGCCTTTCGCTGCTCAGTGCGAGGGGGTCATGGGGAAGGAACCGGGGTGGTATTACGACAGCCAGGGGGTCAAGCGGTACTGGGACGGCTCGTCGTGGACCAACCGGGTCCACGATGAGATGTCCGGCTGGTCGAAGAGCGATCGCATTCCTTTCGACGGGCCTCCCCGGGGGGAGCGCGATCCGTTCAAGAACGCACCGCCGGGCGTTCCGAGTTCGTCCTCGGGGTATTCCGAGGACTCGGGCGGCGGAGGATTGTTCGTCCTCATCCTCCTCTTCCTCCCGATCATTCTGCTCTATGTGGCGCAGCTGTTCCTCATCTGGCTGGGCTACGTCCTCCGCTGGCCGCTGCTGGTCGTCTGGGTGGCCTTCACCTGCTACGGCATCTACCGGCTGATCGTCGGCCCGCGCCGGCTCAAGGTCATCCTCGCCGGGCTCGCCGCCTGGTGGGCGATCGGCGCGATGACCGTGAACGGTTTCGAGATCGCCCCCGGGAGGCCGCGCCGTACGAGGTGAAGATGGGCCGGTCGATGCTGCGGAGCATCACCGACGGCGACACCTCCGTGTGCGCGGTCATGCCCGAGGAGGAGGAGCGCGAGTTCGCCGGGCATTACGGCACGTCCGACTGCGCCGAAACGATCATCGAGCTGGGGAAGCGACACTCGATCAACGACCGGGCGGATCTCCTCGACGTCGAGATGACCCTCCTGGACACCCGCGAGATACCCGTCAAGGACTCGGATGGGGGTTCGGTGACCGCTCATCGGGTGCGGCTGGGCGAGAACCCCTTCGGCTGGCGCGAGATCGAGTTCGTCCCCGAGCGGCAGGCCCTCGTGTCGGTGCGCTGGTGAGCACCCGGGCACCTGCCGCGCGAACGCCGGGGTGCCGCCGTCCGCCTCCCGGGCCGGCCCTGCCGGCGATCCCGCGGCCGCGTCCCGGCCCGCCGTACGGCGAGCATCCGGCGGAGGCATCGAAAAGGCCCCTTCCCCGGCGGGGAAGGGGCCTCTCGGCTTGAGCCGCCTGAGGGAATCGAACCCTCGACCTACGCATTACGAGTGCGTCGCTCTGGCCGACTGAGCTAAGGCGGCGGTGCCATACGGCGAGAAAGAGTCTACAGGGTCGGAGGCGGTGCGCGCTCCTCGGTTCCCGGGTGGCGCGGGGCGGATCACTCGTTCGCCGCGCACCGGGCGCCGTCGTCGGGCGGGGTGCCGGAGATGAGATACCGGTCGACGAGCCGGTCCACGCACTGCGACCCGGTCTTGTAGGCGGTGTGGCCGTCGCCCTCGTAGGTGATCAGCCGGCCCGATTTGAGCTGCGTGGACAGGGCCTGCGACCACTCGTACGGCGTGGCGGGGTCGCGCGTGGTGCCGATCACGACGATCGGCGGCGCGCCGTCGGCGGTGATGCGGCGGCCGGTGTCGTCGCCCTTGACCGGCCAGTAGGCGCACGGGAGCGAGCCCCAGGCGATGTACGCGCCGAACCGGGGCGACTTCGTGGCCTCGGCGGCGCGGCGGTAGGCCGCGAGGTCCCGCGGGTAGACGCGGTCGACGCAGTTGATCGCGGTGTTCGCCTCGGTCTGGTTGGTGTACGTGCCGTCGGGGCGGCGGCCGATGAGGATGTCGGCGGTGGTGATGAGGGTGGTGCCGTCGCCCTCGAGCGCCTGCGCGATCGCCTGGCGCAGCACCGGCCAGGACCCGCGGTCGTACAGCGGGGTGGCGACGCCGAGCATCGCCCACGCCTCGGTGACCGGGCGGCGGTCGGTCCGGTTGGGCAGCGGCCGGGCGTCGATGCGGCGCATCAGCTCGGTGAACTCCTGCAGCGCGCCGTCGAGGTCGCGGCTGCGGAACGGGCAGGACGCGTCCGCGAGGCAGTCCTTGAGGAACGCCTCCAGCGCGACCTCGAAGCCCTGCGCCTGGGCCTCGTTCGACTCCAGCGGGTCCAGCGCGGGATTGACCGCGCCGTCGAGCACGAGGGCGCGCACCTTGTCCGGGAACAGGTGGGCGTACATCGCGCCGAGGAACGTGCCGTACGACTTGCCGAGGTAGGTGAGGCCCTCGTCGCCGAGCACCGCGCGCAGCACGTCCATGTCGCGCGCCGCGTCCGCGGTGCCGACGTGCGGCAGCAGCTTGCCGGACTTGGCCTGGCAGCCCTCGGCGAAGGCGCGGGCGCTCCGCTCCAGCTCGCGGATCTCGGCCTCCTCGTCGGGGGTGGCGTCGAGGCCGACGTGCCGGTCGAGCTCGGGCCCGGACAGGCAGCGCACCGGCGACGACTCGCCGACGCCGCGCGGGTCGAAGCCGACGATGTCGAACCGGGCCCGCACCTCCTTCGACACGATGTACTCGGCCTGGCGCGCGTACTCGATGCCGGATCCGCCGGGCCCGCCGGGGTTGACGAGCAGCGAGCCGATGCGGTCGCCGGTGGCGGGCAGCCGGACCACGCTGATCTCGATCTGCTCGCCGTCCGGGTCGTCGTAGTCGAGCGGTACGGCGATGCGGGCGCACTGGAAGCCCTGCCCGCAGTCCGTCCAGTCCGGCCTCTGGTCGTAGTAGCGCTGCAGGCCCGGGGACGGCGCCGTGGCGGCGGGGGCCGCGGGCGACGACGCGGCGTCCCGTCCGCCGGTGTCCCGCCCGCCGTCCGGCTCACCGGCGGGCGCGCCGCATCCGGCGGCGAGGACCGCCGCGGCGATCAGGGCCGCGAGGCGCCGGGGCCTCACCGGCCGTCCGCCTTCCCGTAGGCCTCCTCGTACGCCTGCCGGGGCGCGCACACGCTCGCCCGGGAGCAGGCGCACCGGCGGCCGCCGTCGTTGAGCCGGACCACGACCTGGTCGGCGGGCACGTTGTGGCCCACCACGGTGCCCGGGCCCTCCGGCGTCTCCACCTGCGTGCCCACGCGCGGCGCGCCGGCCCGGAACTCCTGGTAGAGCGGGTGCTCGTACTTCAGGCAGCACATCAGCCGCCCGCACGCGCCGGCGATGCGCAGCGGGTTGACCGGCAGGTCCTGGTCCTTGGCCATGCGCACCGAGACCGGCTCGAACTCCTTGAGAAAGGTCGCGCAGCACAGGTCGCGCCCGCACGGGCCGATGCCGCCCTGCAGCCGGGCCTCGTCCCGCGGGCCGATCTGCCGCAGCTCGACCCGGGCGCGCAGGTTGCGCGCGAGGTCGCGGACGAGCTGGCGGAAGTCGACGCGGTGCGGCGCGGAGAAGTACACCGTGTAGACGTTGTCGGCGTCGAGGTAGTCGATGCCGACCACCTTCATCGGCAGCCCGTGCCGTTTGATCAGGCGCTTGGCGACGCTCCGCCCCTCGGCGCGCTTGCGCCGGTTGTTCTCGTCGCGGATGAGGTGCTCCTCCTGGGCGAACCCCTGGCAGACCGGGAGGCCCTCGATGTCCTCGTCGACCCACTGCGGCGGCCACACGCACTCGGCCACCTCGGGTCCCGACCCGGTGGGCACGAGCACCTTGTCCCCCACCTTGGGGCGGTGCGGACCAGGGTCGAGGTAATAGAGCCGCCCATAGCGGGTGAAGCTCACCGCCATGATCATGCCCACGTCGCCGCGCTCCCCTTCCGTCAGGTACGGCGTGCCTGCACTCGCCACCCTACGCGGCCCGGGCGGTTTCGGCCCGTGCCCCGGGTCACATCGGGCTCGGCACATCGAAGCAACGGCGCGGGCGGCGCGAATACTCCCCGCCGCGGCGCCCGCGGCGGGGAGCGTCGCGCAGGGGGGCTACCAGGCCGCGGCGGACCTGGGCTCGTCGCCCACCGCGGCGAGCGTGCGGTAGCCGCCGGAGCCGGCCACCACGCCGTACTCGGCGCCGCGCCGTACCAGGAAGTGGGTGCCGCCGCCGTCGCCGTCCACCAGGCAGAGCAGCCCCTGCTCGCCCCGCGCCAGGTGGCGTACCGGCTCGCCGGTGGCCGCGTCGAACTCGGCGACGCCCGCCGTGGCCGCCTCGCGCCGGAACCCCACGCCCGCGTACAGGCGCCTGCCGTCCGGGGAGATCACCACCCCGCACACCACGTCGCCCCACGACCCGGTGAGGGTGATCGCACGGCTCCGGCTCAGGTCGCCGGGCTCGGTCGTGGTGTCGAGCACCCGGGCCCGCCCGTCCGGCACCCGCACGAAGCGCACGTCGCCCGCCACGGCCGTGACCGCGGGCTCCGGCGCCGGTGAGGCCGGGTACGGCAGGCCGTCGGCGCCCCCGGCGTACGAGTCCCGCACCGGCGGGTCGGTCGGATCCGGCGTGATCGGAGCCTCCGGCCGCACCACGCTCGCCGTCGGCGTGGGCTCGGGCACGGTCTCGGTCTCGCCCGGCCGCACCGGCGAGGGCGCCCCCGAGGGGGCGGGCGACGCGGTCGCGCGGGCCGACGGCTTCGGCGACGTTTCGGACGACTTTCCGGGCGACTTTTCGGACGACCTTTCGGGCGAGGCCGACGGGGTGGGCTTGCCGGGCGTGGCCTGCGGCGACGGCTCCGCCTCGGCCGGGGCCGGGTCGGCGTCCACCGGCAGGGCCGGGTCCTCCGCAGCGGGGTCCGGCCGCGAGGTCACGTCGGTCTCGGCGGGGTCCGGGTCGGCGTCCACCTGCGGGGGCGGATCGTCCGCGGGCGCCGGGACGACGGTCCGCGGCGTCCCGTCCTTGACGACGACCAGCAGCCCCGCCTCCCGGAACGCCAGGTACCGCCCGTCCTCGCTCAGCGACAGGCCCGTGACCAGCCGGTCCCCCCGCCACTCGCGGGTGCGCCCGGTCGCGGTGTCGGCCACCGTGATCCGGCCCGCGGCCGCGGCCGGATCGCACGACTGCAGGCCGTACGCCAGCGTCGACCCGTCCCCGCTCACCGCGAGCGAGGTGACCATCACGCCCGGCGGCGGCCCATACGGCAGGGCCTGCGGCGCGGTCACCCGCCCGCCCTCGCCCACGGTGAACCGATACAGCCGCGGCCTGCAGTCCCGCGCCTCGGTGGCCGCGTAGAAGGTGCGGTTGTCCCCGGCCGCCGCCACGTGCGCGTACCACTCCCGCCCGGACGGTGCGGCGAGCCGGCCGACCTCGCGCCCGGAGTCGCTCGACCGCACCACCACGTCCGTGCCGGCCACGTGCGCGAAGAACCGGGGCAGGGCGGCGACGCCGTGTGCGGGCGCCGCGTGCTCGCCGAACCCGGCCCGGTAGACGGCCACGCCGCCGGCGATGGCGAGCACGACCGCGGCCGCCGCGGCGAGCGGCGTGAGCCAGGGGCGGGGCCGCGGATCCGGGAGCCGCAGCGGGGGCACCTCCGTGATCGTCTCCCCGGCCGCGGACGTCGCGTCGCGCAGCCGCTCGATGATGTCCCGCACGTTCACCTCCGTCACCTGTCCCGCTCCTGCAGCAGGCGGCCGAGCGCGGCGAGCGCCCGGTGGGTGGTCGACTTGACGGTCCCGCGGCTCACGCCCATCACCCGGGCGGTCTCCTCCTCCGACAGCTCGGCGTAGTAGCGGAGCACGAGCGCCTCCCGCTGGCGGCGCGGCAGGCGGTGCAGCGCCTCGAGCACGGCCCGCCGTTCCGCCCCGAGCATCGCGGCCGACTCGGCGGACCACACCGGCGGCTCGTAGGCCCGGGCGAAGAACGAGGGCAACCGGCGGCGGCGCAGCACGCTCCGCGCCGCGTTGAGCACGGCGCTGCGCAGGTAGACCAGGGCGTTGTCCGGGTGGCGTAACCGGTGGTAGCGGCGATGGAGGCCGAGGAACGCCTCCTGCACCACGTCCTCGGCCGTCTCCCGGTCACCGACCATGATCAGAGCGAGCCGGGTGAGGCCGAGCGCGTGCTCGGCGTAGAGCGCGCTGATCGCGTCGTCCGCATCCGGGTCGCCGCGCGAGGAGCCTATGTCGAGGATCTCCGCCTGCATGTTCCAGAGACGCCGCCGCGCGCCCAAGGTTGCCTACCCGGCGGGGTGATTCCGGCGGTACCGGTCCGGGCGGCCATCGCGGCCCCGGTCAGCGGAGGGCGAGCGCCATCGCCTCGACGGCGATCTGCGGGTTGACGTTCGCGGCGAGCCGCCGCCGGCACTGCATGATCGCGTCCACCCGGCGCAGCGTGGTCTCCGGCGTCGAGGCGCGGGCCACGGCCTCCACGTCGGCACGCCGGTCCTCGTTGGTGAGCTCCACCGGCGCCCCGAACTGCACGGCGAGCACGTCCCGGTAGAACGCCACCAGGTCGAGCAGGGCGGCGTCGAGCGTGTCCCGCTTGATCCGGGTGGCACGGGACTTCTGCCGCTCCTCCAGCTCCTTCAGCGCCCCGGCCGCGCCGCGCACCAGGCCGCCGCGGCCGAGCCCTTTGCCGGTCGAGCCCTCGCCGTACACCTTGCGCAGCTCGGCGGTCTCCGCCTCGTTCAGCTCGGCCGTGGCCGCGGCCGCCTCCTCCTCGGCGGCCTTCACCAGCCGCTCGGCCGCGGCCACGCACTCACCGACCCCGGTGAGCGAGCGGGGCAGGCTCAGCACCGCGTCCCGGCGGCGCCGGGTCTCCTCGTCGAGGGCGAGGCGGCGGGCGCGGCCCACGTGCCCCTGGGCGGCGCGGGCGGCGAACGCGGCCGTCTCCGGGTCAACCCCGTCCCGGGACACGAGCAGCTCGGCGATCGCCGCGGCGGGCGGGGTGCGCAGCGTCACCACCCGGCACCGGGACCGGATCGTGACGAGCATGTCGTCGGGGGACGGCGCGCACAGCAGCCACACCGTGCGCGGCGGCGGCTCCTCGATCGCCTTGAGCAGGGCGTTCGCGGCCGCCTCGGTGGCCCGGTCGGCGTCCTCGAACAGCACCACCCGCCAGCGGCCGAGGGTCGGGGCGCCCGCGGCGCGCAGCACCAGCTCGCGGGTCTGCCGCACGCTGTAGGAGAGGCCGTCGGGCCGCACCACCTCCAGGTCGGGGTGGGAGCCGACCTCCACCTGGCGGCACAGCTCGCAGCTCCCGCAGCCCTGCTGCGGGCAGAGCAGCGCGGCGGCGAAGGCGCGGGCCGCGTCCTCCCGGCCGGACCCGGGCGGGCCGGTGAACAGCCAGGCGTGGGTCATGCCGGACCCGGCCGCGGCGCGGCGCAGCACCTCGACCGCGTGGTCCTGGCCCACGAGTGCGTCGAACACGCTCATCGCAACCTCCACCGTCCGCCGCCACGGCCGCCGCGGCTACTCGCGGATCGCCGGCAGGGTGCCGGTGGCGGCCTCGGCGTCCCCCGGCACCGGGTCGGGGAGGATCTCCCGCACCCGGTCCTGCACGATCGCGGCGATCTCCTCGGGCGTCTTGGTGCCGTCGACCACGAGGTAGCGGTCCGGGTGGGCCGCGGCGAGCGCCCGGAACTCCCGGCGCACCCGCTCGTGGAACTCGAGCGGCTCGGCCTCGATCCGGTCCGCGGGCGAGGCGAACCGGGCGAGCCCCACCTCCGGCGGCACGTCGACCACGATCGTCAGGTCGGGCACGAGCCCGCCGGTCGCCCACTCGTTGATCCGCGCCACGTCCTCCTGGTCGAGGGCGCGGCCCGCCCCCTGGTAGGCGAGCGAGGAGTCCACGTACCGGTCGCTCACCACGATCGCGCCCCGCGCCAGCGCCGGGCGGATCACCTTCTCCACGTGCTCGGCCCGGTCGGCCGCGTACAGCATGGTCTCGGCCCGCGCCGACAGGCCCTGGTGGGCCGCGTCGAGCAGGATCGCGCGCAGCCGCATGCCCACCTTGGTCGCGCCCGGCTCGCGGGTCTGCTCCACGTCGTAGCCCTGGTCGCGCAGCCAGATCGCGAGCATGCGGGCCTGGGTGGTCTTGCCGGAGCCCTCGCCGCCCTCGAACGCGATGAACACGCCGCGCGGCCGCTCGGGGGCCGGCTCCTCCGGGACGTACCGGGTGCCGCGCAGCGCGGCCGCCAGGTCGGCGAGCAGCGGGACGCCCCGGCGGTCGTCCATGTGCCGCAGCGCGACCGCGCCGACCGCGATCGCGAGCAGCGCGGCGATCAGCAGCACGAGGTTCGGGCCGCCGAAGGTGTAGGAGACGGTCGGCGAGAACCGGTGGGTGTGCTGGCCGAACAGCGCGGCGAGCGCCGGCGCGGCCGCCACCACGACGAGCAGCACGACCCGGGCGAGCGACTGGAGGAACGCGAAGGTGCGGCCGCGCAGCCCGTCCTCGACCTCCAGGCCGATCAGCGTGTAGCCGATGATCCAGGCGACGCCCGCGCACGCGCCCAGCGCCACGGTGAGCACCGTGACCACCACCATGTTGGTGATCAGCGCGATCGCCACGAGCACCAGGCCCGCGCCGACGATCGCCAGCCCGAACAGGCGGCGCCGGGACAGCTCGCGCAGCAGCCGCAGCCCGAAGAACATGCCGAGCGCCATGCCCGCGAACACCGCGGCGAACACCGCGCCGTACGCCGGGTCGCCGCCGCCGAGCGCGGCCACGTACAGCCGGGCCACGCCGATCACCGCGCCGCCCGCGGCGAACGCCCCGGCCATGCCGATCACCAGGCCGCGCACCACCGGGGTGCGGCCCACGTACCGCCAGCCGTCGGTGATCTGGCGCAGCACCGACGGGGCGGAGATCGCGCGCCGCGGGATGTCCTTCAGCGTGAAGATCAGGATCGCGGAGACCCAGTACGCGAGCGCGTTGACGTACAGCGCGAGGCTCGCCGGCTCGGCCGCGAACGCGGGCACCGCGCCGCCGAGCAGCTCGGCGACGATCGACAGCACCGAGAACAGCGCCGCGGCGAGCGGGGCCGTGCCGTACGTGACGAGGAGGTTGAACCGGTTCGCCTCCTCGAGCCGCTCCTTCGGCACCAGGTTGGGGACGGTCGCGTCCTTGGCGGGCACCCAGAACAGGTTGACGCACTCGAGCAGGACCGTGGCGACCAGCATCCACCGGTAGCCGCCGACGAGCGGGATCGACAGCACCACGGCGAACCGGGCCACGTCCGCGGCGACCATGGTGAGCCGCCGGTCGAACCGGTCGGCGACCGCCCCGGCGAGCGGCCCGAGCAGTACGGCGGGCAGCATCTTCGCCAGGAACACGCCGCCGATCGCCAGGCTCTGCACCTGGAACCCGGAGTCGCGGGTGAAGTGGCTCGCCAGCGCGGTGAGCGCGATCAGGTTGAGCCAGTCACCGAGGCTGCACACCGACATCGCCGTCCACAGCCTGCGGAACGGCGCGTTGGCCAGCACATGCGGGCGCCTCCGCCGCGTGGCGGGCCGGCCGGGGATGGTCATGGCTATCAGGGTATCGGTGTGCCCGCCCGCCACGGTAAGGATCGGCGACGGACGGTCCGTACCGGCCCGCTCGGCGCGCTAGTTGGCGGCGGCCTTGGCCCGGCCGCCCCGCTTGCCCGTGCCGCGGGCCCGGCGCTCGGCGAGCAGCTCGGCCGCGCGCTGCACGGTGATCTCCTCGACGGTGTCGCCCTTGCGCAGCGAGGCGTTGGTCTCGCCGTCGGTGACGTACGGGCCGAACCGGCCCTCCTTCACCACGATCGGCCGCTTGGAGTTGGGGTCCTCGCCGAGCTCGCGCAGCGGCGCGGCGGACGCGGCCCGGCCGCGGCCCCGCTGCTTGGGCTGGGAGAACAGCTCCTTGGCCTGCTCGAGGGTGATGGTGAACAGCTCCTCCTCGGAGGAGAGCGACCGCGAGTCCGAGCCCTTCTTCACGTACGGGCCGAACTTGCCGTTGTGCGCGGTGACCTCCTCGCCGTCGATCTCGCCGAGCACGCGCGGCAGCGACAGCAGCTTGAGCGCGTCCTCGAGCGTGATCGTCTCCAGCGACATCGACTTGAACAGCGACGCGGTGCGCGGCTTGGGCGCGTTCTTCTTCGCCTTGCCGGTGCCGCTCCCCTCCTGGTCCTCGGGGATGATCTCGGTGACGTACGGCCCGAACCGGCCGTTCTTGGCGACGATCATCCGGCCGGTCTCCGGGTCGACGCCGAGCTGCCGCTCGCCGCTCGGCTGGGCGAACAGCTCCTCGGCCTTCTCCGCGGTGAGCTCGTCCGGGGCGAGGTTCTCCGGCACGTTCACCCGGACGCCGTCGCGCTCCAGGTACGGGCCGTAGCGGCCGACCCGGATCACGATGTCGCTGCCCTTGATCGGGAACGAGCTGATCTCCTTGGCGTCGATGTCGCCGAGATCGCTCACCATGTGCTTGAGGCCGCCCTCGCCGTTGTCGCCGTAGTAGAAGTGGCGCAGCCAGCGCACCCGCTCGGTCTCGCCGCGCGCGATCGCGTCGAGGCACTCCTCCATGCGCGCGGTGAACTCGTAGTCCACCAGGTTGCCGAAGTGCTGCTCGAGCAGGTTGACCACGGCGAACGCGAGGAACGACGGCACCAGCGCGGTGCCCTTCTTGAACACGTAGCCGCGGTCGAGGATCGTGCCGATGATCGACGCGTAGGTCGACGGCCGGCCGATCTCCCGGTCCTCCAGCTCCTTGACGAGCGAGGCCTCGGTGTACCGGGCCGGCGGGCGGGTGGTGTGGCCCTCGGCGGCGAGCTCGCGGGCGGTGAGCACCTGGCCCTCGGCGAGCGCGGGCAGCCGCCGCTCGGAGTCGTCGCGGTCGGTGGACGGGTCGTCGGCGCCCTCCACGTACGCCTTGAGGAAGCCGTGGAACGTGATCGTGCGGCCGCTCGCGCTGAACTCGACGGTCTCGCCGGTGCTGGAGACGCCGCCGACCTTCACGCTCACCGACTCGCCGGTGGCGTCCTTCATCTGGGAGGCGACCGTGCGCTGCCAGATCAGCTCGTACAGGCGGAACTCGTCGCCCTGCAGCCCGGTCTCGGCCGGGGTGCGGAACTCCTCACCGGCCGGGCGGATCGCCTCGTGCGCCTCCTGGGCGTTCTTCACCTTGCTGGTGTAGACGCGCGGCTTGTCCGACACGTAGGCCGGGCCGTACAGCTTGAGCGCCTGCCGGCGGGCGGCGGCGACCGCGGTCTCCGACAGCGTGATGCTGTCGGTACGCATGTAGGTGATGTAGCCGTTCTCGTACAGCCGCTGCGCCACCTGCATCGTGTACTTGGCGGAGAAGCCGAGCTTGCGGCTCGCCTCCTGCTGCAGGGTGGTGGTGCGGAACGGCGCGTACGGCTTGCGCGTGTACGGCTTGCGCTCGATCGAGGTGACGGTGAACGTGGCGCCGGCGAGCCGGTCGGCGAGGGCGCGCGCGGCCTGCTCGTCGAGGTGCACCACGTCGGTGGTGCGCAGCGTGCCGTCGCCGGTGAAGTCGCGGCCCTGGGCGACGCGGCGGCCGTCGACCGCGGTGAGCGTCGCGTGGAAGGTGGGGATCTCCTCGTCCGGGCGCCGGGTGTCGAACAGCGCGCGGATGTCCCAGTAGCCCGCCGGGGTGAACGCCATGCGCTCCCGCTCGCGCTCGACCACGAGGCGGGTGGCCACCGACTGCACCCGGCCGGCGGACAGCCGCGGCTTCACCTTCTTCCACAGGACCGGGCTCACCTCGTAGCCGTAGAGCCGGTCGAGGATGCGCCGGGTCTCCTGCGCGTCGACGAGCCGCAGGTTGAGGTCGCGCGGGTTCGCCACCGCCTCCCGGATCGCCTGCGGGGTGATCTCGTGGAAGACCATGCGGCGCACCGGCACCTTGGGCTTGAGCACCTCGCGCAGGTGCCAGGCGATCGCCTCCCCCTCGCGGTCCTCGTCGGTGGCGAGGTACAGCTCGTCGGCGTCCTTCAGCAGCTGCTTGAGCTTGGTGACCTGGGCCTTCTTGTCGGGGTTGACGATGTAGAGAGGCTCGAAGTCGTGCTCGACGTTGACGCCAAGCCGGGCCCACGGCTCCCCTTTGTACTTCTCGGGGATGTCCTCGGCCTTCTCGGGCAGGTCGCGGATGTGACCGATGCTCGACTCCACGATGTAGCCGCGCCCGAGGTAACCGGCGATCGTCTTCGCCTTAGCGGGCGACTCGACGATCACCAGCCGGGTTCCGTCGGCCTTCCCGTCCTTGGCTGGCACGCTACTTCCTACCTCGCTTGCTC
>QGUZ01000387.1 GCA_003242605.1 Actinomycetota bacterium
CTCGAGGAAGGCGACATCGTCAACGTCGACATCACCGCCTACATCGGCGGGGTGCACGGTGACACGAACGCGACCTTCCTCGTCGGCGAGGTGGACGAGGAGTCGCGGCTGCTCGTCGAGCGCACCCACGAGGCGATGATGCGGGCGATCCGGGCGGTCGCGCCGGGGCGCCAGCTCAACGTGATCGGCCGGGTGATCGAGGCGTACGCCCGGCGGTTCGGGTACGGCGTGGTGCGCGACTTCACCGGTCACGGCATCGGCGAATCCTTCCACTCCGGGCTGATCGTCCCGCACTACGACGACCCGACGCTGACCCGGACGCTCGTGCCCGGCATGACGTTCACGATCGAGCCGATGCTCACGCTCGGCACGATCGACTTCGAGCTCTGGCCGGACGGGTGGACCGCGGTGACCAAGGACCGCAAGCGCACCGCCCAGTTCGAGCACACGATCGTGGTGACCGAGACCGGCTACGAGATCCTCACCCTGCCCTGAGCGGGGCGGCTCAGCGGGTGAGCTCCTCGGCCGGGACGAACCCGCTCACGGTCGTGCCCGCGCCGGGCACCGGATTGACCGTGAGCCGTCCGCCGATCTCGGCGAAGTACGCGCGCATCGCGACGAGGCCGCGCCCGGTCGTGCCCGCCTCGAAGCCCCGGCCCTCGTCGCTCACGGTGAGCCGGAGCCCGCTCCGGCCGACGGTGAGGGCGATCGACACCACCCGGGCCCCGCTGTGCCGCTCCACGTTGTCGAGCGCCTCGCGCACGGTCGCGTACACGTTGTCCGCCACCTTCGGCGGCACCTCTCGCTCCGGGAGGGCCCACACCTCGACCGCGATTCCGGTGCGTTCGGACCACTCCGTCAGGTGATCGCGCAGCATCTGCGAGAGCCCCCCGTTCTCCCGCATGCGCCGCTGTTCGGCCACGTGCCTCCCCCAACCGTGTGAGCGCATCTCGGCGGCGACGATCCCCTCCCCCCTCGCCGAACGGGTTTGACTGCGACGGTAACGCCCGACCGGCCGCCGCGAAACCGCCGATTCGCCCGCACGGCTGCGCGGCCCGGCGTCCGTGCAGGTCGGCCGTAGTGCAGACGCTACCCAAAGGCGGGTGACGCCACGCCGGAAACGCCGGCACGCGTCCCTGCGCGCGCGGATCGGGGCGGCGGCGGGCGGAACCGCGGCGGGGAGGCACCGGACGCGGGCGGAGGGCTCCCGCCGGGCCGAGGCGGGCTACGCGATCACTCGGCGCCGGCGGCCTTGTTCAGCCGGCGCAGGTACTCGTTGTAGGCGTCGAGCTCGGCGTCGCCCGTCCCGCCCGTCTTCGCCGCCCGCGCGTCGGCGCGGCGCTCGGCCTGCCGGGCCCGGCGCTCGTCGTTCCGGTACCACTGGAAGGCGAGCGCGATCACGACGATCAGGGTGGGGATCTCGCCGAACGCCCAGGCGATCGCGCCGCCGTTCGACTGGTCGGCGAGCGCGGACGGCCCCCAGGTACGGCCGAGCTGGTCGTACCACTCGGGCGCGATCACGTCGGACATGCTCATCAGCGCCACGCCGAAGAACGCGTGGAACGGCATGGTGACGAACAGCAGCAGCAGCCGGTAGACGTGCGACAGCCCGTGCGGCGCCGGGTCCACCCCGATGATCACCCAGAAGAACAGGCAGCCCGCGGCGAGGAAGTGCGCGGTCATCGCGAGGTGGCCGATGTGCTCCTGCATCATCGCCCCGAAGATCGGGGTGAAGTACAGCGCGTAGGTGGAGCCGACGAAGACCACGGTGGCGTACGCCGGGTGGCCGATCACCCGGGCCACCCGGCTGTGCAGGATCGCGGTGAGCCACTCGCGAGGGCCGCGGTCGCCCCGGCGGCGGGCCGGCTTGAGCGCGCGCAGCGCGAGCGTGACCGGTGCGCCCAGCACCAGGAAGATCGGCACGAGCATGGACAGCACCATGTGCTCGACCATGTGCACGCTGAACAGCACCGGCGAGTAGCGGGCGAGGCCGCTCTGGGTGGCGAACACGAGGATGGCCACGCCGGTGTACCAGGACAGGGTGCGGCCCACCGGCCAGCGGTCGCCGCGGCGGCGCAGCCGCAGCACGCCCGCGCCGTACAGCCCGGCGAGCACCGCGGCGACCACCGCGAACAGCAGGTTGAACCACCACAGGGTGAGCACGTTGCCGAGCGAGAGCGGCGGCGGCACCGGGTAGCCGAGCAGCTCGAACGCCCGGTCCGCGGGCACCTCCACCGGCGGCGGCGCGGTGCGGGACAGCGCCACGGCCACGCCCATCGTGCCCGCCATCACCAGCACCTCGCCGGTGGCGAGCCCGAGGAACGCGCCCCGCCGCCCGGCGGCGAGCTCCGGCAGCGTGCGCCGGCGGTGCCACCAGCCGAGCACGCCCAGCGCGCAGAAGGCGACCACCTTCGCCACGATGAGCAGGCCGTACGTCGAGGTGACCAGGTCGGTCACCGAGGCCAGCCGGGCGACGGCGGCGAACACCCCGGACAGTCCCACGCCGATCAGGCACCACAGCGCCATCGCGGAGAACCGCCGGGCCGCCTCGTCGAGGTGCCGCTCCCCGCGCAGCGCGTGCACGCACAGCACGGCGAGCCCGCCGATCCACAGCGCGAGCGCGATGACGTGGAAGGCGACCGAGGTGATCGCGAGGCCGTGGTTGGGAGAGCTCGCCGAGTGGCCGGTGAGCGGCGGCGGCAGCAGGGTGATCAGCGAGAGCAGCAGCAGCCACGCCGCGGCGCCCGCGGTGATCGCGCCCCGGGCGAAGAACGCGATCGCGATCGCGAACAGCACCACGAGCACGAGCGCCACGCCCTGCTCGGTCTGCCCGGCGTAGCTGGAGAACTCGCTGCCCGCGAGCACGTCGCCCACCGGCATGCCGAGCACGTCGGAGGCGCTGAACACGAGCGTGGCGCCCGCGGCCCCGGACCAGACCAGGGCCGACCAGGAGGCGGCCTTGACGTAGCCGAGCGCCGCCGGGCGCAGCACGCCCTTGTCGCTCGGGAGCAGCATGGTGGCGGTGAGCAGCAGGCCCACGGTGAGCACGCCGGCGGCGTCCATGGCGAGCTTCGCCACCGGCAGCATCCAGCGGGTGAACATGCCCTGGTCGGGCAGCCCGGGGATGATGCGCGGGTTCGCCGCGCCCCCGGCCACCATCGCCACCACGAGCGCGCCCGCGGCGACGCACGCCGCCGCGATGATCAGCCGTACGGCTCCGCTCCGTCCCTGGGCGGTCGCCACCCGCTCGTCCCGCCCGCTCGCCGTCTTCATCGTCCCGTCGCCACCGTCTTCCGGTACTCAGCGCCGCGCGTCGCGGCCGCTCATCGGTCCTTCGCGGCCGTGGTGTCCTCGCCCGTCGTCTTCTTCGGGCGCAGGCTGATGGCCATGCCGATGCCGATGCCGGCGAGGCCGAAGACGACCATCCACACCCAGACGGGCACGCCGCCGGAGCCCTGCTCGGTGGACGCCGGGGCGGTGCTCCCGGCGCCGCCCGCCGCGTCATCCGCCGCGTCGTCCGCGGCGTCACCCGCGGCCGCGCCCGTGGGGCCGGCGGACGGCTCGGCCGAGGCCGTGGCCGCCGGGGTCGCCTCGCCGGACGCGCCCTCGCCCTCCTCGGGGGTGGAAGGGGTCTCGGCCGGCTCGGGCGCGACGATCTTGAACGGGATCTCGCCCTCGACCGGGTGCCCGTCCTCCGACACCACGCGGAAGGCGATCGTGTAGGACCCCGCGGGCAGGTCGTCGGCGACGTCCTGGGTGACCACCGCGCCGTCGACCTTCGGCTTGCCGGTGTGGTAGGTCTCCCCGCCGGGGCCGCGGAGGATCACCGTGGGCAGCCGCACCGGCTGGTTGAACTCCAGCTCCACCCGCTCCAGGCTCTCGACCTTGGCGTTCTTCTCCGGGTCGCTGCGCTTTAGCGCGGCGTGGGCGAGCGCGGGGGTGGCCGAGACGACGCCGAGCGCGGCGGCGAGCAGCACGCCGAGGATCGCCGCCAGGGCACGACGGGGCCCGGCCGCAAGGAAGGAGGTCTTCATAACGCTCAAGGCTACCCACGCGGGTGTGAGGTCCCCACCCCAACCGGGGAACCGCCCAGGCCCTCCAACGCCGGCGGGGCGTCCCGGGTACGGCGCCGCGACACGACGGCGGGGGGGGGGGCCCCCCCGGCCCCCCCCCCCCCCCCGCCCCTCACCCCCCCCCCCCCCCGGGGGGGGGCCCCCCCGGGGGGGGGGGGCCGCCCCCCCCGCCCCCCCGCCCGCCCCCCCCCGCGCCGGCCCCCCCGCCCCCCTGCCGTTTTCCCCCGGGGACCG
>QGUZ01000071.1 GCA_003242605.1 Actinomycetota bacterium
CGCGGCCCCCCCCGCCCCCCCGGGCGGGGGGCGCCCGCCCGTTCGGCCCCCTTCGCCCCGAGCCCCCCGGTCGGACGCCCCCCCGCGGCCCGGTTCCGCCAGGTGCCGCGGGCGACCGGGCCCTCCAGCGTGCCGAGCAGGTTGAGGTCGGCCGCCTGCACGGTGATGCCGCCGGTGACCGCCTCCGGGATGTGGCCGGTACGGCGCACCGTCACGCCCTCCACCGCCCCGGTGGCCGAGGCCGTGTACACCGGCCCGATCCGGGACACCATCCGGGCCGCGTTCTCCGGCAGCTTGGCCTCCTCGCCGAACACGGTCTGCCCGGCGGTGACGGTGAGCAGATTCGTGCCGAGCCGGTCGAGCTGCCGCATGAGCTCCTCCCGCGAGGAGGACGAGATGCCGATCACGGCCACCATGGTGGCGATGCCGATCGCGATGCCCAGCGCGGAGAGGATCACCCGGGCCGGCCTGGCCCGCAGCCCGGCCGCCCCCACCCGCAGCACGTCGCGCAGGCCGAGCCGGGCGGGCGACAGCGACCGGGCGTCGGGCCGCCGGGCGGGTTCCGGCGGGGTCCGGACGCCCTCGGGCAGGGTCCGGGCGCCGGTCATGACGCCGCTCCTTCCGCGCTGTGCCCGTCCGCCGTGTGCCCGGCGGCCCGCGCCGGGGCGGCCTTCGGCACCTCCGCCGGGGCGCGGCGACCGGCGCCCGGGCCGTCGTCGGCCACGACGCGGCCGTCGCGCACCCGGACCCGCCGCGGGCACCACTCGGCGATCTCGGTGTCGTGCGTGATCACCGCGATCGTGGTGCCCGCCGCGTGCAGGTCGCGCAGCACCCGCAGCACCTCGGCGCCCGCCGCCGAGTCGAGGTTGCCGGTCGGCTCGTCCGCCAGCAGCAGCGGCGGATCGCCCACCACCGCGCGGGCCACCGCCACCCGCTGCTGCTCGCCGCCCGACAGCTGGTGCGGCCGATGGCCGAGCCGGTGCCCCAGCCCGACCCGCTCCAGCGCCGCCGCGGCCCGCTCCCGCCGCACGCGGCGCGGCACGCCCGCGTACAGCAGGCCGTCGGCCACGTTGTCCAGCGCCGAGACGCCCGGCGACAGGTGGAACCGCTGGAACACGAAGCCGATGTACCGGGCGCGCAGCGCGGACAGCCGCCGGTCGGACAGCGCGGCCACGTCGTACCCGGCGATGCGCACCGTGCCGCCGGTGGGGCGGTCCAGGGTGCCGATCAGGTGCAGCATCGTGGACTTGCCCGACCCGGACGGCCCGACGATCGCCACCAGCTCGCCCGGCTCGATCGTCAGGTCCACGCCGCGCAGCGCCTGGACCTGCCCGCCGTACACCTTGGTCACCCCGCGCAGCTCCACGATGGCCTCCCCGGGCGCGGCGGCGGCCGGGGGCCGCGGGCCGGGATCGCAGCGGACGGCGGTCATGACCGTGGCACCCCCACCCGCATGCCCTCGCGCAGGCCCTCGCCCTCGATCTGCACCCGGCCGCCGCCGAACGCGCCGATCCGCACCGGCACGACGCGGGTGGCGTCGCCCTCGACGACCTCGACGCCGAAGCCGCCCTCGCGCAGCGCGAGCAGCGCCTCGACCGGGACCGTGAGCACGTCCTCCACCCGCTCGCTCACCAGCTCGACCTCGACCGGCGCGCGATCCAGCCGGGTCTTCGGCCGCCCGCGCAGCGTGATCTCCACGTCGATCACGGTCTCGCCGTCCTCCTCGTCGCGCCCGGCGGCCCGGGCCACGGTGCCGACCGAGGAGACCCGGCCGCGCATGCGCTCGCCGCCGGGCAGCTCGACGGTCACCGTGTCGCCCTTCTTCACCAGGTGCTGGTCGTCGGTGTCGAGGTTCACCCGCACCACGCGGTCGGTGCCGGTGACGGTGAGCGCGGGCCGGCCCGGGGAGACCCGGTCGCCGACCGCCACCTTCGCCTCGGCGATGCGCGCCGCCCCCGGCAGGAAGACCACCTGGGCCGCGTCGATCCGGCCGGTCTCGGGCAGGCCATGGTCGTCCTGCCACTTCAGCACGGCGAGGTGGGTGGCCCGGCTGAAGTGCCGGTCCACGGTCAGGTCGTCGCCGTACCCGAGCGCCTTGAGGTTCCGCTCGAGCTGGGCGACGTCCGGCCCGTCCGAGACGCCCCAGTACAGCGGCCGGTAGAGCGGCAGCTCGCCGTACATGAGCACGACCGGCTTGCGGTCCACGCGCAGCAGCGGGCGGCCGCGCCGGACCACCGCGCCCTCCTCGGGCACCCAGGTCACGGTGCCGGAGGCCTGGGTCGCCACCCGCCGCTCGTCGGCGTAGGTGAGCGCGCCGTCCACGGTCTTGGTGTCCACCAGGTCGCCCCGCTCGATCGGCGCCGTCGCGGGTGGTACGGCGGCCGCCGGGCCGGGCGAGGCCGCGCCGTCCCCGGCCGCCCCGGTCACCGCCAGGCCGGTCCCGGCGGCGGCGAGGGCGAGCACCACGGCGCCGGCCATGGCGAGCGTGCGTCTCCTCACGGCCCCTCCCCGAGGCCGGGGGCGAGGTGCCGGCAGGCCTTCTGCGCCTCCTTGGCCTTGGCCTCCTCGTCCTTCCTGATGCGCAGCCGGAGCGGCTCGCCCGGCCGCGGGTCGGGCAGGTCGATGCCGTGCTCGCGCATGCACTGCGCGTACTTCACCATCTGGTCGTACCGCTCCTGGTCGATGGGGCCGCCGCGGTCGCGCACCGCGTCCTGCATCAGGTGCTCGCACTCCTTGAGCGCCTGCTCGGTCTTGGCCTCCTCGCCCTTGCGCCGGGTGATGCGGATGCGGCCGTCGACCGGATCCGGCATGTCGACGCCGTGCTCGCGCATGCACTGGGCGAACTTCAGCGCCGCCTCCTCGCGGTCCACCGGGGCCGACGGCGACGCCGAGCCGCCGGCGGCGGCCGCCGGGGTGGCGGCGCGCCCGTCCTCGGTCGCGGACGCGTCCGGCCCGCAGGCGGTGAGCGCCAGGCCGGCGAGGGCCAGCGCGGCGACGGCCGGCCGGCACGAGCCGATGCGTGATCTCCAGCGTGATCTCATGGGGAGTCGCTCCTCTCGGATCGCGGGCACTCGCCCGGACGGGAGCAACTTCACCGGCGGCCGCGCTAAACACGGATAAGCCCGCAGGCGCGCGGCGGGGGCCGCGGCTTACCCGCGTTTAACACCGTCTGGGCCACCGTGACTGAGCACGGGAGGTCTGGAATGCGCGTGCTCATCGTGGAGGACGAGGAACAGCTCGCCGACGCGATCGCGCGCGGCCTGCGGCTGCACTCGATCGCCGTGGACGTCGCCTACGACGGCCAGGATGCGCTGGAACTCGCCTCCTACGTCGACTACGACGTGGTCGTGCTCGACCGCGACCTGCCCGAGGTGCACGGCGACGAGGTGTGCCGCGGGCTGGCCGCCGCCGGGGCGGCCCCGCGGATCCTCATGCTCACCGCGGCCGGGCGGGTCCGGGACCGGGTGGCCGGGCTGGAGCTGGGGGCCGACGACTACCTGGTGAAGCCGTTCGCGTTCGCCGAGCTGGTGGCGCGGGTGCGCACCCTCGGCCGGCGCGCGCCGCGGGGCGTGCCGGCCGTGCTCGAGCGATGCGGGGTCCGGCTGGATCCCGCCCGCCGTACCGTGACCCGGGACGGGCGGGAGATCACGCTCACCCGCAAGGAGTTCGACCTGCTGCACGAGCTGATGCGCGCACAGGGCGACCTGGTGCCCGCCGCCGAGCTGCGCAGGCGCGTCTGGGACGAGTTCGCCGACCCGGGCAGCGGGGTGCTGCGGGTCACCGTCACCTCGCTGCGCCGCAAGCTCGGGCCGCCCCCGCTGATCGAGAACGTGCCCGGCCGGGGGTACCGGCTGTGACCGCCCTCGGCCTGCTCGGGCGGGTGCGGCGGGAGCGCCCCCGGGACGTGCCGCGGCCCGGGCGGCGGTCCGCCGGCGGGCCGCCGCCCGCGGGCCGGGTGCCGTTGTGGCACCGGCTGGGCCTGCGCGCGCGGCTCACCCTGCTGTACGGCGTGCTGTTCTTCGCCGCCGGATCGACGCTGCTGTGGATCAGCTACCTGCTCGTCGCCCGGGCGCTCGGCCAGCGGCTCGTGGTCAAGGTGGGCACGGTGCGGCTGCCCCCGGGGACGCCGGCGCCGGAGGGCGACCCGGACCCGGCGGCGAGCCCGCCGCCCGCCGGGGAGGTGCCGTCGCCGGAGTACACGCAGCAGGTGGCCGCCGCCTACCAGGAGCGGGCCGGCGAGGTGCTCGACGAGGTGCTGCGCTACTCGGTGCTCGTGATGATCGTCGTCGGCCTGGTGGCGCTGGCGTTCGGCCACCTCGTGGCGGACCGGGCGCTGCGCCCGCTCAACCGGGTCACCGAGGCGGCCGAGCGGCTGTCGGAGAGCACGCTGCACGAGCGGATCGCGCTGCGCGGGCCGAACGACGAGGTGAAGCGGCTCGCCGACACCTTCGACGCGATGCTCGACCGGCTGCACCGGGTGTTCGAGGCGCAGCGCCGGTTCATCGCCAACGCCTCGCACGAGCTGCGCACGCCGCTGGCGATCAACCGCACGGTGCTCGAGGTGTCGCTGGAGGAGCCGGAGGCCTCGCCGGACCTGAAGGCGATGGCCCGCGCGCTGCTCGCCACCAACGCCCGCTACGAGCGGCTGATCGAGGGGCTGCTGCTGCTCGCCCAGTCCGAGCAGGAGCCTGCGGTGCGCCGCGCGGTGGACCTGCGGCCGGTGGTGCTGACCGCGCTCGAACAGCTCGACATGCAGCCCCGGAGCCGGAAGGTGACCGTGCACCACGATCTCGAGCCGGCGGTCGCGCAGGGGGATCCGCTGCTGCTCGAGCGCTGCGTGTACAACCTGCTGGAGAACGCGGTCAAGTACAACGTGCGCGGGGGAGCGGTGTGGGTGACCGTGCGCGCGGCGGGGACCGGCGAGGGCGCCGCGGCCGGCGCGGGCGGGCAGGTGACGGTGTCGGTGGAGAACACCGGCCCGCTGGTGTCCCCGCACGAGGTGGACGACCTGTTCGAGCCGTTCCACCGCACGCAGGGGGAGCGGGTGCGGTCGTCGCAGGGGGCCGGGCTCGGCCTGTCGATCGTGCGCGCGATCGTGACCGTGCACGGCGGGTCGGTCGAGGCGCGGGCGCGGCCCGAGGGCGGCCTCGCCGTCACCGTGCGGCTGCCGGCCTGCTGACCCGGTCAGCCCAGCTCGTCGACGATCTCGCGGCGGAGCCCGGCGAGGTCGACGCCCGCCTCGGCGATCATGCGGGCGCCGAGGCCGTCGCGTTCCCGGATCAGGCCGAGCAGCACGTGGCCATCGCCGATGTGGTTGTGCTTGAGCGCGATCGCCTCGCGCAGCGCGAGCTCCAGCACCTTCTTCGCCCGGCCGGTGAAGGGGACGTGGCCGAGCATGGACCGCCTGCCGCGGGATGGCGGCCGGTCGAGGGCGCCGGGCCCGAACGCCGCCTCCACCTTCTCCCGGACCGCGTTCAGATCGATGCCGATCTCGCTGAGCAGCTCGGCGTCGAGGTCGTCGTCCTGCTTCAGGTGCCGCCGCACGGCCTCGGACACGGCGTCGTAGCCGAGCCCGTGCCGGATCAGGGTACGGCCGGCGAGGGTGTCCGGGGCGGTGAGCATCGCGAGCAGGAGGTGTTCGGTCCCGATGTGCCCGTGGCCGTGCTTGCGGGCCTCCTCCTGGGCGCCGGTGGCGATCTGCCGGGCCTGCTTCGTGAACCGCTCGAACATCGTCAGTCGTCCCCTCGTGATCTGAAGAGTCCGCGCTTGGCGGCGTACTTCTTGTGCACCGCCTGCCGGGTCACGCCCAGCAGGTTCGCGATCTCCTGCCAGGTCCAGCCCTGCTCGCGGGCGTTGCGCACCTGGAGTTCCTCGAGCCGGTCGGCGAGCTCCCGCAGCGCGCGTACGGCCCGCAGCCCGACGGCCGGATCGCGGCTGCTCGCGTCGGCGGCGACCTTCGTGGTATCCGTCATGGTGTCAACCTAAGTTGCCCCACCTGGGCCTGTCAACCCTGGTTGACGTCTCGGGCGGTGAAACGCCCCGTGGCGGACGGGGCGGCGGTTGTTACGGTGGCCAGGCGGAAGGAGGGCGCGGATGACGACGCGCGGGATCTACACCCACGGCCACCACGAGTCGGTGCTGCGGTCGCACCGCTGGCGCACCGCCGAGAACTCGGCGGCCTACCTGTTGCCGCACCTGGCCCCCGGCATGCGGCTGCTCGACGTCGGCTGCGGCCCCGGCACGATCACCGCCGACCTCGCCGCGCGCGTCGCCCCCGGCACGGTGACCGCCCTCGAGGCGAGCCCGGACGCGCTCGAGCTCGCCCGGGCCGAGGCGGCGGCCCGCGGCCGGGCGAACATCGAGTTCGTCGTCGGCGACGCGCACGAGCTCGGCTTCCCCGACGACGCCTTCGACGTGGTCCACGCCCACCAGGTGCTCCAGCACCTCGCCGACCCGGTGCGGGCGCTGCGCGAGCTGCGCCGGGTGTGTCGGCCCGGCGGCGTGGTCGCGGTCCGCGACGCCGACTACGGCGGCTTCATTTGGTACCCGGAGCTCCCCGGGCTGGCGGAGTGGGCGGAGCTCAACGCGCGGGTGGTGCGCGGCAACGGCGGCGAGCCGGACGCGGGCCGCCGCCTGCTCTCCTGGGCGCGCGCGGCCGGGTTCCCCGAGATCACGCCCACCGCCTCCGTGTGGTGCTTCGCCACCCCCGAGGACCGGGCCTGGTGGGGCGGCCTGTGGGCGGACCGCATCCGCGAGTCCGCGTTCGCCCGCCACGCCCGCGCACACGGCGCCACCGACGCCGACCTGGAGCGCATGGCCGCGGCCTGGCGGGAGTGGGCCGCCGCGGAGGACGGCTGGATCATCGTCCCCCACGGCGAGCTCATCTGCCGCGCCTGAGCGCGGCCGTCACCGGGCGTCCGGCGCGGGCACGCCGAGCGCCCGGCGCAGGAAGTCCACCTGCAGCAGCAGCAGGTTCTCGGCCACGACCTCCTGCGGGGTCATGTGGGTCACCCCGGACAGCGGCAGCACGGTGTGCGGGCGGCCCGCGGCGAGCAGCGCCGAGGACAGCCGCAGCGTGTGCGCGGCCACCACGTTGTCGTCGGCGAGGCCGTGGATGAGCATGAGCGGCCGGGTGAGCTTCTCCGCGTCCGCGGTGATCGAGGACCGGTCGTAGGCGTCCGGGTGCTCCTCCGGGTGGCCGAGGTACCGCTCGGTGTAGCCGGTGTCGTACAGCCGCCAGTCGGTGACCGGCGCGCCCGCGATCGCGGCGTGGAACACGTCGGGCCGGCGCAGCACGGCGAGCGCGGCGAGGAAGCCGCCGAACGACCAGCCGCGGATCGCCACCCGGTCGAGGTCGATGTCGTCCGGGTACCGCCGGGCCACGTCGTGCAGCGCCGCCACCTGGTCCTCGAGCGCCGGCGTGGCGAGGTCGAGGTGGACCGCCCGCTCGAACGCCGGGCCCCGGCCGGGCGTGCCGCGGCCGTCGGCCACGATCACCGCGAACCCCTGCTCGGCGAACCACTGCGAGACGAGGAAGATCCCCTGCGCGGCGAGCACCCGCTGGGCGTGCGGCCCGCCGTACGGGTCCATGAGCACCGGCAGCCGGGCGGAGCCGGGCCGGTGCCAGGACGGCAGCAGCAGCGCGGTGGCGAGCTCCCGCTCCCCCGCGCGCAGCAGGGTGACCCGCAGGTCGAGGCCGGGCCGCTCGGCGAACGAGGCGATCGGTACGGCGGGCCGTCCCGGCCCGTGCACCCGCACCGTGACACCCTCCTCGTCGAGCGACTGCCGGACCACGAGCAGCGTGCCGCCGGTGAGCCGCCCGGAGTGCACGCCGGGCCCCTCCGGGCTCACCCGGGCCAGGCCGCCCTGCGGCGACCAGGTGTACAGGTGGATCGAGGTGGGGTCGTCCTCGCTCGCCCGGAACAGCACGGTGTCGCCGTCCACGTCGCAGACCCCGCGCACCTGCAGCCCGGGCGGGGTGACCGCGCGGTCCCCGGCGAACAGCCGGTTGGTGTCGCCGTCGATCGCGATCCACACCGGCGTGCCGTCCGGCAGGAACGCGGGCACGCCCGGGTGCACGTCCACCCACGCCGGGTCGGTGTCCTCGCGCAGCAGCGTGGTCGCGCCGGTCGCCGGGTCCACCCGCCACAGCCGGATCGTCTTCTGGTCCCGCGGCATGGTCACGATCACCGGGCCGTGCTCGCTCCACCGCGCGTCCGCCAGGTACTCGTCGGCGAACGGCACCGCCACCCGGGAGCCGTCGAGGCCGATCACGAACAGGCCGACCTCGGCGTTCGCGGTGCCGGCCGCCGGGTAGGCCAGCGCGGCCGGCTCGCGGTCCGGGTTCGCCGGGTCGGCGATGTGCCAGCGCCGCACCGGCGCGTCGTCGGCGCGCTCGACCAGCAGCGCGGTGCCGTCCGGGGACCACCAGTAGCCGCGGAACCGGCCCAGCTCCTCGGCGGCGATGAACTCGGCGAGGCCGTAGGTGACGGTGTCGGACTCCGGCTCGGCGAGCGTGCGGTCCTCGCCGGTGGCGAGGTCGATCACGTGCAGCGCGCCGCCGGTGACGTAGGCGACGCGGCCGCCGTCCGGGGACAGCCGCGGGTCCACCACCGGCCCGGCGGTCTCCAGCCGGCGCACCCCGGGCTCCCCGTCGCGCAGCCCCGCCAGGTAGAGCGCGCCGGACAGGGCGAAGACCGCGGAGGTCACCTCGCGGTCGGTGGCGTACGCGACGATGCCCCCGGCCTGCTCCCGGGCGCGCTCGCGGCGGGCGCGCTCCTCGGGCGGCAGGTCCTCCTCGGCCGGGGCGAGCCGCCGCGGGTCGACGATCATCCGCTCGGCCCCGGTGGCGACGTCGAACTCCCACAGCCCCGTCACCGGGTCGGTGCCGGAGGTGGTGCGCAGGAAGACGACGCGGGCGCCGTCCGGGCTGAGCGTGAAGTCCCGCGGCACCCCGAGGGTGAACCGGCGGGTCCGGGCGTGCAGGCGCGGAAAGCTCTGGGTCATGGACACCAATCCTGCCAGTGCCGATACGCTCGAAACATGAGTGATCGGCGGTTACTTCTCGTGCACGCCCACCCGGACGACGAGAGCATCACCACGGGCGCCACGATCGCCAAGTACGCCGCGGAGGGCGCGCACGTCACGCTGGTCACGTGCACCCTCGGCGAGGAGGGGGAGATCATCCCGCCCGAGCTGGCGCACCTCGCCGCGGACCGGGAGGACCGGCTCGGCGAGCACCGCATCGGCGAGCTCGCCGCGGCCTGCGCCGCGCTCGGCGTGCGGGACCACCGGTTCCTCGGCGGGCCCGGCCGGTGGCGGGACTCCGGCATGATGGGCGCCGCCTCGAACGACGACCCGCGCTGCTTCTGGCGGGCGGACGTGGACGAGGCCGCCGGGGAGCTCGTGAAGATCATCCGCGAGGTGCGGCCGCAGGTGCTCGTCACCTACGACGAGAACGGGTTCTACGGCCATCCGGACCACATCCAGGCGCACCGGGTGGCCTGGCGCGCGTTCCACCTCGCCGCCGATCCCGGCTACGGTGAGGGCGAGCCCTGGCCGATCGCGAAGTTCTACCACACCGCCATGCCGCGGTCGGTGATCAAGCGCATGGCGGAGGACCTGCGGCGCAGCGACGTCGGGTTCCTCCCGGCCGACGCGGTCGACGAGCCGTCGTACGGCTGCGCGGACGAGGACGTGACCACCGAGATCGACGCTCGGGAGTACGTCGGGGCGAAGCTCGCCGCGCTGCGAGCGCACGCCACCCAGGTCACCGTGCGGGGGCAGTGGTTCGCGCTGTCGAACAACATCGGCCAGGAGGCCCTCGGGGTGGAGTACTTCATCCTGCGGGCCGGAGTGCCCGGGCCGGCCGGCCCCGGCGCGCCGTACGAGACCGGCGGGCTGGGCGCGCCGTACGACCGGGAAGACGATCTGTTCGCCGGGGTCGACCGAGGATGACGGATGGGTGAGATGCCTGCTGAGCCGCCCGGAGCGGGGGACGGACGCGGCACGGCCGAGCGGGCCACCCCGCCGGGGGCGGCCGAGCCCGCCGCGGCCGGTGCCGTGAGCGCGGGGAACGCCGGGAACGCGGAGGGCCCGCCGGGAGCCTCCGGCGCGGCCGGCCCGCCGCAGCGCGCCGGGCGACCGGACCACCGGGACCGCCCGGACGGCGCGGACGGCGCCGGCGGCCCGGGCAATCCGGAGGAGGGCGGTGCCGCGGCGGACTCCCCGGCCGAGGAGATCGGCCAGGCGATCCTCACCGGGGCCACCTACGGCGTGCTGTTCGTGCTCGGCACGTTCCTCGGCATCATCGGCGCGCTCGAGCACTCCTGGTACCTCACCGGCGGCTTCCCGACGGTGGCGCTCGCCTGGCTCGTGGTGCTGTTCGCGGTGCCGTACGCGATGGCCCGGCTGATGCGCACCCGGCTCGCCGCGGTGATGGTCGCGGTCGGCTGGGGGATGATCTCGGCGGTGCTCGCGGTCAACCGCGCCGAGGGCGACCTCGTCATCGCCGGCACCCTGCCCGGCTACGTCTACCTGTACGGCGGCATGGTGGCGGTGGCGGTCGCCGTGGTGCTCGCGCCGTCCTCGTCGGACGGGTCGTGGCTGCTCACCCCGCGGTTCGGGGCCCCGCCGCCGGACCGGGACGCCGAGCCGCGCTCCTAGGGCCCGGCCTTCCGCGGCGCGCCGCCCGCGCCGACAATCGAGCCATGGGCGCCTGGTTCCGGATCCGGCAGGTGGTGAACGTCCTCAACCTGTCCACGCCGCTCGGCCTGCTCATCGCCGTCGCCGGCCGGGCGCGGCTCCGGCGCGGCGCGTACGGGCTCATCCTCGCCCACGGCTTCCGCATCCCCACGATGGCCGGGGCGTTCACGGTCGGGAACGTGGTGCTCACCGGCCGGGACGAGGGCTACCTGACCGGGCGGCTGCTGCTGCACGAGTCGCGGCACGCCACCCAGTACGCCTGGTGCCTCGGCCTGCCGCTGATCCCGCTCTACCTCCTCGCCGCGGCGGTCTCGATCGCGGTGTGCGGCAACCCCGGCTCCTGGAACGTGTTCGAGCGCCGGGCGAACCTCGCCGACGGCGGCTACCGCGACGCGGCCCCGTGGTGGCGCGCCGCCCGCCGCCGCGGCCCGGGGCGGGCCGCCGGGTGAGATTCGCCACAGCGTTCCGTGGATTTTACGGCTGAGCTCCTGTTTTGGGCGAAGACATCCTGAAGTGTGACGAACCAGCGCATGTTTTCCGCAGAGCGGGAATGATCCTTTCGGGCGACCGTGCGCCCGGCGGCGATCGTCCACAGCCTGCCAGCGCTACGAACAGGAGCGTCCATGTCGCAGACCGTTCGTCGTGAGAGCCTCGCCCCGGCCCCGCCGCGCGAGCGGAGCCGGCCGTCGCACTTCAGGGACCGTCTCACCCATCCGGCGCCGGGGTTCCGGGAGGTCCTGCTGGTCGCCTGGTACGGCGCCCTGCGCCCGGAGAACGGGGACGTCGACCGCATCCCGGTGCGCCGTACCGGGCTGCCCCCGGTGAGCGCCACCGACACCGCGGTCACCTGGGTCGGCCACGCCAGCTACGTGCTGCGCATCGGCGGCCTCACCGTGCTCACCGACCCGGTCTGGTCGCAGCGCATCCCGGGCGTGCGCCCGCGGCTCACCCCGCCGGGCGTGGCGTGGAGCGACCTGCCGCGGGTGGACGCGATCGTGATCAGCCACAACCACTACGACCACCTCGACGCGCCCACGATCCGCCGCCTGCCGCGGGACGTCGCGGTCTTCGTGCCGCTCGGCCTCCGCCGCTGGTTCACCCGCCGGGGGTTTGCGAACGTGACCGAGCTCGACTGGTGGGAGCGCGCCGAGCTCGGCGGGGTGGGGTTCTGCTTCGTTCCCGCGCACCACTGGAGCCGCCGCGGCCTGTTCGACACCTGCCGCACCCTGTGGGGCGGCTGGGTGCTGGAGAGCGGACGGCACCGCGTCTACTTCGCCGGGGACACCGCCTACGGCCACCACTTCCGGGACATCGGCGAGCGCCACCCGGGCATCGACCTCGCGCTCATGCCGGTCGGCGCGTACGAGCCGCGCCGGTACCTCAGCGGGGCGCACGTCGACCCCGCCGAGGCGGTGCGGGCCTGCCTCGACGTGGGCGCGCGGCGCATGGCCACGATGCACTGGGGCACGTTCGCGCTCTCCGCCGAGCCGCCGCTCGCGCCGGTGGAGGAGGCGCGCCGGGCGTGGGCCGCGCACGGCCTCGACCCCGCCGACCTGTGGGATCTCGCCGTCGGCGAGACCCGGCTGCTGCCGGGCTGACCGCCGCGGCTCAGCCGGGGACCACCTTCTGCCCCTGCGGCGTGTCGGCGACCTTCACGCCCAGCGCGGCGAGCTCCTCGCGCAGCCGGTCGGACGTGGCCCAGTCGCGTGCCGCCCGGGCGCGCTCGCGCCGCTCGAGCAGCTCGGCCGCGCCCGGCGGCAGCGCCGGCGCGGCCCCGATGTCCCGGGACAGGTCGAGCCCGAGGATGTGATCGAGCTCGAGGAAGGTCTCGAACCGGGACCCGGGCGGCACCGACTCGTCCCGCTCCAGCTCGCGCAGCACGCGCAGCGCCGCCGGGGTGTCGAGGTCGTCGTCGAGCGCGGCCTTCGCCCGCGCCGCGTAATCGGCCGCGATCGGCCGGCTCGGCTGCTCGGCCCACTCCGCCACCTTCCGCCGCCAGCGCCGCAGCGTGCGGTCCGCGCCGCGCAGCGTCTCCCAGGTGAGGTTCAGCTGCTGCCGGTACCGGTGCTCCAGCATCGCCAGCCGTACGGCGAGCGGGTCGAGCCCGGCCTCGGCCACGTCGCGGACGAGCACGACGTTCCCCGCCGACTTCGCCATCTTGCGGCCCTCGAACAGCAGGTGCTCGCCGTGCACCCAGTGGGCGACGACCTCGTGGCCCGCCGCCGCGTTCGACTGCGCCCGCTCGCTCTCGTGGTGCGGGAAGCGCAGGTCGATGCCGCCGGTGTGGAGGTCGAACCGGTCGCCGAGGTGGTGCAGCGACATCGCCGAGCACTCCACGTGCCAGCCGGGGAAACCGCGCCCCCACGGCGCCTCCCAGGTCAGCTCGCGGTGGGAGTGTTTCCACAGCGCCCAGTCGGCGTGGAACCGTTTCCGCGGGTCGGGTTTCTCGAATCGGTGGCCGGGCTTCAGCGCGTCAAGGCGATTCCCCGAAATTGCGCCATAAGTCGGAAAAGATTGGGCGGAGAAGAAGACCGAGCCGTCGTCCACGACGTACGCGTGGCCCTTCTCGATCAGCTTCGCGATCAGCTCGATCATGAGGTCGACCGACTCGGTCGCCCGCGGCGTGTACTCCGGCGGCCGGATGTTGAGCGCGGCCGTGTCCTTGCGGAACGCGTCCTCGTAGAACCGCGCGATGTCGAGCGCCGACCGCCCCTCGGCCCGCGCCTGCCGCAGGATCTTGTCCTCGCCCCGCGGGTCGATCTCCGCGTCGTCCACGAGGTGCCCGACGTCGGTGATGTTCTGGCACACCACCACCCGCACCCCGTGCCGCTCGCACACCCGCCGGATCAGGTCCGACAGCAGGTACGACCGCAGGTTGCCGACATGCGCGAACCGGTACACGGTGGGCCCGCAGGTGTACATGCGCAACGTCCGCGCCCCGGCCGGCACGACCGGCTCCACCCGCCTCGCCTTCGTGTCGTACAGCCGCAGCATGCCTTCGAGCCTAGACGAGACGGACCGGCCCGCCTATTGCCCGAAAAACCGCTCGCCGAAAAACAGGATGGGTGTGGTATTCGCTCCGCAAATCAGGACCAATGACCCGGTCATCCGGTCCGATCGGCCGTTTCCGGCGGGGCGCCCCGTCCCGAGGCTGGTACCGGGACGAGGAGGCGACATGTGTGATCACTGCGGCTGCCGCGAGGTGACGCCGATCCGCCGGCTGATGGACGAGCACGAGCGGCTGCTCGACCTCGCCGGGGAGATCCGGGACGCGCTGCGCGCCGGCGACCCGGCCGCGGCCCGCGCGCGCTTCGCCGAGCTGACCGCGCTGCTGCTGCCGCACGTGCGCGCCGAGGAGCGCGGGCTGTTCTCGGTGATGCGGGAACGCGGCGAGTTCACCGAGCACGTCGACGCGCTGGAGGCCGAGCACGGCGAGCTGGAGGCCCGGATCGCCGCCGCGCCCGACGACGCGGCGCTGCCGGAGGTCTTGGACCGGCTTCAGGCGCACATCTACGCCGAGAACTTCGGCCTGTTCCCCGCCGCCCTCGCCGGTCTCGGCGGGGACGAGTGGGCCGAGGTCGAGGCCCGCGAGGGCCGGACGGCGGCCGAGCCGCTCGCGCCCTGACCGCTCCCGGCGATCCGCCCGGGGCCGCTCGGCCGCGGCGCCGGTCAGGCGGCGGTGGGGTCGAGGAAGGAGAGGATGTCGGTGTCGCCGCGCTCCCGCAGCACGGCGAGGATCTCCTCCTTCATCGTGCCCTCGGGCAGCCCGAGGCGGGCGCCGATGAGGCGCAGGCCCTCGGCCTCGGAGGCGACCGGCGCGGTGTACCCGATCAGGTGGAGGGCGCGGGCGAGCGGCGGCAGCTGCGGGGAGGCCGCGGGCAGGAACCGGGTGAGCAGCTCGCCGGCGTCGGAGACGGTGAGGAAGACGTGGTCGCCCTCCATCGCGTTGTACTCCTGCAGGATCGTCCGGATCGAGCCCACGGTCGGCCGGTCGGTCCAGGTGATCGGCACGTCGCCGCTCGGCGTGGTCGTGGTGACCCCGCCCCCCGGGCCGATGCCGAGGTGGGCGGCGAAGCCCGGCGGCAGCGGGAAGCTCGCCCCGCGCAGGTGGTCGGCGGTGATGTCGACGCGGTGCCACCACCGGCCGTCCCGGCTGCGGAAGCAGCGCGGGGAGAGGGCGACGTCCTTGCGGGTCTGGTAGGGGTCCGGCTGGTCGACCCGGATCCACCCGGGCTGGGCGCCGGGCTCGTAGCCGGGCGCGCCCGGGTAGCCGGGGACGGCCGGCTCGGCCACGCCGTACCGGCCCGGCACGTCCGCGCCCGCCGCGGGCGCGGCGGCCTGCTCGGCGCCGGGCTGCTCGGGCTCGCGGGCCACCGGCGTGCCCGGGTACTCCTCGCCGCCCCAGCGGCGCAGGCCGTACCGGTCCTGGTCCACCCGGAGGAACCGCTCGTCCGAGGCGAGCTGGTTGCGGATGCCGACGAGGCTGTAGTCCTCGCCGATGCGCTGCTGGATCTGCTCCGGGGTGAGCGGCTCGCCCGCCACCGCGAGCACCGCCTCGGCCTTGTCGCCCGCGCTGCGCGGCCACGGCACCACGTGCCCCTCGAGGATGCGCAGGTTCGGCACCGACGCGATCCAGCGCTCGGCCACGTCCTCGCGGATGCCGAGCCGGGCGACGAGCGCCACCGCGTCCTCGAGCTTCACCGGGCCGTCGGTGAACAGCTGCCGGGTCTTCTCCCGCAGCTCGTCCGCGCCGCCCGCGATCAGCCAGCCGTCCACCTGCTCGTACCCGGTCAGCAGGGTGCGCACGAACCGCCAGGCGGGCACGCCGAGCGTGCGCAGCTCGGTCCGGTGCCACGGCACCGCCGCGGCGAGGTCGTCGGCCGGTACGGCGGCGCCGAGCCGGCCGCGCAGCCACTCCAGGTGGGCCACGAGCGGGGCCGCCTCCGGCCGGGTGAGCGCGGACTCGACGTGGTCGCGCAGGTCGCGTTCGATCTGGCGGATGCGCTCCCGGGTGACCGAGAACCGCTGGGCGAGCTCGTCGAGGGTGACCCGGTGCTCGGCGTACACCCGGTCCCGGGCGATCGCGAGCTGCCGCTCGTCGAGCCCGGCGAACAGCTCGTCGATGAGCTCCGGCAGCGGCCGGTCCGGACGGGCGGCGGGCGGCTCGGGGAGCCTGCCGGTCTCGGAGGCCATGAGGCGGTCGAGCACCTCGGCGAAGAGCCGGTGCACGGTCTCCCGGTCCCCCGGGGTGCGCAGGCTCTCCGCGGGATCGACGAACCTGAGCAGCGGCAGCACGTCACCGAGCGGAAGATGCCCCCAGTTGGCGATGGCGAGGTCGGCGAGCCGCGCCGCCACCTGGGGAGTGCCGATCAGGGCGCAGGCGCGGTCGAGCGGCAGCGCCAGCCACCACGCGTCGGGCAGCCGCGGGTCGTTCGCGATCGGCTCCACCTGGCCGGGCGGGGTCCAGCGCAGTGGAGGCACGATGTCGCACAGGCTCAGATTCATCGGTTCCAACCGGACACGAATTTATGAATTAATAAATGATCCAGATATCGGGGCACGTGCGGATTAGCGTAGGGGATCAGGGCGGCAGGAAGGGACTGGCCCGTCCCGTGTAGGAAACGTAGAGCAACTCGGTCGTCCTCGTGCAGGCGGTGTAGAGCAGGCCCCGCTCCCGCTGCAGGTCGTGGGCGCGGGCGGCGGCGTCCTCCTCGGCCGGGGTGAGCGCCTCCGGCGCGGGGACGACCCCGTCCGCCACCCCTATCACGGCGACCCGGCTGAGCTCCAGCCCCTTCATGCCGTGCAGGCTCGTCACCGTCACGTCGATGCCCGCCTCGCGCAGCGCGGCCCGCGCCGCCCGCTCCAGCTGGGCCGACCGCGCCGCCACCGCCACGTCCTCCGGCGCGGCGCCGTCCGCGAGCCACGCGCGCACCTGCGCGACGAGCCCGGCGAGCTCGGCCTCGAGCGACACGTACCCCCGCACCACCGGCCGCGCGCCGCGCCGCCGCGCCCGCAGCCCGTCGAACCCGGTGCTGCCCGGGACCAGCCCGTCGGCCGGACCGCCGCCGCGCAGCCGTACCGCCCAGGAGAGGACCTCCTGCGGCAGCCGGTGGCAGGTGGTGAGGTGGGCCCGGCGGGCCGGGATGCCCACGTCGGCGAGCGAGACGCGGGCGTCGAGCACGCGCTGGTGCGGGTCGCCCACGACGAAGATGTCGTCCGGCCCGGGAGGCACCACGGCGCGCAGCAGCCGCCACTGCGCCGGGTGCAGGTCCTGCGCCTCGTCCACGATCAGGTGCCGGTACGGCTCGCGCCGCCGCCCGCCCGGCCCGAGCGGGCCGCCGGCGCCGCGGCCGAGCAGCAGCGCGGCCTCGGCGGCGAGCTGGAGCCGGGTGCGCCGCCCGGTGGCGGCGAGCCGCGCCTGGAACTCCGCGATACACGCCCACACCGTGCGGCGCTCGTCCGGGCCGAGCTCCACGCCCCGGCCGGCGCGCGGCGCGGCGAGGTACGCGTCGAGGTCGCGCAGGTCCAGCGCGAGCACCACCTGCTCCCACTCGCGGGCGAGGAACGCCGGGCCGCGGGGGCAGCCGACCGCGGCGGCGGCCTGCCGCCACAGCTCGGCGAGCTCGGCCGGCCGGGCGAGCCGCGGCGGGCGGCCCTCGGCGCCGGCCACGATCCGGCAGGCGAGCCGGTCGACGCCGGCCACCTCGACGCGGCGCCGTACCTCCTCGTCGTCGATGAGCAGGTCGAGCCGGGCGGACAGGTCGGTGGCGAGCGCCGGGGAGACGGTGACGACCAGCACGCGTCCCTCGGCGCGCCGGGCGAGGTGGGCGGCCCGGTGCAGCGCGACGAGCGTCTTGCCGGTGCCCGCGCCGCCGGTGACGAGCACCGGCTCGGGGTAGCCGTTCCCGTGGGCGAGCCGGTGCTGCGGCGGGTCGAGGAAGGTGCACCAATCCGGCCGGGTGAGGATGCGCTCGAGCGTGCCCGGGGAGGCGAAGACCGCCTGGTCCGGGCTGCGGGCGAGCGCGGCGACGAGGTCGCCGGGGTCGATGTTTCCGCGGGCGGGGACGGCCTGCCGGGCGTCGAGCGCCCGCCACGCCGCGGTGACGCCGCCGCCCGCGGCGAGCACCGCGAGCGGGGCGTACTGGGTCTCCGGGAGCAGCGGCTCGGCCGCGGCGAGGTGGGACTCGGCGCTCATCAGCCGGACCAGCCGCAGCAGCCGCGGGTCGATGCCGAGGCGGAGCAGGTCGTCGTCGCACACGTGGGCGAGCAGCCGCCGGTCGGTGGCGGCGGCCGCGCGGCGCAGCGCGGGCTCGATCTCGTCGAGCGCCTCGGCGTCCCAGCTCTCCACCACCCCGATCGCGCGGTTCACCGTGTACCGGTGGCGGCGCGCGTACGCCCACGCCCGGTCCTCCGGCAGCAGGGTGATGAACCAGTAGAGGTCGCCCTCCCGCAGCGCCACCGCCCGCAGCCCGTCGGCGAGCCGTAACGTCACCACGCGCGGGTCCCGGGCGTGCCGTACCCGCTCGGGCACCGGGGCGTCGGGGGCGCCCGCGAGGAACCGGCGGATCGCGGCCACGACGTCCTTGTGCGCCGGCCACGCCAGACCGTTCAGCTCCCTGGGGAACGCTGGGGAGATCGCGAGTCGCGGCACGGACACCTCGGCTGGGTGGTACGGGGTTCGGTGGAGTGCGCGCCGGCGGACGGGACGCCGGGTGGGTGCGCTACCTCGGGCACCCCGCGGAGGCGGTCGCCGGCCGGGGATCGCGGATCACACCGGGGTGGCGAGCAGCGAGAGCAGGTCGCGGTCGCCCCGCTCGCGCAGCCGGCCGAGCAGGTCGGCGCGCGGCGTCGAGCCGTCCATGCCGACGCGGGTGGCGACGACCCGCAACGCCTGGTCCATGGTGCCTCCCGATGCGGTGTAGCCGACCAGGCGCAGCGCCTGGGCGGCGTTGTCGGCCCCGGTCACCGCGGGCAGGTGCCGGGCGCGCAGCATGCCGTCCTCGGTCACCGTGACGAACAGGTGCCCGCCCACCTGGGCGCCCGCCTCGATCAGCAGCGGGCGGATCGCCTCCAGCGTGGGGCGCGCCTGCCAGCTCAGCGTGAGCTCGCCGGTCGCGCACCGCACGGTACGGCTCTCGCCGGGCGACATGCCGAGGTAGGCGGCGAACCCGCTCGGGATCGCGCACGGCCCGCCCGCGAGGTGGTCCTCGGTGACGTCGATGCGGTACCACCAGCGGCCGTCCGGCTGCCGGAAGCAGCGCCGGGTGAGCGCGACGTCCTTGAGCCCGGCGCCCCCGTCCAGCCCGGCGCCCACGTCCAGCCCGGCGCCCCCGTCGCCGTCCCGGGCCGCGGGCTGCGCGGCGGCGAGGTCGGGCCGCTGGTCGCCGGGGAGGGCGGCTCCGGGCACCCGTTTCGGCAGCGGGGTGGCCCCGCCGCCCGCGGGGGCGGGCTCGGCCGGGGCGGCGTCCGGCGCCGGCGGGTGGTCCGCCCACGGGATCGGCTCCGGCGCGGCGCCGTACGGCGGGCGCACCGGCGCGGGGGCGTGGCCCCCGGGCTCGGCGGCCACGCGGCGCCCGGCCGCCCGGGCCGTCTCCTCCGGCCGGTTCCACCCGCCGGCGAAAAGAGAGGTGTGAGACTCGGTGGGGCGCGCGGCAATGAAAAAAAAAAAGGAAGAAGGCAGAGCAAGAGGAAGGCGGACAAAAATAGAAGGAGAACAATGAGAGTGTGGACAAGTGACAGATA
>QGUZ01000072.1 GCA_003242605.1 Actinomycetota bacterium
GTTGCCGTACATCGTCGCGGTGTCGATATGCCGGTAGCCGAGCTCGAGCGCGGCCCGCGTCGCCTCGTACGCCTCCTGTCCGGTGAGCCGCCAGGTGCCGAAGCCGACGACGGGCATCACCGCCCGGTCGCCCAGCCGTACCGTGGGGATTTCACGTGTCCGCGCCATCACGTCCTCATCTCTGCGCCGGCCCGCCGTCCCGGTGCGTGGGGGGCGCGGCGCGCCGCGCCGGGAATCGGCGACCGGCTGTTACGTACCCGGTCGGCGGCTCGCGGGCACCATCTCCGCCCGCCGGAGCGGGCCGTCACCGCGGACGTCGTCCGGCCCCCTGCGTCGCCCACGGGCACATCCGATGATCCCCCGTACCCGCGCCGCTGCCCGACCATGCCACGGTGATCATGTCACACGTCGAGTGTGACCTCGCACAGCCACCCGTCCGGCCGCTCCTCGACGCGCAGCCCGTGCAGGGAGACGGCCTTCGGAACGGCGCCGATCTGCGGCAGCTCCGCCAGGTCGGCCATGTCGAGGCGGGCGAGCGGCCCCGCCCGGTCGCGGGTGAGCTCCGCCCCGACCGGTGCCCGGCCGGTCACGTCCATCAGGTAGATCACCTCGTCGAGCAGGGTGACGAGCCGATCGGCCGGCGGCTCGGCCGGATCGAGGCGCACCTCGCGCCGCTCGGTCACGGTGGCGCCGGAGATGTCGAGGAAGCTCTCGACCGTGCCGAGCACCGCCTGCGCCAGGCACTCCTCCAGCGTCGGCCCCCACGCCTGCACCCGGGTGTCCGCGGTGTGCGGCAGGGTGCGGTGGCCCGCGCGCGGCTCGCTCATCCCTTCACCACGCCCAGCGGCACGAGCCGGGCCACCTTGCGGCAGAGCCCGGCGCCCACGCTCGCCTCGATCACCGCGTCCACGTCCTTGTACGCGTCCGGGGTCTCCTCGGCGAGGCCGCGCCAGGTCGCGCCGCGCACCGCGATGCCCTTCGCCTGCAGCCGGTCGCGCAGCGTGCGGCCGTCGACCGACTTGGCCGCCTGGTGGCGGCTCTGGGTACGGCCGGCCCCGTGGCAGGTGGAGAAGAACGCCTGGCCGCCGGGCACGCCGGCGAGCACGTAGGAGGCGGTGCCCATGGTGCCCGGGATGAGCACCGGCTGGCCGTACGGGGCGAGGTCGTCGGGCAGGTCGGGGTGGTGCGGGGGCAGCGCCCGGGTCGCCCCCTTGCGGTGCACGCACAGCCGCCTGCCGTCGTGCTCCTCGATCTTGGCGAGGTTGTGCGAGATGTCGTAGACGAGGTCGAGGCCGGCGTCGAGGACGTCGGCGAAGGCCTTGCGCGCGGCCTGGCCGAGCAGCTGGCGGTTGGCCCGGCCGTAGTTCGCGGCCGCGGCCATCGCGCCGAGGTAGGACCGGCCCTCCGGCGAGTCCACCGGGGCGCAGGCGAGCTGGCGGTCCGGCACGCGGATGCCGTACCGCGGCATCGCCTTCTCCATCACCCGCACGTGGTCGGTGCAGATCTGGTGGCCGAGGCCGCGCGAGCCGCAGTGGATCATGACGCAGACCTGGCCCTTGCGCAGGCCGAACGCGGCCGCGGTCGGCTCGTCGTACACCTCGTCCACCGCCTGGACCTCCAGGAAGTGGTTGCCGGAGCCGAGGCTGCCGACCTGCTCCTGGCCGCGGTCCATCGCCCGCGCGCTCACCTGGGCCACGTCCGCGTCGGCGACCGCGCCGTAGTCCTCGCACCGCTCCAGGTCGCGAGGGACACCGTGGCCCTGCTCGACCGCGTACGCCGCGCCACCGTGCAGGAGCTTCTCCAGCTCCGAGCGGCCCTGCACGCGCCACACCCCGCCGCGGCCGGTGCCGCGCGGCACGCCGCGGTCGAGGTGGTCCATGAGGGCCTCCAGGCGGGGCCGCAGCTCGTCCCGGTCGACGGTCGCCGCGAGCAGCCGCACCCCGCAGGAGATGTCGAAGCCCACCCCGCCCGGGGACACCACGCCGCCCGCGTCGACGTCGGTGGCGGCGACGCCCCCGATCGGGAAGCCGTAGCCCCAGTGCAGGTCGGGCATGCCGTACGAGGCGCCGACGATGCCCGGCAGCGTGGCCACGTTCGCCACCTGCTGCAGCGCCTGGTCCTCGGGAAGCAGCGCCCGGGAGGCGAACACCACGCCGGGCACCTGCATCGACCCCTCGCGCTCGACTCGGAACCGGTAGGGGGTCTCCTCGACAACCTTCATACGTCCATCTTCCCGACACCGGTGGCGGAAGCGGTAAAGGCGGGCGGGGGCCCGGGGCGGGCGGTCAGCCGTGGCTCACCAGCGGCACCCGGCCGGAGACCCACAGCTCGCCGAGGTCGCCGATCACCACGTCGGCCTCGCCCGCGGACGCGTCGGGCGCCTGCCCCGGACCGCGGAGGCCGACGACGAGGCCGAACCGGCCCAGTGTGGCGGCCTGCAGCGCGGGCGCGGTGGCGGCGACGAGCACGCACTCGTACGGCTCGACGCCGAGGTCGCGGGCGGCCCGCAGCGGGATCGCCGGGTCCGGCATCGGCGGCAGGCCGTGCTCGGCCGCGATCACCCCGTCCACCCGGGCGTCGATCATGCTCGCCATGCCCGCGTGGGTGAGGATCTCGGCGCAGTTGCGGCTGGGCGAGATCGCGGCGATCCGTGCCCCGTGGCGGCGCAGCTCGCGCACGAGCGCCACCGCGGCGGGGAAGGCGGCCACGCCGTGGCGGCGGATCTCGGCGAGGAACAGCTCCTCCTTCCGCTCGGCGAGCTCGGCGAGCATGCCCTCGCCGTCGGAGCCGGACGGCGGCGTGATGCCGCGGGAGGCGAGGAACTCGCGCGCCCCCTCGAGCCGCGGCCGGCCGTCGAAGTGGGCCAGGTAGTCGTCGCGGACGTCGAACGGCCGCGCCTGGTCGGCGGAGAGCCCGGGCAGCCGCCGCAGCAGGTCGTCGAAGACCCGCTTCCAGGCGGCCGCGTGGATGCGGGCGGTGTCGGTGAGCACCCCGTCCGTCTCGAAGATCACCGCACTGTACCGGCGCAGATCGATCACCGTCATTTTGTCCCTCCTGGCCACGGGGCTGCCCCGTCATGGTCCCCGCTGAGACGCAGGAAGAACATCGACGAACGCCCCTTTTACCTGGGTCTTTCGTCGTATGACGGATCACCGGGGCGGCAGGTTGGCCTGGATCCGGCGGGTGACCTGTGCGGACGGCCGCCGGGCCGTGGCCTTTGCCCGGGCCGGAGGCCCGCGGACCCGGAGGAGGACGGCGAACGGTAGATCGTCCGGCACGGGCCGCCGACCGGGAACGGGCGGGCGGCGGCCCCGCCGCAGCCGCGCGGCGCCGCCCCCGGAGCGCGGCCGGACCGCGCTAATTGTCACGGCAGCGAATTTCTCGGTGCCCCACGAAACGGTTTCCCGGGCCTGCGGAACGGCAAAGCGAAGGCCTCGCTTTTACTGCCCCAGGCAACTTCTCACGGTTTCACCGAATCAGCGGTTTGGGCTGGGTACCTGATCCGGGACGAAAAACCGGCACGGGGCGACGACCAAGGTCCCGTGTGGAGAACGTCGGGAGGATACCTGATGCGCGGCAAACGGAGCATGCTGCTGTTGGGGCCGGCGCTGCTGGTGGCGCTCGCCGCGCCGCCGATCGCGGCGACCGGGGCGGCGGCCGCCACCCAGACCACGAGCGCGGTGTCGGTGCAGGCGGTGCAGGCGGAGTCGGCGGGCGCGGCGGCGGCCACGGACGCCAAGCGGCGGTGCAAGCGGTACAAGCGGCATGTGTGCTGTAAGCGGCACGGCCGGTGGACCTGCCACAAGCGGAAGAAGCGGTGGGGCCACCACCGGCATTACCGCAAGCACGGTCGCCATTACGGCAAGTACCGGCATTACCGGCCGGGCCGGCATTATGGCCACCACGGCAAATACCGCAGTTACCGCAAATATGACCGGTTCGACAGATTCAGCCGCCACGTGAGCTACCGCTCGGTGACCCGCGGGCGGTGGTGAGCCGATCCGGTTCCCGGCGGCCGGGGTGCCGCCGGGGCGACCGTGCGGTCCTGCCCCGCCGGGCAGGACCGCACGCGCGTGCCGGGCCGTGCCGTACCCGGACGCCTGGGCGGCCGCCGTCGACGGCGGGGTCGACGCCGTTCAGGGGTTTCTCAGGCGGAACCGGGCGGCGTCCACCGCGCCGGCCATGGTGACGAGGTGTGCGTGCCCCGCCCGGATGCCCTCGAGCACCTCGGGCGGCCTGCCCGCCCGGTACGGGCGCCGGGTGGACGTCCCGGTCGTGGCGGGCCCGCGGCTGTGGGGGAGCGCATCCGCGCCCAGCGGACGGTGGCGGCCTCCTCGTCGCGCCAGAGTGCGGCACGCCGAGCGGGGGCAGGCCGCGATCGCCGGGCGCGAGCCGTACCGAGCCCTGCGGGGTCCGCGGGATCGGGTGGCCCTCGACCTTGGAGAAGCACTCCTCGACGACTGCACCCCGTTCGCCACCCGGCCGCCCGGCTCAAGCGCGCACACGTTGAACTCGGCGTGGGTGACGACGGCGTGGGCTGCGCCGGCCGGGGGCGGTGCCGCCGAGGGGCCGATCACGCCCGGCTCCGCCGCTGACCGGCCCGTTCGCCGCCGCCTCCCGGAGGTACGGCGACGCGTGCTCGGCGTGTGACCCGGCGGGTCACACCGCTGCGGTCACACCCTTGCGGGTCACCCGGCTCAGGGCTCGATGAGGCCCACCCGGATCGCGTACCGGGTGAGCTCGAGGCGGTCCTTGAGGCCGAGCTTCTGCAGCAGGTTGGCGCGGTGCCGCTCGACCGTCTTCACGCTGATGAAGAGCATGTCGGCGATCTCCTGCGAGGTGTGGCCCTCGGCGACGAGCTTGAGGATCTCCTCCTCCCGCTCGGTGATCGCCTTCGCCGGCACGGCGCCGCCCTCCCGGGCGCGCTCGAGGTGGCTGCGGATCAGGGCTTTGATCGCGCCGGGGTAGAGGAAGGGCTCGCCGCGCATCGCGGCCCGGCAGGCCTCCACGAGGTCGCGGTCGGCGACGGACTTGAGCACGTAGCCCGAGGCCCCGGCGCTCAGCGCCTCGAAGAAGAACTGCTCGTTGTCGTACATGGTGAGCATGAGGATCCGCAGCTCCGGCATGATGCGCGACAGCTCGCGCGCGGCCTGGAGCCCAGTCATGCGGGGCATGGCGATGTCGAGGATGGCCAGGTCGGGCCGGTGCGCGCGGGCCTGTTCGATGGCCTCGGCCCCGTCCCCGGCCTCGGCGACCACGGTGAGGTCGGGTTCGCCGTCGAGGATGAGCCGTACCCCTCGCCGGACGAGGGCGTGGTCGTCGGCGAGCAGGATACGGGTGACATTCGCCTCGGACATGGTCAATGGCTCCCCTGTCGGACGGGAACGGTCAGGCACACCTCGGTGCCGCCGCCGGGGGTGATGCCGAGATCGAGGTCGGCATCGTCGTCGGGGTGGCAGCGGCCGGCGGGGCCGATGTGGAGCTTGGCCCCGACCAAGAGGGCGCGTTCGCGCATCCCGCTGATCCCGGCCCCCTCGGCGGCCCCTCCGATGCCCCGGCCGTCATCGACGATGCGCAGGCGCACGCCATCGGGCACGCGCCTGAGGACGAGGTGCGCGTTCGTGGCGCGCGCGTGGCGGACGACGTTGGTCAGTCCCTCCTGGGCGACGCGGTAGAGCACGAGTTCCACGTCGGGCCCGAGCGGCGGCAGGTCGCTGTCGATGCGGTGCTGCACCGACAGCGTCGGGGTGGCGAACTCGTTGGTGAGCGCCTTCAGCGCGGCCACCAGGCCGAACTCCTCCAGCACGCCGGGCCGCAGCCGCCGGGCCACCCGGCGGATCTCGTCCAGGCTGGACCGGGTGGTCTCCACGACGTGGAGGAGCTCCTCGCGGATCTCGGGCGGCGCGTGGTCGGCGACCGACTTGAGCTCGAGCAGCACGGCGGTGAGGGTCTGGCCGATCTCGTCGTGCAGCTCCCGGGCGATGCGGGCCCGCTCGGCCTCCTGGGCGGAGAGGGCGTTCGCCGCGCTCGCCGCCCGCTCGGCCTCCAGCCGGTCGAGCATCGCGTTGAACGCGCTGATCAGCTCGGCGATCTCGCGCCCGCCGGTGACCCCGGGCCGCTCGCCCGGGCGCAGCAGGTCCGCGGTGGTCATCGCCTTGGTGAGCCGCTGCAGCGGGCGGAGCGCGATCCGGAGCAGCAGCGCGTTGAGCACGAGCATGACGGCGAGACCCGTGGCGATGATCGCCGCCTCGGTGAGGAGCACCGGGGTGGAGACGGTGACGGGTCCCAGCAGCAATGCGGTCGCCGCAAGGAGGACGAGCGCATTGACCAGGAAAATCCGCCAGAAAAGCGACACCTATCGTGATCCTTCCCCGAATTCCCCCTCGCCCTCTCTCACCATGATCGCCCACCGGGGGCGAGCCCGCTCCGGCGCCCCGGCGCCGCCGGGATGCGGTACGGCCCGGCGAAAACGGTTACCGATCAAGCATGGGGGAACAACCGCCTCGAATCCATCGGCACCGCCACCCATATCCATGCAGGTCATCCCCCACGTTATCTGAGGGTCGACCCGGATGGCCTTTCCCGGCGCCGCAGGTCATGGTGTAAGCGCACCCCCCTTTTCGCCGGAAAGGAGAAGCAGGTGGCGCACGATCTGCAGAACCGCCCTCAGACCGGCCCGGAGGTGTGGATGGAGCGCTCGGACCCGCGCCTGCCTCGTCCCCCGTCCCACCGCCACCGGGATCGCCCCATACGCTACCGGCCCGGCACCGTCTGGGTCGTGCTCGCCGTCGCGGTCGTACTCATCACCGTGGGCATCGCGGTCGGCGAGGTGATCATCGTCGCCGCGGGCCTCATCGTCGGGGGCACCCTCGGCCGCCTCTTCGACCTGCGTGCCGAGTACCGCCGCCGGGCCCGCATCGCCGCCCGCCAAGCGGCCGAGCGCGCCGCGCAGCGGGACTCGGATGGGGAACCGACCGCCGAGGAACGGCCCTCGTGACGGTCGCGCCGCGTGCGGTGGGGGGCCGCGCCCGGTCCGTGTCCCCGCACCGTCGCCGGCCGCCGTACCGGCGGCCGCCCGCCGGAACGGCCCTCCGCCGCCCGCCCGGGGCGTTCCGCGCACGCTGTGGCGCAGGGCCAACGGGTTCACGATCGTGAATGTGGGGCACGGCAGCCGACGTCGCCGCGCCACTCCCGTCCGGCCGTACCCGAGAGCGACGGCCGCGCCGCGCCACATGTTCCGGCCGACCCTGCCCTGATTCGGGCCCGCACCGGATCGAGCGGTCGCCGGGCCGACCGCCGAACGGCACCGCGCGCAGGTGACGCCGTCCCGTGCGAACGCGTGCCGCCGCCGGTGCTCGGAACGCCCGCCGTCGCACAAAGTCCGATGATGCGATCACCGCCCGGTCCTGGGGTTCCGTTCGTGCGCACGCTGTCGGAGATCGCGATCGGGTACGAACGCTCGTTTCGCGTTCGTACGCGAACGAGAAAGCCGCCGATCGGCGGCGGAAATCGATGACCGGGAACGCCTTTGCTCGGCCGCGTGACGGCGGGGATTCGTCAGGCCGGGAACGTCACGGGGAACGACAAGGACGACCGGTGTGGCCTGCCGTGCACGCCGCGCGCCGCGCGTGCGATCCGGCCGGAGCCGCGGCGCAGCGGGCCGCGTCACGATGAGGGCGCGGAGGAGCCCGTCACCAGGGTTTACCAGCAGAAGGTAACCGATGGGACACGAGACGTGCACGATGCCGGGCACACGTGTCCGCCGTGGCGAGGGTGGTGGGGATCGATACCGCGGGGGCCGGCCGCCGGAAGGATGCGGCGCGGCTGTGATGGGGCGCCGACGTCGTTGGCGGCGCCGGTGATCGGCTGCGTGATCCTGGCGCCGACGCCGTTGTCGGCGCGAGATCATCGGTCTTCGGGTCGGGTTCTGCCGCCGACGTCGTTGTCGGCGCGGGGCTCGTCGCTGCGAACGATCCTGGCGAGTGGTCGAAGACGCGCGATCAGATGAGGCCGAGGGCGAGCATGGCGTCCGCCACCCGCTTGAAGCCGTCGATGTTGGCGCCGGCCACGTAGTTGCCCGGCATGCCGTACTCCTCGGCGGTGGCGAGGCAGCGGGCGTGGATGTCGCGCATGATGTCGCGCAGCCGCTGCTCGGAGAACTCGAAGGACCACGAGTCGCGGCTGGCGTTCTGCTGCATCTCCAGCGCGCTGGTGGCGACACCGCCGGCGTTGGCGGCCTTGCCCGGGCCGAAGGCGACCCCGGCCTCCTGGAAGATGCGGATGCCCTCGGGCGTGGTCGGCATGTTCGCGCCCTCGCCCACCGCGATGCAGCCGTTGCGGACGAGCCGCTCGGCGTCGCGGCCGGTGATCTCGTTCTGGGTGGCGGAGGGCATGGCGACCTCGCAGGGCACCTCCCAGACGCTGCGGCCGGGGATGAACACCGCGTCGCCGCCGCGGCGCTTGGCGTACACCTCGATGCGCGCGCGCTCGACCTCCTTCACCTGCTTGAGCAGGTCGAGGTCGATGCCCTTCTCGTCGACGACGTAGCCGGAGGAGTCGGAGCAGGCCACGACGCGGCCGCCGAGCTGCTGCACCTTCTCGATGGTGTAGATGGCGACGTTGCCGGAGCCGGACACCACGACCCGCTTGCCGTCGAACGAGGTGCCGCGGGCGCGCAGCATCTCCTCGACGAAGAACGCGCAGCCGTACCCGGTCGCCTCGGTCCGCACCTGCGCACCGCCGTACACCAGGCCCTTGCCGGTGATCACGCCGGACTCGTACCGGTTGGTGATGCGCTTGTACTGGCCGAACAGGTAGCCGATCTCGCGCTGGCCGACGCCGGTGTCACCCGCGGGCACGTCGGTGTGCTCGCCGAGGTGGCGGTAGAGCTCGGTCATGAAGCTCTGGCAGAACCGCATGATCTCGCGGTCGGACTTGCCCTTCGGGTCGAAGTCCGCGCCGCCCTTGGCGCCGCCGATGGGCAGGCCGGTGAGGCTGTTCTTGAAGATCTGCTCGAAGCCGAGGAACTTGATGATGCCGAGGTACACCGAGGGGTGGAAACGCAGGCCACCCTTGTACGGTCCGAGCGCGCTGTTGAACTCGACACGGAAGCCGCGGTTGATGTGGATCTCGCCGTTGTCGTCCTCCCACGGCACCCGGAAGATGATCTGCCGCTCGGGCTCGCAGATCCGCTCGATGACCTTGGACTCGGCGTACTCGGGGTGCTTGCCGAGCACCGGTCCGATGCTCTCCAGGACCTCGCGTACCGCCTGGTGGAATTCGGTCTCCCCGGGATTGCGCCGCAGGACGTTTTCGTAGATTGACGACAGCTTCTCGTGCAACATGATCCCCTCAGTACAGGACCGGTAACCCGCCTGTAACTTTATGGGGTGGTTCGTGCTGCTCTGACCGCACCCCTGCCCCTGCGTCGCATATGCCCGCTGATCAGGACTTTTCACCGGCCGGTCGCCGTACGCCGAGGTCGCCCGGCGGACCGTCCGTGACCCGGCGCGCGCGGTAAGTGATCATATTGTGTTAGCGGCGCATGTCGTATCCCTCACAGCTGAAACTTTCCGGAAATGCACGGGCGGGCGCGACGTGCCAGCCGCGCCCGTACGCGCGGCCGTGGCCGGGCGGGTCCGCCGGTCCGCGGCGCCGGCCGTCCGGTGGCGGGCCGGCGCTCAGCTGAGCCGGGCGATGCTGAAGTCGTCGTAGTAGACGCGCGATTCCGCGTTCCGCACCCACTCCAGGTAGAGCCCGAACGAGGGCTTGCCGGCGGCCTTCTCCGCCTCGGTGTCCGTGGCCTCGGCGACGAGGTCCTCACCCGCCCACAGCTGCAGCCGCATCTCCCCGCCGGAGCGCGCGCACCGGGCCCGCAGCGGCACGTTCCCCCTGGCGTAGTTCGGCACCTCGAGGTCCGCCGTCAGGTCCCGCCAGGTGTCGCCGTCCACCTTGACGATCTTCGCGCGGCCGACGTGGTTCACCGCGAGCAGATAGTAGAGCCGATCCCGCTCCTCGTCGCTCTTGGAGTAGTCGCACCAGACGCCCGACCAGGAGTTGGCGTTGCGCATGTCGAGCTTCACCGAGACGAGCACGTCGTCGGGCAGGACCGCGTTCACCGGCGCCTTCGCCCACTTGGTGTTCTCGTAGTCGTCCACGCGGATGGTGTAGCGGCCGTCGCCGGTGTAGTTGCGGCTCGCGTCCGGCCCGGCGAAGCCGTCCTCGGGCCAGCCCGTGCCCTCCTGGGAGAAGTTCTCCTGGTAGAGCACCTCGCCCTCGGGCGGCGCGGACGACGATAGCCGGCTCAGGGTCACCGCCCCCGCGACGAGCGCCACCGCGAGCAGGGCGGCGCCCGCGCCCATCGCCGCGTCCGCGAGCCGCCTGCGCAGCGGGGGCTTCGCGGGCTGCGCCGGCGCGATCTGGGTCCTGGGCAGGGTGGACCCGGTGAGCGCGCTCAGGTCGAGCCGAACCGTGCCGGCCACCTGGGCGCGGTCCACGTCCGGCCGCCGCACGAGCGCGTCGAGCAGCTGCTGGGCGGTGGGGCGCTTCGCCGGATCCTTCTCGAGCGCCGCCGCGATGATCGGGCGGAGCGAGGGGTCGATCCGGCTGAGGTCCGGCGTCTCGTTGACGACCCGGTAGAACGCCTGCTCGATCGTCTTCGACGCGAACGGCGAGGCGCCGGTGATGGCGGCGACCATCACGCAGCCCCAGGCGAAGATGTCGGCCTCGGGCCCGGCCTGCCGACCGGTGAACACCTCGGGGGCGATGTAGTCGGGGGTGCCGAGGATGCGGCCGGTGGAGGTCTGCCCGTCCTCGGAGTCGAGCGCGCGGGCGATGCCGAAGTCGATCACACGCGGGCCGAGCGGGGAGAGCAGCACGTTCGCCGGCTTGAGGTCGCGGTGCACCACCCCCGCGTCGTGGATCGCGGTGAGCGCGGTCGCCACGCCCACCGCGAGCGCCTCGATGTTCGACCCGGTGAGCGGGCCGTTCTCGCGCAGCACCCGGCCGAGGTCGGGGCCGGCCACGTACTCGGTGACGATCCACAGCGGATCGCCGTCGAGGCGCGCGTCGAGCACCGGGGCGGTGCAGAACCGGCGCACCCGCCGCGCCGCCTCCACCTCACGGCGGAATCGCCTGCGGAACTCCGGATCGTTCGCGAAGTGCGGGTTGATGACTTTGATCGCGACCGGGCCCATCGGCCCCTCCGCGAGGTAAACCGTTCCCATGCCGCCCCTGCCCAGCCGGCTCGCGATCCGGTAGGGGCCGAGCTCGGTGGGATCGCCGGGATCGAGGGCGACGGCGGTCGGCGTTCCGGTGGGCATCACGTTGGCCGATCCTAACGAGAACGCATCACCCAAAGAGGTTTCACTTACCACAAAGGAGTCACATTCCTCGCATACCACGGCAGCCGCTCGGCGCCGGATCCGCCCCCGGGCGCGAAGGGACGGCGGGCAGCGCCGTACCCCGTGTCGGGGGACCCGTCCGCCGGGCCGCGACGGGCCGCTCCCCCGATCATCCGCGCCATGCGCGTGTCACCACCGCGCTAGCGGGATCCGGGCGGAACGGGGGAACCACGTACGGGTGGGTTTCGTTTGACGGGGTGAGCGGTTCCGCGTGATCGGCCGCAGGCAGGACGGCCGCGGGGCCGTCCCGAGGGGAGCGTGTGCGATGGAAATCACCGGCATCTTCTCCGCCCTCATCGTCGGCGTCATCATCGGCGCGCTGGGCAGGCTGGTGGTCCCGGGCCGCCAGCGCATCCCGCTCTGGCTGACGATGGTGATCGGCATCGTCGCGGCGCTGATCGGCACCGCCATCGCGAGCGTGCTCGGCGTGGCGGACACCCGCGGGATCGACTGGATCGAGCTCGCCATCCAGGTGGTGCTCGCCGCCGTGGGCGTGTCGATCGCGGCGGGCTCGTACGGCAGACGCGGCGCGGGCTGACGGCGACCGCCGCCCGCGGTCATCCCGGCGGAGCGCAGCCGTGCTCCGGGGAGGCGCGGACGCCTCGCCACGGGCACGGTGCCGTCTCGGCCGGGAGCCGCCGGGCCCGAGCGTCCCGATGGCGGCGGCGGGGGAACGGATCAAGGGAAGGTCGCGTTCCTCACCCGCGCCGGCTGAGCACGGCGCGCGGTCGTGCCGGACGCCCCGGGGGTGACGAGAAGACCGTGATCGTGCGCGTCTCGTCGAGCCACCGGGACCGGGCCCGGGTGCGTGAACGGCTGCGGCACCTTGCCGATCTTCCCGGACATGGCGGCGGCCGCCGGCTGCTGGGTGGCCGCACCGGCCCGGCGTGTGTCCGGGACCGGGTCCGGGGCACCGGCACGCCCGGATCGGGGCGATCCCGCGGGCCGACCGGCGGCGGTCCCGGCGCCGTGGGAGCGCCGGACGGCCTGCCGCCGCGCCGTGACCGGGGCCGGTGACGCCTGCCTGACGCGTGCGGCCCGCCGGTCACGGGGCCGGCGGGCCGCGTCAGGGAGCGCCCGGCGCGGATCCGGCCGCCGGGCGCGCCAGGCCGCTAATCCTCCTCCTCGCCTTCCAGCATGTCGCCGATCTCGTCGATCGCCTCGGCGGCGAGGAAACCGGCCGCCGCGCCGGCGACACCCGCGGCCACCGCCGCCCCTATGCCCGGCCCACCGTGGTGACCACCGTGCGGGCCGTACGGATCGTGCGGCGGGTAGCCGGGGTGGCCGTACGGATCGTGCGGCGGGTAACCGGCAGGGTGGCCGTACGGGTCATGCGGCGGGTAACCGGCGTGGTGGCCGAAGGAGCCGAGCGCGTTGAGCCAGCCGGTGATCTCGGCCACCCAGTCGCGCTGAAGCGCCTCATCGTGGCTCACGAACCAGCGGCCGAAGGAGTCGTCGACGGGCCCGCGGCCGTCGGCCTCGAGCACGATGTGGAGGCCGCCGGGGTTCGCGGCGAAGGTGAGCTCGACCTCGCTCACCACGTGGGCGAAGTTCGGCGGCGGGAAGAACTCGATCTCCTGGTAGCACGGCAGGTGCTGGGCGATGCCGTACAGCCCGCCCACCTCGACGTCGGCGCTCTTCACCTGGAAGCCGAGCCGGTTGAACGCCTGGAGCACGGCCTCCTGGGCGGGCAGCGGCGCGACCTGCACCGGGTCGAGGTCGCCCTTGTCGACCGCGCGGGCGATCGCGAGCTCGGTGCGCACCCCCATCGCCATGCCGTACAGCTGGTGGCCCCACACCTCGGTGATGGGCGTCTCCCACGGGACCGGGAACTCGAACGGCAGCGCACGCTGCTCGCCGGTGCGGAGCGTGAACGGGCCGGACACCTGGGCCCGGGCCAGCTCGATCAGACCGGTCTGCTCACCCTCGCCGTGCTCAGCCTCGGCCCCTGTGACCAGCGAGAGGACGATCGACTCGACGTCGGCGTCGAAGTCGCCGCCCTGCAGCCGGACCTCGCCGCGCAGCGCCTCGCCGGGCCGTACCCGGGGCTGCGCCAGCACGGTGTCCACCGACGGGGCTCCGACCCCGAAGGTTCCCAGCAGCCGTTTGAAGACCACGCTCGCCTCCTGCCTGTCGTGTGGAGTTGATCGCCGATCGAACGATCACGGGCACGGCGTGGTTCCCGCGCCCCCTTCAGGGTCGCCGCGCGGGCGGCCGCGTGCCGGGGGAACGGGGCGGCGTCCGGGAATTGTGGCCGATCGGTGAGCCTCGCGCGGGGTCAGCGCAGGATGACCGAGCGGGAGAGGTTGCGCGGGTGGTCGGGGTCGAGGCCCTTTGCCGCGGCGAGCTCGACGGCGAGCCGCTGCACCCGGATCAGCTCGGCGACCGGGTCGAGCTCGGGGAGCACGACGAGCGCGCCGGTCCGCTCGACCTCCTCGGCGAGCCCGGGCGGCGGCGCGACGAGGAACCACACGAGGCTGTGCTCGTCGGTCACGCTGATCGGCCCGTGCCGGTACTCCATCGCCGGGTACGACTCCGTCCACGACGCCGAGGCCTCGCGGACCTTGAGCGCCGCCTCGTGCGCGATGCCGACCGTCCACCCCGCGCCGAGGAAGGTGAACCGGGTGCGGTCGGTCGCCCCGGCGGGCAGCGGGGCGGCGAGCGCGGCCTCGGCCTGGCCCGGCAGGTCGGGGGAGACCGGCGCGACGCCGGGCCCGGGCTCCCCGGTCTCGGGGAGGGTGCGGTCCAGGTGCGCCCGCAGCAGGGTGAGCGCGGTGGTGGCGAACCGGGTCTGCACCACCGACCGCTCGTCGGCGAAGCCGAGGTCGATCACCGCGCCGGCCGCCTGCGTGATCGGCGTGGCCACGTCGCCGGTGAGCGCCACGGTGGGGTGGGGCAGGCCGCGCAGCAGCTCCACCACCTCGGTCGTCGTGCCCGACCGGCAGATCGCGACGACGCGGTCGTACCGCCGCCGGTACGGGAACTCCGAGGCCGGGAAGGCGTCGGTCTCGCCCCGCCCGGAGGACTCGCGGAGCGCGGCGTACGCCTGGGCCATGAACAGCGAGGTGCCGCAGCCGACCACGGCGACCCGCTCCCCGGGCTCGGGCAGCCCTCGCACGGTCGCGGCGAGCTCGATCGCCCGCCGCCAGCACTCGGGCTGGGCCGCGATCTCCTCGGCGATGAACGTCATCCCGCCCCCTCCGTCGGTTCGATCCCTGGACCGCGCCGCCCGCCGGCGGGCCCGTCCGGGGCCGTGTTCCTCAAGCATGCCGGGTGAGCGCGCGTCGCGGGCACGGCGGGGGAGTGGGCCGGACACGGCCTCGCCGTGTCCGCGTGCGGCCTGCGCCGGGCCGCCCGCGGGCGCGGTGCCGCCGTCGCGCCAGATGCGAACGGTCACCCCCTCGGGTGATGGGGCTCGGCGCGGCACCCGCGTGCCCTCGCCATGACACCGCTCGTCTCGGTCGCCGGCGCTCGGTGTGCTGCTCGCCCGGCCGATCACCGAGCGGCGCACCGGCGGCTGGCGCCGCGCGGGGTCGCGAGGTGGCCGCCACGCTCGCCCGGTACATGCTCCCGCCGCTCGCCTTCCTTCGGCCGGGCGCGATCCTCCGCGGCCGGTTCGCCTGCGGGCCCCGGTGCTCGACAACCTCGTGGTGATCGGGATCGGGGTCACCTCCATCGTGATCGTCGACGGCACCGGCGACATCGACAACGACATCGACAGGGCGTCCACGGGCGAGCCGGCACGCTCGCCCCGTCCGCACCGCGGATCACGGCGTACGCCGAGCGCCCTCCGGTACGGCCGCACCTGCTGGTCGCCGAGATCCGTAACCGCCTGCTGCTGCGGCGCAGTGGCCTGCCCCTGACGGGCCGGGTACGGCAGGCCGTTTCGGCCCCACGGTGGTGAGGGGCGGGATCGGCGGGCCAGGCCGTACCGCCCTCCCCCGGTATCTCCGGCCCCGGCGCTACGCGCCGCCCGCGGAGCTCCGCGGCCCACCACCCTGGCCACCTGGAGGAGGGGCCGGAACGAGCGGCAGGTGGGCGACGGCAAAGGAGATGAATGTTTCACGTGAAACACGGGTCATGGCCCGCCCAAGCCGGCGGCCCGCATCGGGGCGGCCGCCGACCTGGGCGGTCATGCGGTACCCCGGGCGCTAGCCGATGCGCACAGGGACGGTACGCGGCCCGCGGACCTGGCCGGTGGACCAGGTGACGGCATCGGGGTCGGCGAGGGTGAAGACCGGGATGCGCTGCAGCCACACCTCGAGGGCGACCCGGAGCTCCATGCGGGCGAGGTGCGAGCCGAGGCAGCGGTGGATGCCGAGGCCGAAGGCGGCGTGGCGGTTCTCCTCGCGGTCGATGACCACCTCGTTCGCGCGCTCGAACTGGGCCGGGTCGCGGTTCGCGGCCGGGAACGACAGCAGGATCCAGTCGTCGGCCTTCATGTCCACGCCGCGCCAGTGCATGTCCTCCTTCACCAGGCGGGCCATGGTGACGGGGGCGTAGGCGCGCAGGAACTCCTCGATCGCGGTGGGGAGCAGCTCCGGCTCGGCGACGAGCCGCTCGCGGTCGGCCGGGGTCTTCGCCAGGTGCCACAGCGAGGCGCCGATCGCGCTCCACGTGGTGTCGATGCCCGCGACGAGCAGCAGGGCGATCGTGCCCGCGACGTGGGCCGGATGGAGCTTGTTGCCGTTCACCTCGACGTTGAGCAGATACGAGGTGAGGTCGTCGCGCGGATTCTTCTCGTGGTCCTCGATCTGCTTGTAGAGGTAGGTGAACAGGTCGTTGAGCAGGACCTCGCGTTCCTCCGGCGGGCTGTTGATGCCCTGGAAGACGTCCTCGATGTAGTCGCGGAAGAGCTGCCCGTCCTCCTCCGGGAAACCGAGCATCGCGGCGATCACCCGGACCGGGATGTGCTCGGCGTACTCCTTGGCCGCGTCGACGAGGTCCCGCCCCTCGAAGGCGTCGATGAGGCTGTGGCAGTAGTCGCGGGTGGTCTGCTCGTAGCGCCTCACCGCGCTCCTGGTGAACGCGGGCAGCAGGATGCGGCGCGCCTCGCGGTGGAACGGCGGATCCGAGGAGATCGGCGGTGTGCCGCCCACCGGGGCGATGTCGCGGGGCGGCCGGATGTTGCTGAGCACCACCGACCGGGAGGAGAACCGCTCCGTGTCGTACGCGATCGCCGCCACGTCCTCGTACCGGACCGGCAGCCAGGCGCCGCCGAACCGCTCGGTGTGCGCGATCGGGCAGCGCTCCCGCAGCTCGTCGAAGATCGAGTAGGGGTCGGCGGCCCACCGGGGGTCGAGGTGGGAGAAATCCGTCGCCCAGTCCGTCACCGGCCCGGTGATGATCGGGTTGGCGATGCCCTCGCGCACCTGCTCGCGCTGGTCACGGAATACGAAGCTCTCGCCCGCCGTCATGTCACGCCTCCTCGGCGAGCTCGACCGCCCGCTCCGGGCAGTTGGCGGCCGCGCGCCGCGCCAGCGCCTCCAGGTCGGGCGGCACCACGCCGTCGCCGAGGACGGTGCTGTAGCCTTCGTCGTCTTCGCCGAACAGCTGCGGGGCTATGTCGTAGCAGCGACCGTGTCCCTGACACCGATCGACGTTGATCTGCACCTTCACTGCGACGCTCCCGTCTCCGCGGCGTTGCGGGTAGTTGACTCGTGAATCGATTCAAAATCCGGCGATCAATCGAGTCAAGATCGCAGTAAGGCGCGAGACACGCATTCTGCTACCGGAATAAAGGCTGACCGAATTCAGCTCCGCGACCCTGGCGAAAATCCCCGCGGGCTTTCACCTGCCGGACGGTTTCCGCGTGTGTCCGCAGGCCCGGGCGGGTTCTGCGGCCGCCGCCCGGGTGTCGCCCGGTGTGCAGGCGCCCGGCTCCTGGGTACGGCCCGGCCGCCGCGCCCCGGCGGCCGGAGCATCATCCGCCACGCCGCGTGCCGGTCCCGGCCGACACGCGCCCATGCCACGAGCAGCCTGGAGCGGCGTGGTCCCACCCGACCTCGTACCTACCGCCGTTGATTCGGGATTTCGCAGCACTCCTACGCGTTCTGACCTGGGTTATCACAGATCAGCCGCGGCGATGATCGCAGGGCGGGGGCAATCCCCCCAGTAGCGAAATCTTCACGTACCAAGATCTCCACGACGCCCCTGTGCGCCCGGTCTCGCCCGCGACCTGGAGTTCCTGGAGAACTTCGCGCTTGAAAATGCGGACCTCGCCTACTCGCCGAAACCTTGGGGGTAGCCGGACATGCTCGTGGCGCTGGGCCGCTTGCGGTTCGCCGGGGACGTGTGGCGGTGCCGGAGCGGCACGTGATGTACGCCAGGGGAGCCGCTGCTGGAGCCGCGCCGGTCGCTCACCTCCGCGCCACGAAGAAATTCAAAGCCGTGCGGCAGAACGGCGGGGCGGTCGCGTTCGTCGTGGACGACATCGCCTCCGTCGATCCGTGGGTGGTACGGGGCGTGGAGATCCGCGGCACCGCCGAGCCGACCCGCTGGAACGTGACCTATCAAGCAGCACTGTCCGGACGGCCTGCGCTCGGTGACGACGAAGGCGGCACCATGCGTGCTCGCGGCCAGGTCGGCACGGTCCGTCCATGCCGGTCGCCGCTCGGCGAAGGCCAGGCGGTCCATCGCAGCCGCCCTGACTGCGGGTGCCCCTGGAGGGACGCCGCCCCTCATCACCGGCGATCCCGACGCGCACTCCCGCGCCCGGGAGGCGGATCCGCCGAGGTCGTCAATCCGGCCGCGAGGACATACTCGACCCGAACTTCGCGGTAGGTCACCCCGGCGTCGACGCTCTCGGGCAGGTTCTCCCGGTGACTCTCCGACAGCGACCGCTCGCCCGGCTCACCGCTGAAGGTCACCCTTGTCTCCGGGACGCGAGCGAAGCGCATCGCGTCCGCCCGCACGTTCGCGGTGAACACGATGTCCGCGGACTCGACGAGCCGTTTCTCCAGATCATCGCCGGCCATATCGGGCCTTTCATTCGTCAGTGGACCATGCTGCGCAGCTTGCGCAGACCGGCATGGCGCGCGGCCCGGCCCAGGTCGCGGAGCGCGGGGACGAGTGCGGGGGTGGGCGACGGGGTGCGGTCATCGGCCGTCCCGTTCGTGTGCCCCGGTTCGGCCGCTGAGCCCTGCGGGCCGTCCTCGGCCTTTCCCGGTTCGGCCTCCGCGTTCTCCGGCCCGGGTGCGGGAGTTCGCGGACAGGCCTCGGCGGAATCGGCGGTCGCGTTGCGAGCGGCCGGCTCCGGGTCACGGACGTCGTGGCTCTCCCCCGAGTCGCGCTGCGGAGCCGACCCACCGGCCGTACCTCCGCGATCATCGTTCGCCGCAGTCGCGGCATCAGCCCCGGGAACCACCTGCCCGGACTCGTCAGGCGCACCCGGAGACTCCGACGCGGGAGCACCGGATGCCGCCGACTCCGGGCCACGGACGCCGCGGCTCTCCTCCGGGTCGCGCGGCGCGGTCGGAGCCGACGCACCGCCCGTACCTCCGCCATCATCGTTCCCCGCGGTGTCCGCCTGCCGCGCCGCGGCATCAGCCCCGGGAACCACCTGCCGGGACTCATCAGGCGCACCCAACGGCCCCGACGCGGGAGCGCCGGACGCCGCTGACGCCGGTTCCGGCTGCGCCGCCTTCGCGGCCGTCGGCGGCGATGCGGGCCGGGTGGGCTCCGTGGCCGTGCCCGGCCGCCCGGCCCGCGCGGCGCCGACGGGCGGGGGAGCGGCGGTCGTGTCGCGCGTGACGGAGCGGATCGCCGAGGGTGCGTTCTCGGCGAGGCCTCCGCCCGCTGCGCCGGCCGTTCTGCCGACTCCCTCCAGGAGGTTCGTGACGCCGCCGGGCTCGCCGGACGGCCCGCTCTCCGGCACCAGCCGCTGTACGGCCTGGCCGGTGGTGGCGCCAAGGCCCGCGACGGCTTGGCCCGCAGACGTACCGAGGCCCTCGACGGCATGGCCGGTGGACGTACCGAGGCCCTCGACAGCGCGACCGGTGGACGTACCGAG
>QGUZ01000073.1 GCA_003242605.1 Actinomycetota bacterium
CGTGTGGGCCCGGGTGTGTGGGGGGGGGGGGCCCGCGGGTGGCTCCCCGGCGGCGCGGGCGTGGGCGCCGCGTCGGGCGCGCCGCCCGGTCCGGCCGCGGGATCGGTGCCCGGCGCCGGCTGCCCGGGGGCCGGCGCCGCGGACGCGGCGGGGCCGCGGTCGCCCGGGAACGGCGCCCAGAAATCGGCGGGCGACCCGCCACCCGTGCCCGGGAACGCGGCCGGGGCGGCCTGGCGGCCGGGCTCGAGCCCGCCGCCCGGCACCCCCGCGGGCCCGCCGCCGGGCGCCGGGCCCGAGCCGAATCCGGGTCCGGCCGGCGGCGCGGAGGCGGGGCCGGCCAGGGCGCCCGCCCCGGCGTCGGAGGCGTACGGCGACGGCGCGGCCGGACGCTCGCGACCGAACGGCGACGCCCCGAGCCCGGGCGACCCGGCCGGGCCGGCCGGCTCGGCGGGCCGCGGCGCCGCGCCGTACCCCGTGTCCGGAGCCTGCGGGCGCGCGGGCGGCGCGCTCGGGTCGACCGGCGGCATGGCCGAGGTCGGCGCGCTCCCGATGTCGTCATCCCAGCCGCGGCCGGCGGGCGAGCCGCCGGGCGGCGTGGCCGGCTGCCGCGGGGTGAAGAACGCCGACGCGTCGCCGCCGCCCAGGTTCGTCCGTGTCGCGCCGGGCCTGCGGCGCGGCAGCGGGCCCCCGGAGGCGGCGCCGCCCGGCGGAGCGCCGGACGCGGAGCCCTGGGACGGCGAGCCCGCGGACGACCCGGACGGGCCCGTGTCCCATCCGGCCGGGGAGCCGCCGGTGCGCCGCGCACCCGGGTCCGGCGCGGCGTCCTGCGGCTCCGCGGGGCGGGCCGGCCGGCGCGCCGGACGCTCCCAGAACGACCAGTTGTCGTCCGGGGAGGACTCGACGTGCGGGATCGGCGGCACCTCCGGCAGCGGCGGCCGCGAGGCGGCGGACGATCCCCCGGACCGGGGCCGGTCCGCCTGGTCCGCCGGGTCCGGCCAGGGCACCCGGTCCAGCTGGCTGGTCGGCGCGTCCTGGTCGATGTCGGGGGGGTCCCCCTTGTCCGTTCGTGGTACCGGTGAGTGAAAGGACGATCGGCTGTCGCTCACTGGGAAAACGCTCAGCTATCTGTCGACGACGGAGACTTGGGCGAGAACGCCGGCCCGAGTCGGGCGCCCGAAGCGGTAGGCGAGCCCGCCAGATCCACTCACCTTAACGCCCTCTCGCGATCCTGTCGTGCGGACCACTCCACGGTGGCGGCCGGAACCGGACACGCGGGACCCGGTCCCGGAGCTCGCGCCCCGGAACCGTGGACCGGCCGTTCTCCTCGGCATCTTCGGCTGCTCTCGGTATGTCCTCGGCGCGGGCTCTAGGCGGCGCAGGGGTTGGTCTTGTTGTCCACGACCCGGGCGGTCTCGGGGATCTTCACCGGGATCTTCACGCCGTCCCAGTCCTGGCCGATGACGAGCTGGATCAGCGGGCCCTTCGCCCCGGCCCCCGCCGCGGTGTCGGTGCCCGGGGTGGCCCCGGCCGGGGTGAACGGGGTGGTGGTGCCGGTCGGCCGGATCCGGCCCGCCTCGGCCTTGACGCCCTTGGTCAGCAGCTTGCCGACCACGGGGGCGGCGTAGTCCGCGCCGTCGGCGGCCTTCGGCGGGTAGAGCACCCGGGTCTTCGGGAACTCGGTGCCGTCGGCCTGCAGCGCGTTGCCCACCTCGACCACCTTGAAGCCCTGCTCGGCGAGCGCCTCGGCGGCCTCCTTCGCCTTCCCCGGCATCGAGGTGCCGTTGAGCACCTGGATGCGGATCTGGTTCGGCTTGATCGCCGGCTTCTTGGGGGCCGCGCTCGCCGAGCCGCTCGCCGAGCTCTTCGCGGACGGCGTCGGCGTGGGCAGGTCGACGTCGCTGCGGATCGCCTGGAACAGCCGCTCGGCGTCCGGCTGCTTCCACTGGACCCGGTTCTTGTCCTTCTCGTACGGCTCCCAGGGAATCGTGACGAACTTGATGCCGCCCGAGACGATCTTCCGGCCGCTCATCGCGATGTCCCAGAGGGCCTCGGTGTTGAGGTTCTCGTCCGTCTCCACGGAGCTGCGGACGGCGGCGAGGAAGGCCCTGAGCTTGCCCGGGTCGGTGAGCAGGTTGCTCTGTATGGCCTTCTTCACCACCTGGTTGAGGAAGATCTGCTGCCGCTTGATCCGGCTGATGTCGCTGCCGTCGCCCAGGGAGCGCAGCCGCACGTAGCCGAGCGCCTCCTCGCCCTTCACGACCTGGCGGCCCGCGGGCAGGGTGAGCTTGGCCTTCTTGTCGTTGACCGGCTGCGGCAGGCAGATCTCGATGCCGCCGAGCGCGTCGACGATCCTCTTGAAGCCGGTGAAGTCGACCTTGATGAAGTGATCGATGCGGATCTTGGTGTTCGCCTCGATCACCTTGATCGTGCAGACGATCCCGCCGTCGTTGAACGCGGCGTTGATCATCTCCACGCGAGGCGGGATGCGCGCCCCGGTGGCCGGGTTCGTGCACTCGGGGTGCTGCACCATCGAGTCCCGCGGCAGGCTCAGCAGCAGCGCCTTGTCCCGATTCGGGGAGATGTGCAGCAGCATGATGGTGTCCGTGCGCTCCCCGACCGTCTGCGGGCCGTACCGCTTGTTGTCCCCGTCCCGCGAGTCGGAGCCGACGAGCAGCACGTTGAGCGCGCCGGTGGTGTTCTTCGGCCGGTTCTTCCCGAGCGCCTTGTGGACCTCAGTGCGGTTGAACGCCAGCGCGTCCCGGTAGAACTTGTACGCCCCGAGCGTGACCATCACCAGCACGGCGGTGAGCACCACGCTGATGTAGGCGAGCACCCGCTGGCGTTTACCGCCCTGCCGCGGCGACGGCCCGCCCCGGCCCGATCGGCGGCGCCGCCGCGGCGGCCCGTCGTCGCCGTCCGGCTGGGCGGGCGCCTGGCGGGGCCGCTCGGCCCTGCCCGCGGGCCGCGTCGCACCCGCGGGGGACGCCCCGGGGGGCACGTCCGCCGGCGGGTACGGCCCGGCCGGATGAGGGCCCGACTGGGGCCCGAACGCGATCGCGTCCTCCGCGGCGCCGGGGCGGGCACCGGCCCGCGCGGCACGCCGCGGTCCCGGCCCGGGGCCGGGTGCGCCACCGGGCCGCGGCGGCGCGGGCATGCCCGGCCGTTGCGGGCCGCCGAAGGCCTCGGCACCGGGGGAGGGGACCTCTCCTCCCGCGTGCCGCGCTCTCCGGCCCCTCGCCGGGGGCGCCCCGCGGTCCCTGGGCGCATGACCGTGCAGGGCGGCGTGTCGGTGCTCGCTCATTGTGCCCCTGAGGTTAGGCCACCGAGACAGCTCGGGGACGGCCGATCGGCAGGGTGGGCGCCGCCGAGGACGATGACAGCGCCGTTGATCCGCAGGTCAGCATAGCGAGATACGGACATTTGTCGTGGGGAGATCCACCGCGCTGTTACCCGATTGCCAGGAACCGGTCAGCCCGCACGCCGGCCGGACGGCCTGCGGAGCGCGACCGCGGCCGCGAGGCAGGCGAGCGGCGCGGCCGGCAGCACGTAGCGGTGGTCGTACTCGGCGGTCGCCGCCGGGACCACGAGAAGCACGAGCGCGGCCGTCCACGGCAGCGCCCAGCCGGCCGCGCCGCCGTACCCGCGGCCGCCGGTGAGCCGCCGCGCCGCCGCCGCGACCGGCGGGACGAACAGCACGGCGAGCAGCACCGCGCCCGGCAGCCGCGCCACGCCCTGGTAGGCGCGCAGCACTCCCGCGTACGGCTCGGCGACCACGGTGCGGACCGGGCCGCGCTCGTACTCCCGCTCGGCGAGCCGGTGGCCGACGGTCGCCGGGTGCCGGGCAGGCGGCTCGGGCGAGGCCGCCGGGAACTCGTACAGGTCGTAGATCTCCCGGGTCGGGTAGACCTGCCGCTCCCAGGTGAAGGTGCGGCCGAGCTCGGTGGCGACCGAGGCGAGGTAGTCGAGCGGCTGGCTGCGGATGGCGAGCACGGCGAACCGGGCGGCGAGCGCGTCGGTGCTCGCCCGGAACGTGATGCCGGGCAGCCGGACCAGCGGCGAGTCGTCGTTCCAGATGTACTCCTGGGACGGCGGCCGCAGCGCGGGCGGGCGGGGGTCGCAGAGCACGGCGAGGTCGCCCGGCGGCCGCATCACCGCGCAGTCGGCGAACGACATCGTCCGGGCGTAGAGGAACACCCCGTTCGCGCCGATGATCCCGACCCGGTGGTGGGTCTGCCAGAACCACGCCGCGTACCCGCCGATCGGCAGCAGCGCGGCGGCGAGCAGGGCCGCGAGCGGCCGGAACCGGCCCGGCCGCCCCCGGTGGCGGCGCGCCCGCAGCCAGAACCAGGCGGCGACGACCACGAGCAGCGGCAGCCCCACGGTCCGGGTGAGCGCGGCGGCGGCGAGCAGCAGCCCGACGGCGGCGCCGGTGCCCGTGGTCGGCTCCCGGCGGGTCGCCACCACCACCGCGGCGAGCACGAGCAGCGCGAACAGCACGTCGCTGACGAGCAGGTGCTCGAGCTGGATCTGGTAGGCGTCGAGCAGCACCGGGGCCGCCGCCACCGTGGCGAGGGCCGGCGGCACCGCCCGCCGCGCCACCAGGTAGACGATCACCCCGAGCGCGAGGCCGAGCAGGTGCTGGACGAACGCCACCACGGCGAAGCTGTGGAACGGCTCCAGCAGCCGCAGGAACATCGAGTACCCGGCGGGCCGCACCAGGTCGGGGCTCGGCCGCAGCGCGGTCACCACATAGGTGTAGGAGTCGGGGAACCACAGCGCGGGCCGGTAGCCGAGCATCGCGGCCACGCGCAGCGCGGCGCCCACGGCGAACACGGCGAGGAACCACCGGTGCCGCCGGAGCACGGCCCGCGGGCCGGTGCGCCGCAGCGGGACGCCGGCCGCGGACCGGCCGGACAGGGCCGCGCCGGAGACCCGCGCCGGGCCCTCCCGGGTCCTGTCCACCCCGCTCCCTCCCTCGCCGGCCACGATCCGGTCGGGCCGCCGCGCGGCCGCGCCGCGGCGGGCCGTGCCGCGTCCGCCGAGGTCGCGCGCCGTACCCCGCCCGCGGGCGCCTGCCGGCCCGCCGGCCCCAGGGCACGGTACCCGATCGGGGCCCGCTTTCGCGGCCGAGGGCCGGATCGGCCGGTCCGGGGCGTTAGGCTCCCGGCCAGATGAAAAAGGCGACGTTGGGCGCACGCGTGGGGTGGCCGTCGGCGGGCCAGGTGCTCGCCGTGGCCTCCGCCGCGCCTGCGCTGGTTCTCGCGGGGTGGCTGCTCGCCGGGGCGGTGCTGCTGCCGATCGGCCGGTTCGGTCCGGTGCAAATGATCCTGCTCGGCGTCGCCCTCGCGTTCCTGCTCTGCCGGTACGGCCTGCGCCGCATGCCGGAGACCGTCGAGGCGACCGCGCGGCAGACGGTCGCGCTGCTCGGCGTCGCGGCCGCGTTCGGGGTGTTCAACGGCCTGCTCCACGGCGAGCAGCTGATCGTGCGCCGCGACCCGGCCACCTACGCCCAGTACGCGATCTGGCTCGCCACCGACGGCACGCTGCCGATCGTCACCGACACCGCCGCGTTCGGCGGCCCCGACCCGGCGCTGCGGTTCGACAGCGTGGGCTTCTACCGGGCGGACGCCGACCCGGACGGCGGCGACCGTACCGCCGCCACCGGGCCGAACCCGTACCCGCTCGAGGACAACGCGGACGAGCCGGGGCCCGCGTACGCGGTGCCGGTCCCCGGCGGCGCGGACGCGCGGCGGGTGGTCACGCCCGAGGTGATCCCGCAGTTCATGCCGGGCACGCCGATCGTGCTCGCGTTCGGGCACTGGATGGGCGGGGTGCCCGGCCTGCTGCTCATGCCCGCGGTGCTCGGCGCGCTCGCCGTGCTCACCTTCGGCGGCACCGCGGCCCGGCTGGTCGGCGCCCGCTGGTCGGTGCTCGCCGCCGCGGCGCTCGCGGTGAGCCTGCCGCTGCTGTACACCTCCCGGGCGCCGTTCAGCGAGACCTGCTCGCTGATCCTGCTGTTCGGCGCGGTGAACCTGCTGCTCGACGCCCGGCACCGGGTGCGGGCGAGCCTGCTCGGCGTCGGCTTCCTGCCGGTGGCGAGCGGGCCGCCGGACCGGGAGGAGGAGCCCGCCGGGCTGGTGCGCACGCTCGCGCACACCCGGTCCGCCCAGGCGGTGGACGCGGCGGTGGTCGCCGCCCTCGCCGGGCTGCTGTTCGGGCTCGCCCCGCTGGTCCGGATCGACGCGATCCGCGACGTGTTACCGGTGCTCGCCTACGCCGGGCTGCTCCTCGCCATCCACCGGTACCGCCGCGCCGGCCGGGGCACCGGCGGCAGCGGGGCGGCCCGGCGGCTCGGCCGCCCGCTGCTCGGCGGCCTGCTCGCCGGGGGCGCGGTGAGCGGGGTCGCCGCGTACCTGCTCGCCCGGCCGTACCTCGCCGACCTGGCGGACTCGCTGCGCCCGCTGCTGGCGATCTGCGGCGCGGTGGCCGTGGCCACCGGGCTCGGCGTGGCGTTCGCCCCCCGGCTGGGGCGGGCGGCGTCCGGCCTGGTGCACCGCCGCCGGGTGGCCCGGGCGCTGCCCGGGCTCGCCGCCGGGCTCACCGTGGCCGTGGTGGCGGGCTTCGCGGTGCGGCCGTGGGTGCACACCGTGCACCGCACCCCGACCACGGCCGAGGACATGCTCACCGCAGAGTTCATCGCCAAGGCGCAGGCCGCGAACGGGCTGCCGGTGGACGGCACCCGCCTCTACTACGAGGAGTCGCTCTACTGGGTGCTGTGGTACGTGGGCGCCCCGGCGCTGGTGCTCGCCACGGCCGCAGCGGCGATCCTCGCCCGGCGGCTCGCCCAGGGGCGGGCGTTCGTGTGGCTCCTCCCGCTGGCGATCATCGGCTGGACCACGGTGACCACGCTGCTGCGGCCCGCGATCACCCCGGACCACCCGTTCGCCTCGCGGCGGCTGGTGCCGGTCGTCATCCCCGGGGTGATCCTGCTCGCGGTCTGGGCGCTGCGCTGGGCGTTCGCCCGGTTACGCGAGGCGGGCCACGGCCGCCCGCGGCAGCGCGCGCTGCTCGCCGGCGGCGCGCTGCTGCTGCTCGTGCCGAGCACGATCACCTCGATCGGGACCGCGTTCACGCCGGTCGGCCGGGGCGAGGCCGCGGCGGTGGCCGGGCTGTGCCGGGCGATCCCGCGACGCGCCTCGGTGCTCATCGTGGAACGGGTCACCGGCGACCGGTTCACCCAGGTGGTGCGCGGCATGTGCGGCGTGCCCACCGCCCGGGTGGCCGTGGCCCCGGGCACCGACCTCGCTGCGGCGGACGACGTGGCCCGCATCGCCGCCCGGGTCCGCGCCGCGGGGCGGGTCCCGGTGCTGCTCGCCGCCGAGCGCCGCCAGCTCGCCGGGTACGGCACGCCGGTGCACGCGCTGGCGCTGCGCACCCGCCAGGACGAGCGGTCGCTGGTCACCCCGCCGGACGGCACCTGGCGGCTGTCGATCGACGTGTGGCTCGCCGTACCGGCCTGAGCGTGCTCACCAGAGGGTGGCGAGGCGGTCGGTGATGAGCTCGGCGGCCTGCCGGGGTGGGTCCGGGTCGAGGAACGGGAGCAGGGCGTCGACGAGGGAGCGCGGGCCGGTGGCGTCGGCGGCGGCCGCGCGGAGCCGGTCGGCGAGCGGGTCGTCGAGGCGCGGGGCGACGCTCACCCAGCGCATCCACGCGGCGATGGCGAGCGCCGCGTGGGCCGGGGTGGCCCCGGCGGCGAGCCGTTCCCGGAGCACGGTGACGAGGCGGAGGGGGAGCTTGAGCGAGCCGTCCTCGGCGACCTTGGTGGTCTGGTGGCGCAGGGCGGGGTTGGCGAAGCGGGCCATCAGGGAGCGCTTGTAGGCCTCGAGGTCGAAGCCCTCGGGGACGGGGAGCGTGGGGGTGACGTCCTCGTCCATGAGGGCCCGTACGGCCGCGGCGATGTCGTCGCGGGAGACCGCCTCGGCGATCGTCTCGCAGCCGTGCAGCAGGCCCAGGTAGGCGATGAGCGAGTGGGCGCCGTTGAGCAGCCGCAGCTTCATCAGCTCGTACGGCGTGACGTCGGGCACGATCAGTGCCCCGGCCCGCTCCCAGGCGGGGCGGTCGGCGGCGAAGCGGTCTTCGATCACCCACTGCCGGAACGGCTCGGTCGCCACCGCGGCCCGGTCGGTCACGCCGAGCCCGGCGGCCACCGCCTCCAGGTCCTCCGGCCGCACGTAGGGCACGATGCGGTCGACCATCGAGGAGGGGAACGCGACGTTCTCCTCGATCCAGCCGCGCAGCTCCCCGGCGGCGGCGCGCACCGCGTCGCCCACCACCCTGCCGTTGCGGGGGAGGTTGTCGCAGGACAGCACGGTGACCGGCCCGGCGCCCGCGGCCGCCCGCCGCCGCAGGCCCGCCGCCAGCCACTCGATCACCGCCGAGCCGGGCAGGTAGCCCTTCTCGGTCACGGTGAGGGTGACCACGGTGATGCGCGGGTCGGCGAGCCGCTCGACCACCTCGGCGCCGAGCAGGGTCTCGCGCAGCGCGCCGTACACGCGCAGCTCGACCGGCTCGGGGCGGCCGTCCCGGACGAGCACGGCAAACAGGCCGTCCTGCGCGGCGAGCGCATCCACGGTGGCCCGGGAGCGGATGCCCGCCGCGCAGATCCCCCAGCGGGTGTCGCCGGTGGCCGCCATCGCCTCCTCGGTGTAGCCGACCTGGTGGCCGCGGTGGAACACGCCGAGGCCGAGGTGGAGCACGCCCACCTCGGTCGTGGCGGGGTCGATCAGGGGCCGGGCCGTCTCGGGCAGCCGGTCCAGCGTGCCGAGGCCGAGCAGGGGCCGGTCGGTCATGGCGCTCCCAGCGGGTCGGGGGCGGGGCCGCTCGCGGCGCGGCCCGCCCGTAGGGCCTGTGGCGTGCCGGTCACCAGTCGTGCACGGTGCCGTCCTCCAGGCGGTTGACCGGCAGGTACGCCTGGCGGTACGGGTACCGGGCGGCGAGCTCCTCGTCGATGTCGACGCCGAGGCCGGGCTCGTCGCCGGGGATGAGCATGCCGTCCTCGAACCGGTAGGAGTGCGGGAAGACCGCGTCGGTCTCCGGGGTGTGCGGCATGTACTCCTGGATGCCGAAGTTCGGCACGGAGATGTCGAGGTGGAGGGCGGCGGCCATGCACACGGGGGAGAGGTCGGTCGCCCCGTGCGAGCCGGTCTTCACGTGGTAGAGCGCGGCGAGGTCGAAGATCCGGCGCAGGTGGGTGATGCCGCCCGCGTGCACCACGGTGGTGCGGATGTAGTCGATGAGCTGCTCGGTGATGAGCCGGTGGCAGTCCCAGATCGAGTTGTACACCTCGCCCACCGCGATCGGGGTGACGGTGTGCCGCCGGATCAGCCGGAAGCCCTCCTGCAGCTCCTCGCTGATCGGGTCCTCCAGCCAGAACAGCCGGTACGGCTCGGCCGCCTTGCCCAGCCGGGCCGCCTCGATCGGGGTGAGCCGGTGGTGCACGTCGTGCAGCAGGTGGAAGCCGAAGCCGTGGGCCTCGCGCACCGCGTCGAACAGCTTCGGGGCGAAGTCGAGGTACTTCTCGGTGGCCCACACCGTCTCCTCGGGGCGGGTCCCGGCGGTGGCCGGCTCGTAGAAGTCGCGGCCCTTGCCCACCCCGTAGGTGGCGGCGAGGCCGGGGACGCCGGACTGCACCCGCACCGCCCGGTAGCCGCGGTCGAGGAAGCGGCCGACCTCGGCGACCGCCTCGTCGAGGGTGGCGCCGTTGGCGTGGCCGTACACCAGCACCCCTTCGCGGGCCTTGCCGCCGAGCAGCTGGTAGACCGGCATGCCCGCGGCCTTGCCCTTGATGTCCCACAGCGCGGTGTCGACCGCGGCGATCGCGGTCATGGTGACCGGGCCGCGCCGCCAGTAGGCGCCCTTGTACAGGTACTGCCAGATGTCGTTGATCTGGGACGCGTCGCGGCCGAGGAGCAGCGGGCGGACGTGGTCGTTGAGGTAGCTCGCCACGGCGAGCTCGCGGCCGTTGAGCGTGGCGTCGCCGACGCCGGTGAGCCCGCTCTCCGTAGTGATCTTGAGGGTGACGAAGTTGCGGCCCGGACAGGTGACGATCACGCGGACGTCTGCGATCTTCATGCTTCTCCTTGCGTTCCGCCGGGATTCGGCCGGTCCGGCCCGGCGTCGGGGGCCGGCCCGGTGGAGGCCCGGACGATCAGCGCCGAGTCGAGGACCTGGCGCGGGGCGTCGGCGTCCCGGTCCGCGAGCACCGCGAGCAGGGTGTCGACCGCGGCTCGGCCGGCGCGCTCGCCGCCCAGGTCCACCGTGGTGAGCGCGGGGGTGGCCATCGCGGCGAAGGTGATGTTGTCGAAGCCCGCCACGCTGATCCGGCCCGGCACCGGCACGCCCCGCTCGGCGAGCCGGGCGAGCACGCCCAGCGCCATCACGTCGTTGTAGGCGATCACCGCGGTCGCCCCGCTGGCGAGCACCAGGTCGGCCGCCTGGAGCCCGGACTCGAACCGCGGCGCGAACGGCCCGAACCGGCTCACCTTGATCCGGTGCCGCTCGGCACGCCGCAGCCCCTTGGCCCGTTCCCGGTTGCTCCACGAGTCGCGCGGGCCGTTGAGGTAGGCGATGTGCCGGTGGCCGAGCGCGGCGAGGTGGTCGATCGTCTGCCGCATGCCGCCCGCGCCGTCCATGATCACCGAGGGGTGGCCGGGGACGACGCGGTTGAGGAACACCATGGGGACGAGGCCGAGCACCTTCTCCAGCATCGCCGGGGTCATCCGCGACGAGCAGAGGATCACCCCGTCCACCTGCTTCGCCATCGCGTGCACGAGCGCGGCCTCGGCCGCGCCGTCCTCCTCGCAGTCGGCGAGGAACACCGCGTGACCGGCCTCCCGCGCCCGCGCCTGCAGGCCGCGGAGCATGCTGGGGAAGAACGGGTTGGTGAGGTCGGGCACGATCACACCGAGGTTCGTGGTCCGGCCGGTGATGAGGCCCCGGGCGGCCGGGTTGGGCCGGTAGCCGAGGCTCTCGGCGACCGCGCGCACCCGCATGCGGGTCTCCGGGCGGACCATCTCGGGGCTGGACAGCGCCCGGGACACGGTGGACGCCGACACCCCCGCGGCCCGCGCCACGTCCTGGATCGTCACCGCCATGGCGCGACCTTCCTTGGAGCGACTTTGCAAACCTTTTCAACGACTATCGACGCGTGTTCACAGGTTATAGACGCGCTTGGGCAGGTGGTAGGCGAGGTCGGCGGCGGTCTCGGCGGCCTCGTCCAGCGGCAGCCGGCCCTCGGCGACGAGCCGGGCGAGGAACGCGGCGTCGCTGCGCCGGGCCACCTGATGGCGGACCGGGATCGAGCAGAACGCGCGGGTGTCGTCGACGAACCCGGCGGTGTTGTAGAACCCGGCGGTCTCGGTCACCGTCTCGCGGAACCGGCGCAGCCCCTCCGGGCTGTCCAGAAACCACCACGGCGCGCCGAGGTAGAGCGCCGGGTAGACGCCGGCGAGCGGGGCGAGCTCGCGGGTGTAGGCCGACTCGTCGAGGGTGAACACGACCAGGCGGAAGCCCGGCTCGTGCCCGAACCGGTCGAGCAGCGGCTTGAGCGCCCGGGTGTACTCGGTGGCGGTCGGGATGTCGCCGCCCACGTCCTTGCCGAACCGCGCGTGCAGCCAGGCGTCGTGGTCGCGGTACGGCCCGGGGTGGAGCTGCATCACCAGGCCGTCGTCGAGCGACATGCGGGCGAACTCGACCAGCATGTGGGCGCGGAACGCCTCGGCGTCCGCCGCGGGCACCGGGCCGGCGAGCCGCCGCTTGAACAGCCGGGCGGCCTCCTCGCGGCCGAGCTCGGCCGTACGCGCGGTGGGGTGGCCGTGGTCGGTGGCGGTCGCGCCGCGGGCCTTGAAGTACGCGCGGCGGGCCCGCAGCGCCGCGAGGTAGCCGTCGAAGCCCTCGGTGTCCTCGCCGGTGATCTCGCCGAGCCGCCGCACGTTGTCCGCCCAGTCCGGGCGGTCCATGTCGACCACGTCGTCCGGCCGGAACGTGGTGATCACCCGGCGGCCCCAGCCGTCGGCGGCGAGCCGGTCGTGGTGGGCGAGCGGATCGAGCGGCGACTCGGTGGTGGCGAGCACCTCGATGCCGAACCGCTCGAACAGCGCCCGGGGCCGGAACCCCGGCTCGGCGAGCCGCGCGGCGATCGCGTCGTACACCTCGTCGGCGGTGGCGGGGCCGAGCCGTACCTCGCCGAGGCCGAACACGTCGCGGAAGGTGAGCTCGAGCCACAGCCGCGACGGGGTGCCGCGGAACGCGTGCCAGTGCTCGGCGAGCAGCCGCCAGATCGCCCGGCCGTCGGTCTGTGCGGGCCCGCCGTCGCGCGGCCGCACCCCCAGCCGCTCGGGCGTGACGCCCTGGCTCACCAGCAGCCGCGTCACGTAGTGGTCCGGCACGATCAGCAGCCGCGCCGGGTCGGGGAACGGCCGGTCGTCGGCGAGCAGCGCCGGGTCCACGTGCCCGTGCGGGCTGACGATCGGCAGCGCGCGGATGTGCTCGTACAGCTCGCGCGCGATCTCGCGCACCCGGGGCTCGGCGGGGAAGAGGTAGTCGCCCATCGCACCCTTTCTGCAAAGGTTTGCAGCACAAATCCGACCATGCTCGCAGGCCCTCGTCAAGCAGTCTGGAAACGCTTGGACCGCCCCGGCGGCGTGAGAACGGACACACCGCGGCGGGCGCGGCGCGCATGACCCGGAGGGGCGGGCGGGCGGTACGGCGGGCCAGCGCGACGCCGTGCCGCGGGGCGGCCTGTGGCGGTGGCGGGTCCGCCGGTGCGGCACGGCCGCGGCCGGACACGACGAGGGCGGGACCGGCCGGGCCGGCCCCGCCCTGCGAGGGGCGTCGCGCCCCGGTCAGAGCTCGCCGCTCTCGATCGCCTGCTTGAGGGCGGCCTGGGTCTGCTGGTGCGAGGCGACGCCGTTGTCGGCGACGAAGTCGATGAGGGTGGAGTCGGCGTCGAAGGTGAGGAACTCGGTCACCCGGGTCTTGTTGTGCCCGAGCTTGGTGAAGACGATCTTCTGGTGCGTGATCACGCCGGGCTCGGAGTAGGTGTCGGTCTCGTAGAAGAAGAGGGCCCGGTGGATGCGCTGCTGGGTGTGCGTGTAGAGGGTCACGAGCTGCCCGTCGTACGGCACCTCCTCCACGGCGGTGAGGTTGTTGTACCGCACGCCGAGGTGCTTCCAGGTCTTGTGGGTCACGACCCGCTTGAGGAACGCCGCCCGGCCGATGTGGTTGGTGAAGTCGGAGTAGGCGTCGAAGACCCGCCCGATCGGCGCGTTGATGTCGATCGAGATGCTCCGGTGGGCGCGGCTCTTGCCGGAGCCGGGCGCGGGCGGGATGTTCAGGTAGAACTTGTGGGTGTCCCACGCCTCCTGCCACTGCCGGGCGAGGTCCGCGTCGCTCGGCGGCTCGTCCGCGTGGGCGGGGGTGGCGACGGCCGCGAGCAGGGTGACCGCGGCGACCAGCGGCGCAGCGAGGAGTCGAAGCAGCTTCGTCATGGGCAACCTCTGGGGGGTAGTGGATCAGTCCACGTGATCTTCTACCGCATTCGATCACACCCCAGGACGAGTCCGCCTCATGTATCACAAATCGTTGCGCGGACCGGGCCACGGCCGCCCGAGTCCGCGCCGTCCCGCCGGCCCGGCCCGAGCCCTCGGTGATCGCCCGGGCGCGCCCGCAGGGCGGAGTGCCCACGCCGCGGAGCAGGCGTCGCGGCCCGCAGGGCCGGAACGCAAGCGCCGCCGCGACCCGGGCGGCCGCGGCGGCGCTCGCAGTGACGCCCGGCCGGGTCAGCCGGACAGCAGCGGCAACGTGGGCCGCCGCACGCTCCGGCAGACCCCGTCGCTCGCCCGCGCCGCGGCGAGCCGCTCCTCGCTCGGCGTGCCGTACGAGGTGGTGCGCTGGCGCAGCGGCCGCCCGGTGGGCGCGACCATGGCCGCGAGCTCGCTGATCGTCTTGTAGGAGCCGTTGTCCGATCCGGCCATCCGGCTGATCGTCTCCTCCATGAGCGTGCCGCCGAGGTCGTTCGCGCCGCCCTGCAGGATCTTCCGGCACAGCTCCTCGCCGAGCTTCACCCAGGAGCACTGGATGTTGGGGATCGCCCCGTGCAGCAGGATGCGGGCGAGCGCGTGCAGCGCCCGGTTCTCCCGCGCGGTCGGGCCGGGCCGGGCCACGCCCGCGAGGTAGATCGGCGCGTTGGTGTGCACGAACGGCAGCAGCACGAACTCGGTGAACCCGCCGGTCTCCTCCTGGATGCTCCGGATGAGCCGGATGTGCCGCACCCAGTGCCGCGGGGTGTCCACGTGCCCGTACATGATCGTCGCGGTGGTGGGGATGCCGACCCGGTGGGCCGTGGTGATCACCTCGATCCACTCGCTGGTGGGCAGCTTGCCCTTGGTGAGCACCCAGCGCACCTCGTCGTCGAGGATCTCCGCGGCGGTGCCGGGCAGCGAGTCCACCCCGGCCTCGCGCGCCGCGATCAGCCACTCCTCGATCGACATGTCGGTACGGCTCGCCCCGTTCACCACCTCCATCGGCGAGAACGCGTGCACGTGCATCTCCGGGCAGGCCCGCTTGACCGCCCGGGCGATGTCGAAGTACGCGGTGCCCGGCATGTCGGGGTGGATGCCGCCCTGCATGCACACCTCGGTCGCCCCGGCCTCCCACGCCTCGCGCGCCCGCTCGGCGATCTGCTCCAGGGAGAGCGTGAACGCGTCGGCGTCGTTGCGCCGCTGGGCGAAGGCGCAGAACCGGCACCCGGTGTAGCAGACGTTGGTGAAGTTGATGTTCCGGTTGACGATGTAGGTGACGTCGTCGCCGACCGCCTCGCGCCGCAGGTCGTCGGCGATCCGGGCCAGCTCGTCGAGCGCCGCGTCGTCCGCGCCCCTGCCGTACCGGTCGCCGGCCGCGCCCAGCAGCGTCAGCGCCTCCTCCTCGGTGAGCCCGGCCGGGTCGTCGGCGGCCTTCCGCAGCGCCGCGCCCAGCTCGCCGACGAGCACCGCGGGGCCGTCGCCGGTCTCGGCGAGCCGCTCGCGCAGCGCGTCCCAGTCGCCGTAGACGTGGTCGAAGTCGTCCCGCCGGTCCCCGGTGCGGCCCACGGTATCGATCTCGACGTGCAGGTCGGTACGGCCGGCCGCCTCGAACCCGCCGTCCGGCTCCTGCCACGGCCGCCCGACGATCTCGGCGTCCGGCCGGGCGAGCCCGGTCGCCGGGTCGGCGAGCGCGGCCACGTGCGCGCGCACCCGCGGGTCGATCCACGGCTCCCCGGCGAGCACGTACTCGGGGTAGACGGTGAGCCGCTCGCGCAGCTCGAACCCGGCCTCCGCGGTCCGCGCGGCGAGTTCCTCGATCTGCGGCCACGGCCGCTCCGGGTTGACGTGGTCCGGGGTGAGCGGCGACACCCCGCCCCAGTCGTCGATGCCCGCGCGCAGCATGAGCGCGTACTGGTCGTCGACGAGGTTCGGCGGGGCCTGGACGCGCATCTTCGGGCCGAGCACGAGCCGGGCCACCGCGATCGTGGCGGCGAGGTCGTGCAGGTCGGCGTCGGGCATGCCGCGCATCGCGGTGTCCGGCTTGGCGCGGAAGTTCTGGACGATCACCTCCTGGATGCCGCCGTACTCGCGCGCCACCTTGCGGATCGCGAAGATCGACTCGGCCCGCTCCTCGAGGGTCTCGCCGATGCCGATGAGGATGCCGGTGGTGAACGGCACGGCGACCCGCCCGGCGTCCTCCAGCACGCGGAGCCGTACCGCGGGGTCCTTGTCCGGCGAGCCGTAGTGCGGCCCGCCCTTCTCCTCGTACAGCCGCCGCGAGACGGTCTCCAGCATCATCCCCATCGACGGCGCGACCGGCTTGAGCCGCTGCAGGTCGCGCCAGCTCATCACGCCCGGGTTGAGGTGGGGCAGCAGGCCGGTCTCCTCCAGCACCCGGATCGCCATCGCGCGCACGTAGGAGAGCGTGTCGTCGTACCCGTGCGCGTCGAGCCACTCGCGGGCCTGGCGCCAGCGGTCCTCGGGCCGGTCGCCGAGGGTGAACAGCGCCTCCTTGCACCCCAGCGCCGCCCCCTGCCGGGCGATCTCGAGCACCTCGTCGGGGGAGAGGTACGGCGCCGGCAGCTTGGCGGGCGCCGTGGCGAAGGTGCAGTAGCCGCAGCGGTCCCGGCACAGCCGGGTGAGCGGGATGAACACCTTGCGGCTGTAGGTGATCACGCCCGGCCGTCCGGCCGCCTCCAGCCCGGAGTCCCGCACCCGGGACGCGTGCTCCAGGAGCGCGTCGAGGGCGTCGCCGCGCGCCTGCAGGAGCACGACGGCTTCGTCGAGGTTGAGCTGCTTTCCGTCACGCGCGCGGGCCAGGGCCCGTCGCAGGGCGTGTGCACTCGGGGAGGCCTGAGTCATGTTCGCAGACTACGTCCGCGCGTTTGCCGGGTTTCAGCCAGGGCCTCACCTGATGACCAAATCAGGGGGATCGTGCACCCGGATCAGAACGATCGGTAGTCGCGGGCGGGCATGCGCGGGCCGCGGGCCGGCGGCCGGTGGCCGGCGATCTCGAGCAGCCGGGTGACCCGGTACCGGTGGCCGCGGTAGGGGGCGAGCAGGGCGAGCATGCCCGCGTCGTCGGTACGCCGCCCGGCGAGCGCCCAGCCGACGATGTCCGGGATGTGGTAGTCGCCGACCGACACCGCGTCCGGGTCGCCGTGCGCGCGCTGCCGGATCTCGGCCGAGGTCCACACGCCGATGCCGGGCAGGGCGCGCAGCAGCCGGTCCGCGGCCGCGCTGCCGTCCGGGCCCGCCTCGGCGGTCGCCTCCAGCTTGTCCGCGTGCCGGGCCGCGTTGACGATCGTGCGGGCGCGCACCGCCTCGGCGCCCGCACGATGCCAGTCCCAGGAGGGGATCTTTCGCCACACCTCCGGCTCGGGGAAGACGCGCATGCCCGCGGGCGCCGGGCCCGGGGCGGGCTCGCCGTACCGGCGCAGCAGCCACCGCCAGGCCCGCCAGGCCTCCCGGCCCACCACCTTCTGCTCGAGCACGGCGGGCACGAGCGCCTCGAAGACCCGCATGGTGCGGCCGATCCGCAGGCCCGGGTGCCTGCGGTGGGCCCGTAGCACCACCTCGCCGCCGATGCCGGCGCGACCGGCGAGCGCCGGGAACGCCGCGGCGTCGTCGTCCGCGCCGAGCATCGGCGGCAGCGTCTCCAGCAGCCACTCCGCGCCCGGCCCCCACGCCTGCCCGCGGACCGTCCGCTCCCGCGGCTCGACGGTGATGCGGAGCGTTCCAGGACCACATGGCGTGCGGCAGGTCCGCCACACCGCGCCGGCCTCGGCCCGCCACGTGGGATCGTGCGCGCCGCGGCGCAGCGGGGCGAGCGTGAGCGCCACGTCGACCGGACCGTCCGGCCGCCAGCGGCGCTCGAGCGGGGTGGCCACGTGGGTCACGGCGTCACCGTCGCCTCACACGTCACTGGAGAACCGGACCGAGGACTCGGGGAGGACCACGCCGGGCCACAGCCGGGCGCCGGCGAGCAGCTCGTTGCGCGCCCCGACCACGGCGTTGTCCCCGACGACCACGTCGGAGAGGACCGCGCCGCCCTCGATGCGGGCGCCCGGGCCGACCACCGAGTCGGTCACCGTGGCGCCGGGGCCGATCACGCACCCGTCGAGCAGGATGCTGCCGACCACCGTCGCCCCGGCCTCGACGATGGCGCCGGAGCCGACCACCGTGCCGCCGGATACCTTCGCCTCCGGGGACACGATCGAGTCGGGGAGCGCGAGGTACTCGCCACAGGGGCCGGGCATCGCCGGGCTGTGCAGCCGGCCGAGCACGAGGTCCCGCGAGCCCTGGATGTAGGCCGCGGGGGTGCCGACGTCGAGCCAGTACGCCGTCTCGACGTAGCCGAGGACGAGCTGGCCGGACTCGATCAGGCCGGGGAACGTCTCCCGCTCCACGGAGACGACCCGGCCCGCCGGGATCCGGTCGATCACCGACCGCCGGAACACGTAACAGCCGGCGTTGATCCTGTTGGTCACCGGATACGGCGTCTTTTCCAGGAAGGCCGTGACCCGGCCGTCGTCGTCGGTGGGCACGCAGCCGAAGCGCGACGGATCGTCCACCTCGGTGAGGTGGAGCGTGACCGCGGCGCCGCGCTCCTGGTGCAGCCGCACCTGGGCGTGGATGTCGTGCCCGGAGAGGATGTCGCCGTTGAGCACGAGCACCGGGTCGTCCGGCCCGCAGGTGAGCGCCTCGGCGGCGTGGCGGATCGCGCCGCCGGTGCCGAGCGGGGTCTCCTCCGTCATGTACTCCAGCCGGAGCCCGAACGCCGAACCGTCGCCGAACGCCTCCCGGAACATCGACGCCCGGTAGGAGGTGGCGAACACGATGCGCTCGACCCCGAACGACTTCGCCCGTGCGAGCTGGTGGGCGAGGAACGGGACCCCGGCGGTCGGCAGGAGCGGCTTCGGCGTGCCGAGCGTGAGCGGGCGTAACCGCGTTCCCTGGCCACCGACGAGCAGAATGGCCTGCAGATGTCCGATATCCGGCGAAGACTCCATCACAGAGGTGAGGCTAGCCGACCGACCGGTAACTCGCCGGTGGGACACAAGCCGCGTATCGGCGAGGCTCGGGTGCCCTTCGCGGCGCCTCCGCCGCCGGGCGTGCGCCGACGGCGTGACGGAGGGTGGCCGCGGAGGCCGACAACGGTGACCGCCATCTTAACCGGGGTGACAACCGGCGCGTAAAAGATCGCGGAGATCGGCCCGCCGCCCGTCCGGATCCGGCCTGCCGGCCGTCACCGGGACTCGTCGCCGCGCGCGGGGTCGCGGTCCGCGCCGGGCCGTACCGGGTGCCGCTCGCCCGGGTGCGGGCCCGGCTCCGGGTCCGGGGCGCCCTCCGGGCCGGCGGGGCCGGGGCCGCCCGCCCCGTTCCATCGGATCGCCGCCTTGGCCGCGGCCCCGGCGAGGGCCGCGCAGACGAGGTCGCCGACCGAGACGACGAGCCGGGAGACGAGGGCCGCGGCGATCGCGGGCCCCTGGTCGAGCACGGGGGCGAGCGCCGCCACCATCGCGACCTCCCGCACGCCCGCGCCCGCCGGCGCGATCACCACGAGGAAGCCCAGGCACCAGGCGAGCGCGAAAGCCCCGAGCGACAGCACCGCGGCCGCCGGGCCGGTCGCGCCCAGCCCGTGCACGAGCAGCCACAGGTGCACGCCGTACGCGGCCCAGCCGGCGAGCGCCCAGGCCGCCGAGGCCACCACGCCCCGGCGGGACAGCGGCCGCTCCAGCGGCGGGCGGCGGATGAGCCGCAGCCCCAGGTTGAGCACGGCGTTCACCACGCGGG
>QGUZ01000388.1 GCA_003242605.1 Actinomycetota bacterium
CCGCGTCCTGGGCCTGCGGGCCGATCCCGCCGTCCCTCCCGGACGGCCTGCACCGGCTCGCCGGGGCGGTGCGGCGGGCCCTGGCCGACCTGGAGCGGGCCCGCGACCCGGAGGAGGTACGGCGGGCCGCGCTCGCCGCGGCCGAGGCCGCCCGCGACCTGCCGCCCGGCGGCACCGGGTTCTCCGCCCACGTGGTCGCCGCCCAGCTCCGCTCCATCGTGGTCGACCTGCTCATGGCCACCGGCCTGGACGACGCGGAGGCGGCCGCCGCCCTGCCGCCCGTCCCCGGCGGCCGCCGCTAGTACAGCTCGTACCGCTTGAGCTTGCGGTAGAGGGTGGCGCGGGAGATGCCGAGCTGCCGGGCGACGGCGGCCCGGTCTCCGCCGGTGCGGCGCAGCGCCTCGAGCAGCACGTGCCGCTCGGCGGCGCGCACCTCGTCGAGCGGGTTCGTGATGCGGGACCGCCGGTGCCGCGGCGGGAGGTGGGGCAGGTCGATCACCGGGCCGGCGGCGTGCACCCGGGCGGTGGCGAGCACCTGCACCAGCTGGCGGACGTTGCCCGGCCAGTCGTTCGCGGTGAGCGCGGCGAGCGCGCGCGGGGTGAGCCGGGGCGGCTGCTCGCCCGGGTCGCACAGCTCGGCGAGGATCGCCGTGCACAGCCGCGGGATCTCGTCGCGGCGGCGGCGCAGCGGCGGCACGGTGAGCGTCACCGGGAAGCTCTCCAGCAGCAGCACCGCGGCGCTGTCCTCGCCGTCGTCGCTCGTGGTGCCGACCACCCGGGCGCGGGCCCGGGACACCAGGTCGGCGACCGCGCTCATCAGCTGGGCCGGGACGTCGGCGACGTGGCGCAGCAGCACGGCGCGGGCCGGGTCGGCGAGCGCCTCCGCGAGGCCGCGCAGCCACCCGTCCGGGTCGAGCCGGGCGCACGCGGCCTCGAACTCGGCGACCCCGCAGGGCGGCTCGAGCGCGCGCAGCGCGGCCAGCGCCTCGTGCCGCTTGCCGCAGCCGCGCTCGCCGGCCAGCAGCAGCGGCCGGCCCGAGCGCAGCGCCCGCGCCAGCCGGTCCCGGAACTCGGCGGCCGTGCCGTATGCGGCGGTGCCCGGCCCCGGCACCGGCACGGCGCCGCGGTCGCCGCCGTCCACCGGGCGGAGCACGAGCACCGCGGCGAACTCGCCCTTCGGCTGCGGCACCGGGTGCACCCGGATCGACACGGTGCGGCCCGAGCTGAGGTCGCGGCGCACCGTGCGCTCCCGGGAGCCGCACTCCTCGGCGAGGTCGCGCAGCAGCTCCTCGTCGGCCTCCCGCACCAGCGCCCGCGCCCGGGTGCTCACCACGAACAGCCGGCGGCTCACCGCGACCACCAGGCCCCGGTGGCGCCGCTCGGCCGCGGAGAACGCGTCGAACAGCGCCCGCTCCCCGTCGGTACGGCTCGCCAGCAGCTGGGTCTCGATCGACCGGCCGATCTCCACCACGAGCGGCAGCAGCGCGGCCGAGCCGTACTCGCGCAGGCAGTGCACGCCGAGCGACCCGGCGTACCGCTTGGTGAACGGGTCGCGGATGATCACGCCGGTGGTGGTGAGGATCTCCGAGTCGGTGCGGAAGTGCTCGGTGCCGGAGATGATGAACGCCTGCTGGGTCTCGTGGGCGCAGCCGAGCCCGTTCGTGCCCATCAGGTCCTCGGCGAAGCACATGCCCGGCCGCAGGTTCTGCCGGTGCACCCGCCACGCGGTCGGGAAGTCGCCGACCGCCACGGTGAGCAGCCGGCACGCCCGGTCGGCGAGGAACCCCCAGCAGCTCAGGTCGGCGATCTCGTCCTTGAGCCGGTTCATGATCGGCTGGGCGACCGCGGCGAACCGGGAGTGCGAGGGGAAGTCGAAGTCGTCGTCGATGACGTAGTCGCGCGCCTCGGGGTCGACCCCGGCGAGCATCGAGCGCCGCCACGAGGCGAGCACCTCGGGCCGCACCTCGGGGAAGTCGGCCGGGTCGAGGGTACGCGGGTCGCGGCTCAGCGCCCGCAGCTTGGCGGCGCGTACCCGTTCCCATTCGGCGTTGGTCCGCGGCACCGGCGGGCCGCCATGCGGTGGCGATACGGGCATCAGATCGCCTCCCGATGCGGGTCTGCCATCGGCCGCTCGCGACCGCGCGGGGCCCGCCGTCCGCGAGCGCCCTCATCGTGCCCCACCCGGCCGGTCCGGGGCCAGACCGGTTTCCACACTCCGGTAGACCGGCCGGAGCGGCGAGAACCCGGGTGGGGGATGACGGGGCGGTGGCCGCCGGAGTGCCGCGGCTCCGGCGGCCGGGCCGCCCGCGAGCCCGCCCGGCCTCACGGTCACCCTCGGCCGGGCGCGCTCATCCGGATCCCTCCGGCAGCGCCGTGGGCGTGCCGAAGGTCCGCCTGTGGTAGACCAGCGGGGCGTCGCCGGTGGTCTCGGCCGCGACCACGTTGCCGAGCACGATGAGGTGGTCGCCGCCGTGCGCCAGACCGGCGACGGTGCACCCGACGAAGCCCGCCGAGCCGGGGATGCGCGGCACCCCGCAGTGCCGCTCCCAGGCCACCCCGGCAAACTTCGCCGGGCCGCCCTTGGCCGCGAACCTCCGGGCCAGCCCCGCCTGGCCGGCGCCGAGCAGGTTGAGCCCGAACCGTCGGGTCCTGCGGACCAGCGCCAGCAGCTCAGAGGCGCGGTCGAGGGCGACGAGCACCATGGGCGGGTTCATCGACAGGGAGGCGAAGGCGCTCACCGTGGTGCCGTGCGGCAGCTCGCCGTCGAGGCCGGTCATCACCGCCACCGGCGTGCACACGGCGGCCATCGTCTCCCGGAACGCGGTGGCGAGGCCGGGGTCCGCGCCGCCGCGGGCGGGGCCGGTCATCTCGGCCTCCTAGGCGAGCACGCGCACCGGCCCGCGGCGCATCGACCGGGCCTTGGGCAGCACCTCGCGGGCGAACAGCTCCAGGCTCGCCCGGGCCTGGTCGTACGGCATGCCGCCGAACGACGGCGCGAGGGAGAGCTCGAAGTCGCCGAGCACGTCCCGGATCTCCTCGATCTGGCCGAGGATGCGCTCCGGGCTGCCGTACAGCGCGGCCGCCGCGTAGTCGCTCGCCGCCTTCTCCAGGCCGATCGAGCGGAAGTACTCGGCGTTCGCCGCGTACCGCTCGTGGCCCTTGAGCCCCTTGAAGTGCTCCCCGGCCATCTCGTAGTGCTCGACGTTCGCCATGAAGAACCGGGTGACGTACGTGAAGTGCCGCTCGCGGGCGAGCTCGTCGTCCTCGTGGCAGTACATGTTGACGCTGAGGGCGATCGGCGGGGCGGGCTCGCCGTGCTCGCGCTCGTACAGCTCCCGGTACTTGGTGAACGTCGGCATCAGGTCCGGCACCGGCTTGGTGATGAACGACATCATCTTCGCCTTGAGCTTCGCGGCCATCGCCACCGAGTCCGGCGACCCGGCGACGCAGTACCGGCGGCCGTGGAAGGTGCCGCGCGGCCGCGGGCGGAGTACCGCCCGCGGCTGCGGATAGTACGGCCCGTCGCCCTCGATCACGCCGGTCTCCAGCGCCTCGAAGATCATCGGCGCGGCCTCGTCGAACCGGTCCCGGGTCTCCTCCAGCGGGATGCGGAACGGCACCATCTCCTTGCGGGAGAGCCCGCGGCCCACGCCGAGCAGCAGCCGCCCGCCCGAGATCGTGTCCACCATGAGCGCCTTCTCGGCGACCCGCAGCGGGTTGTTCCACGGCAGGATCACCGCGGCGGTGCCGAGCAGGATGCGCGAGGTACGGCCCGCCAGGTGGGCGAGCACGAGCAGGTTGTCGGGGCAGACGGAGTAGTCCTCGAAGTGGTGCTCGACCGCCCAGACGCTGTCGTAGCCGAGCTTGTCGGCGAGCACGGCGATGTCGAGCTCGTTCCGGTACATCTCCTCGTCGGAGACGCCCGGCCGGAGCGTGGCGAAGCCGAGGTTGATCCCGATGTGCAGCTGCTGCAACGCTGATCCGCCTTTCTCGCGAGATTCAGGTCGGAGGGCGCGCGTCCCGCGGGACCGCGGCGCCGGCGGTCACTCCGCCGGGATCACCGGCAGCCGGATGGAGCTGGGGTGCGCGGGGCCGAAGAAGACGCGCTGGGTGGCGGTGACGAAGTCGTCCTCGGTGACCTCGCCCGCCGGTTTCCCGCTTCCGGAGTTGCGGTCGTAGCAGGGGAAGTTGGAGCTGGCGATGTCGACGCGGATGCGGTGCCCCGCCTTGAACACCTGGCTGGTCGCCCCCAGGTCGATCGTGTACTCGTACACCTCGCCGGGCACGA
>QGUZ01000074.1 GCA_003242605.1 Actinomycetota bacterium
CGCGCCGCGGGGGGGGCCCGGGGGGGAGCCGCCCCCCCCCCCCCCCCTCGGCCCCCCCCCCCCCCCCCCCCCCCCCCCCGGGCCCCCCGGGCCCCCCCCCCCGGGGCCCCCCCCCCCCCCCGGCCCGGCGCGGGCCCCGCCGTACCGGCCCGGCGGAGCCACGAGCGGTGGGTCAGGGTGGCCGGCGCAGGTCCCCGCCCCTGACCTGCGCCGGCCGGCTCGGCACCGCCTCCCGGGGGGCGGTCACAGGAGGAGCTTGAACCCCTCATGGGAGGCGGTGAAGCCGAGCGCCTCATAGAAGCGATGTGCCTCGGTACGGGACTTGTCGGAGGTGAGCTGAACCAGGCGGCAGCCGCGTGCCCGGGCGCGGTCGATCGCCCAGTCGATCATCTTCCGCCCGAGCCCCTGGCCGCGCATCGACGCGGCCACCCGGACTGCCTCGATCTGCAGCCGCTCGCCGCCGCGCCGGGACAGCCCGGGGATGAAGGTGAGCTGCATGGTGCCCACCACCTCCCCGTCCGCCTCGGCCACGATCAGCTCGTTGCGGGGGTCCTCCTGGATCGCATCGAAGGCGGCGTAGTAGGCGTCGTCGGCGGACCCGTCCGCCGACTCCCGGCTGCGCGCCACCGGGTCGTCGGCGAGCATGGCCACGATGACCGGCACGTCCTCACGCCGCGCCGCACGCAACACAACGGACACCCGAGGCACTCTAGCCGGGCGTCACTCGGAGGCGAACGCGGCGTCGAACGACGCCGCGGGCGGGGTGATCGCGTTGAGCCGGCGGATGTACTCGAGCGCCTCGGGCGCGCCCTGCAGCCGGTCCATGCCCGCGTCCTCCCACTCGATCGAGATCGGGCCGTCGTAGCCGATCGCGTTGAGCGCGCGGAAGCAGTCCTCCCACGGCACGTCGCCGCGCCCGGTGGAGACGAAGTCCCAGCCGCGGCGCGGGTCCGCCCACGGCAGGTGGGACGAGAGCCGGCCGCGCCGCCCGTCGCCGACCCGCACCTTGGCGTCCTTGCAGTCCACGTGGTAGATGCGGTCGGCGAAGTCGAGGATGAACCCGACCGGGTCCACCTGCTGCCACACCATGTGCGACGGGTCCCAGTTGAGCCCGAACCCCGGACGACGGCCGATCGCCTCCAGCGTGCGCACGGTGGTGTGGTAGTCGTAGGCGATCTCGCTCGGGTGCACCTCGAGCGCGAACCGCACCCCCACCTCGTCGAACACGTCGATGATCGGGTTCCACCGGTCGGCGAAGTCCCGGTACCCGGCCTCGATCATGGCGGGCGGCACCGGCGGGAACATCGCCACGGTGTGCCAGATCGACGAGCCGGTGAACCCGACCACGGTCTTCACGCCGAGCTTCGCCGCGGCCCGGGCGGTGTTCTTCATCTCCTCGGCGGCGCGCTGCCGTACCCCCTCGGGGTCGCCGTCGCCCCAGATCCGGGCGGGCAGGATCGCCTTGTGCCGCTCGTCGATCGGGTGGTCGCAGACCGCCTGGCCGACCAGGTGGTTCGAGATCGTCCAGACGCCGAGGTTGTACTTCTCCAGCACCTCGCGCTTGCGGGCGACGTAGGAGTCGTCCTCCAGGGCCTTGTCCACCTCGAAGTGGTCGCCCCAGCAGGCGATCTCGAGGCCGTCGTAGCCCCACTCGGCGGCGAGCCGGCACACCTCCTCGAACGGCAGGTCCGCCCACTGTCCGGTGAACAGGGTCACTGGCCGGGTGCTCATGCGTCCTCCTCGATCTCCTCGACGCTGGTCCAGCGGCTGCCGTCGGCGGCGCTGCGCTCGACGGCGGCGAGCACCTTCTGCACCCGCAGGCCGTCGGCGAACGACGGCGCGGGGTCGGTCCCGGCGGCGATCGCCTCCAGGAAGTCCTTCACCTCGTGGGTGAAGGTGTGGTCGTAGCCGAGGCCGTGTCCCGGCGGCCACCAGGCCCCCGCGTACGGGTGGTCCGGCTCGGTGACGAGGATGCGCCGGAACCCGGCCTCCGCTGCGGGCTGGGTGTTGTCGTAGAACCACAGCTCGTTCATCGACTCGAAGTCGAAGACGAGGCTGCCGAGCGAGCCGTTGATCTCGATGCGCAGCCCGTTCTTGCGGCCGGTGGCGAACCGGGTCGCCTCGAACGAGGCGAGCACCCCGCCCTCCATCCGGCCGATGAACAGCGCGGCGTCGTCCACGGTCACCCGCCCCTTGGCGGCCGCGCCGGCCGCGGCGGACAGCCCGGCCGACTCCTCGGCGAGCGGGCGCTCGGTCACGAACGTCTCGGTGATCGCCGACACGCCGGTGACGAGCCGCCCGGTGATGTACTGGGCGGTGTCGATGATGTGCGCGCCGATGTCGCCGAGCGCGCCGGAGCCCGCCTTCTCCTTCTGCAGCCGCCACACCAGCGGGAACTCCGGGTCGACGATCCAGTCCTGCAGGTACTGGGCGCGCACGTGCCGCAGCTCGCCGAGCCGGCCCTCGGCGACCATCCGGCGGGCGAGCGCGACCGCCGGGACCCGCCGGTAGTTGAAGGCGACCATGCTGCGCACGCCGCGGGCCGCCGCCGCCTCGGCCGCCCGCGCCATCGCCGCCGCCTCCGCGACGGTGTTCGCGAGCGGCTTCTCGCACAGCACGTGCTTGCCCGCCTCGAGCGCGGCGATGGCGATCTCGGCGTGCGAGTCGCCCGGCGTGCAGATGTCGACGATCTGGACGTCGTCGCGGGCGACCAGGTCACGCCAGTCGGTCTCCACGGCGGCCCAGCCCAGGCTCGCGGCGGCGGCCTCGGCGCGTTCCTTCGACCGGCCGGCGAGCGCGGCGAGCACCGGGCGGAGCGGCACGTCGAAGAACGCGGTCACGTTCCGCCAGGCGTGCGAGTGCGCCCGGCCCATGAACGCGTAGCCGACCATGCCGACCCCGATCGCCGGGGCCGTGCCCGGGCCGCCGGTGGCGCTGTTGCTTGTCACGTGTGTTGCCCCCTGACTTTCAGGATTCGAAGCCGAGCGGCAGGTACTGCTCGACGTTGTCCTTGGTGATCGTTTCCGAGGCGAGCGTGATCGACTGGGGCACCTGGTGCTCCACCAGGTCGCTCATGCCCTTGCCCTGCGCGATGAGCCGGGCGAGCTTCACGGCCGAGCCGGCCATCGTCGGGCTGTAGGTGACGGTGCACTCCAGCACGCTGGTGCCGGACTGGATCTCCCGCATGGCGTTCGCCGAGCCGGCGCCGCCGACCATGAAGAACTCGTTGCGGCCCGCCTCCTTGATCGCGGCGAGCACGCCGACGCCCTGGTCGTCGTCGTGGTTCCAGATGGCGTCGATCTTCTTGTGCGCCTGCAGCAGGTTGGTCGCCACCTCGGTGCCGGACTCCACGGTGAACTGGGCGTCCTGGCGGGCGGTGACGCGGTAGCCGTACGCGCGCAGCGCGTCCTCGAAGCCCTTGGAGCGCTCCTGGGTGAGCGGCAGCGTGGCGATGCCCTGGATCTCCAGGATCACCGGGTCGGTGACGCCCTTCTCCTTGAGCTTCCGGCCGATGTAGTGCCCGGCGGCGACGCCCATGCCGTAGTTGTCCCCGCCGATCCAGGTCCGGTAGGAGAGCTTGTCGGGGAAGATCCGGTCGAGGTTCACCACCGGGATGCCCGCGTCCATCGCCCGGCGGGCGACCTGGTTGAGCTGCTCGCCGTCGTTCGGCAGCAGCACGAGCACGTCCACCTTCTGCTGGATGAGCGACTCGACCGCGGAGATCTGCTGGTTGATGTCGTTGGTCGGCTCGACCGGGACGAAGGTGACGTCGGAGTACTGCTTCGCCGCTTCCTCGGCGTTCTTCGCGATCGCCGCGATCCACCCGTGGTCGGCGGCCGGCGCGGAGAAGCCGATCTTCACCTCGCGACCGGGCCGGTCGTTGTCCGTGCCGCCGCCCGCGGCCGGGGAGGGCGCCGCGCTCTGCTGCGCGGCCGGCGGCTCGTTGCTCGTGCACGCGCCGACGAGGGCGCCGGCGCCGACGACGGCCCCGCCGAACAGGAAGCCACGGCGAGCGAGGCGAGCGTCCTGTCGAGACATGGTGGTTCTCCTTGGGGTTGGGGGGTGATCGCGTCTATGTGCGTCGCCCGACCAGGCCGCGCCGCTGCAGCAACACGGCGGCGACGATGATCAGGCCCTTCGCGATGAGCTGGTCGCTGGTGTTGAGGCCGTTGAGGATGAACAGGTTGGTGATGACGGTGAAGATCAGCAGGCCGAGGATCGACCCGATGATCGAGCCGCGGCCGCCGGTGAGCAGGGTGCCGCCGATGATCACGGCGGCGATCGCGTCGAGCTCGTAGAGGTCGCCGTGGGTGCTCGACCCGGTGGTGGTCCGGGCCATGATGAGGATCGCGGCGACGCCGCAGCAGAAGCCGGAGATCGCGTACAGCAGCATGGTGTGCCGCCGCACGTCGATGCCGGCGAGCCGGGCCGCCTCCGGGTTGCCGCCGACCGCGAAGGTGCGGCGGCCGAACGTGGTGCGGTTGAGCACGATCCAGCCGACCACGACGACGAGGGCGAAGATGTAGACGAGCAGCGGCAGCCCGAGCACCCGGGTGGTGGACAGCTCCACGATCGCGCCGTTCTCCGGCCGGATGAGCTGGGTCTTGCGGTCGGAGATGCGCTGGGCGAGGCCGCGCGCCGCCACCAGCATGGCGAGCGTGGCGATGAACGGCACCAGCCGGCCGTACGCGATGAGGATGCCGTTGATCAGGCCCGCGCCGGTGCCGACGAGGATCGCGCACATCGCCATCACCCACGGCCCGTACGACTGGGTGGCGAGCGTGGTCGCCCACACCGAGGCGAGCGCCATCACCGCGCCCACCGACAGGTCGATGCCACCGCCGATGATCACGAACGTCATACCGACGGTGATCACGCCGATGGTGGACGCGAGCGCGAGGATGCTCACCAGGTTCGCCGAGGTGGCGAAGTTCTCCGGGCGGGTGATCAGCCCCACCACGGCGAGCAGCGCGAGCGCCAGGATCAGCCCGACGTGACGCGCCTCGCCGACGCGCCCGAGGCGGAGCCGGGCGGCGCCGGGCAGCGCCCGGGCGAGCGCGCCCTGCCGGGCCGCCTGCTTGGTCTCAGTCACCGGAGCCCTCCTTCGTGCCGTGCCGGGCGACCATCACCAGGTCGAGGACGCGGTGCTCGTCGAGCTCGGTCGCGGGGGCCTCGTGCACCAGCCGCCCCTCGCGGATCACCAGGACCCGGTCGGCGAGGCCGAGCACCTCGGGCACCTCGCTGGAGACGAGCAGCACCCCGATGCCGCGATCGGCGAGGCGCCGGATCACCGCGTACAGCTCGGCGCGGGCGCCCACGTCCACCCCGCGGGTGGGCTCGTCGAGCAGCAGCAGCCGCAGCCCGCCCGCGCCGTCGGCGGCGGTGCGCTCGGTGAGCCAGCGGGCGAGCACCGCCTTCTGCTGGTTGCCGCCGGAGAGCGTCTTGACCGGGCGGCGCACGTCCCGGGGCCGGATGTCGAGCACCTCGGCGAGCCGGTTCGCCTCGGCGAGCTCGGCGCGGCGGTCGAGCCAGCCGAACCGGGCGTACCGCGACAGCCCGGCGAGGGTGATGTTGCGCGCGACCGGCTCCTCGAGCAGCAGCGCCTGGGCCTTGCGCTCCTCGGGGGCGAGGCCCATGCCGAGCCGTACGGCGTGGCGGGTGCTGCCGGGCCGTACCGGTTTGCCGTCGAGCAGCACGCGGCCCGCGCTCGGGCGGCGGGCGCCGTAGATGGTCTCGATGATCTCGGAGCGGCCGGAGCCGACGAGGCCGGCGAGGCCGACGATCTCGCCCGCGCCGACGGTGAACGAGATGTCGGCGAAGTGGCCGGGCAGGGTGAGGCCCTCCACCCGGAGCACCTCGGGACGCTCGGCCGCCGGGGCGGGCCGGGGCGGGAAGACGTACTCCACGTCGCGGCCGGTCATCAGCGAGACGATGCGGGAGGTGGGGGTGTCCCGCGCGGGCAGGCCGACCGCGACCGTGCGGCCGTCCTTGAGCACGGTGACCCGGTCCCCGATCTCGCGGATCTCCTCCAGCCGGTGCGAGATGTAGACGACCGCGACGCCCTGGGCGGTGAGCTCGCGGATCACCCGGAACAGGTTCGCCACCTCGTCGTGGGCGAGCGCGGCGGACGGCTCGTCCATGATGATCAGCCGGGCGTTGTGGGAGAGCGCCCGCGCCATGCTCACCACCTGCTTGCTCGCGGGCGACAGGCGGCCCACCTCGGTGGCCGGGTGGATCTCGGGGTGGCCGAGCCGGGCGAGCAGCCCGGCCGCGGCCCGGTTCGCCTCGCGGCGGCGGACGAAGCCGAACGCGGCGTGCTCGTGGCCGAGGAAGATGTTCTCCGCCACGGTCAGCCCGTCCACCAGGTCGAGCTCCTGGTAGATCGTGGCGATGCCGGCGCGCATCGCCGCGGTCGGGTCGGCGAGCCGTACCGGGCGGCCGTCGAGGAGCACCTCGCCGGCGTCGGGCCGGTGGGCGCCGGAGAGCACCTTGATCAGGGTGGACTTCCCGGCGCCGTTCTGGCCGAGCAGGCAGTGCACCTCCCCGGCGTGCACGTCGAGATCGACCCCGTCGAGGGCGCGAACGCCGGGGAAGTGTTTGACGATGCCCCGCATGCGCAGCAGGGGTGCGGGTGAAGGCATGTCGCCTCCAGGGGGGTGTCAGCCTCCGGTGGAGGTGGGCGTCTTCGCGGACTCGGCCTCGGTGACGATCCGGTTGATGTTCTCGGGGGCGAGGAAGTGCTCGATGGCGAGCATTCCGGCGCCGGTCGCGGCCGCGTCCGCGCCGGTTCGGGTCGGGACGATGGCGAGGTGGTGGGTGGCGAGCGGGAGGGAGCGCCGGTAGATGACCTCCCGGATGCCCGCGAGCAGGTGGTCGTGCACCTTGGCGAGCACGCCGCCGACCACGATCACCTCGGGGTTGAAGAAGTTGACCAGGCTCGCCAGCACCTCGCCGATCAGCCGGCCGGCCTCCCGGACGAGGCGCAGCGCCTGGGTGTTGCCCGCCTGGACGAGGGCGACCACGTCCGAGCCCGACTCGGCGGGGAAGCCGAGCTCGGTGAGCTTGCGGGCGAGCGCGCCGCCGCCCGCGACCGCCTCGAGGCACGCGCTGTTGCCGCACCGGCACCCGGCCTCGTCGTGGCCGCTCACCCGGATGTGGCCGATGTCGCCGGCGCAGCCCTGGGCGCCGCGGTGCAGCCGCCCCTGGGCGATGATCCCGCAGCCGATCCCGGTGCCGACCTTGACGAACAGCAGGTACCGGGTGTCCGGGAAGGCGGCGCGGTGCTCGCCGAGCGCCATCACGTTCACGTCGTTGTCGACCTTGACGAGCGCGTTGTACCGCTCGGTGAAGTAGTCGGGGATCGGGTACGCGTTCCACCCGGGCATGATCGGCGGGTTGTTGGGGCGGCCGGTGGCGAACTCGACCGGGCCGGGCACGCCGATGCCGATCGCCTTGAGCGCCTCGGGGGTGAGTTTCGCGTCGGCGAGCAGGCCGCGGATGCGCCGGTCCACGTGCGCGAGCACGGTCTCCGGCCCCTCCGAGATCAGCAGCGGGTCCTCATGGGTGGCGAGGGTGCGCCCGCTGATGTCCATGAGCGAGATCCGGCAGTGGGTGGCGCCGAGGTCCACCCCGGCGACCACGTTGTCCGCGGTGCGCAGCCGCAGCTGGCGCGGCGGCCGCCCGCCCGTGGACTCCCCGCCCTCGGTCTCGCTCACCAGCCTGCTCTCGATGAGCTGGTCCACCCGCTGGGAGATGGTGGATCGGGCGAGCCCGGTGATCCGTGCCAGGTCGGCGCGCGTGGTCGCCGATCCCGCGCCGATGAGGGTGAGCACGTCCGCCGGGGAGCCGGGTACGGCTCGCTCGTCGCCCGATGGGGTGGTCATGCCGCGAACATAAATCATGACTTTCGCCGGAATCAATACTCTTTTCTGTCGATGATCGAACGAAGTGAGGACGGAGAGCGGTCTCCCGCCGTCCCATCCCCCATACTTCCGCCGGCACAATGGCCGACATACGGCGACTTACGCCGATGATCGAACAAAGATCGGCCCGGCGGCGCCGTACGCGGGCGGTGCCGGTACGGCGCGGCCGGGCCGCAGACGCGGGCGGCACCCGCGGGCGATGCCGCGGGTGCCGCGCGAGGTCCGTCCTGGGTCAGAGCATCTTCTCCATGGAGGCCTGGGCCTGCTTGCCGAGCTCGGTGGTGAGGTACGGCTGCTCGGCCATGATCGCCTCCCAGTTGTCGCGGATCGCCTCGGGGCTGATGTCGTCGGTGCGCCAGCCCGGGCCCTCGGCGACGAACACGCGGGCCACCCGGCCGCCGCCGACGGAGAACACCTCACCGGTGGTCTCGCAGCTCTCGTGGGCGAGGTAGGCCACGAGCGGGCTGATCCGGTCGACGGAGAACTTCTGCTCGAACTCGGCCGGGAGGATCGACTGGGTCATCCGGGTCCACGCCACCGGGGCGATCGCGTTCACCTTGATGTTGGCGCGGGCGCCCTCGATGGCGAGGGTCTTGGTGAAGCCGACCAGACCCATCTTCGCGGTGGAGTAGTTCGTCTGGCCGAAGTTGCCGAACAGGCCGGCCGGCGAGCTGGTGTTGATGATCCGGCCGTACGCCTGCTCCTTCATGTGCGGGAAGGCGGCGCGGGTGACGAGGAACGAGCCGCGCACGTGCACGGCGAGCACGGCGTCGAACTCCTCGACCGTCATCTTGCCGAACGACCGGTCGCGCAGGATGCCGGCGTTGTTGACGAGGATGTCCACCCGGCCGAACGCGTCGAGGGCGGTCTGGATGATCGCCTGGGCGCCCTCCGGAGTGGCGACGCTGTCGGTGCTCGCGACGGCCTCGCCGCCGTTCTTCTTGATCGTCTCGACGACCTCGGCCGCGGGGCCCGCGGAGGAGCCGGTGCCGTCGAGCGCGCCGCCGACGTCGTTCACCACGACCTTCGCCCCGCGCTCGGCGAGCAGCAGCGCGTGCGACCGGCCGAGCCCGTTCCCGGCACCGGTGACGACGGCGACCTTCCCATCAAATCGAAGCTCCGACATGTGTGCGCCCTTCCAGGAGAACTTCCAGGAGAACAACGTTCTGGTGCTGTCACACGATAGCCGGACCCGCACCCGGCACGGCTACCCGGCGGTAACCTCTGGTTCCCGATCCGGGAAGGGTTCGGTACGGCCCGGCCGCGGGCTCAGCCGGCCGGGTACCACAGATCCGGCCGCCCCGGCACCCGGCGGACCCGGCCGCGGGACTCCAGCCAGACCAGGTGGGCGAGCGTCTCGTTGTTCGCCATCCTGCGCAGGAAGCTCGGGATCGACTCCCAGGGCCGGGACCAGGTGAGCCGGCTCGCGATCTCCCAGCAGGCCGCGCCGCCCGCCGCGGCGACCGCCGCCTCGATCTCGGCGAGCCGCTCGGTGTGGTGCGCCATGAGGTGGTCGACCCGCGCGGCGAGGTCCCGGAACCGGTACTCGTGCGCGGGCAGCACCTCGGTGACGCCCGCCGCCGCGCCGGCCGCGCGCACCTTCGCGAGCGAGTCGAGGTAGTCGGCGAGCGGGTTCGGCGGCGACTGGGGGTGCACCGACACGATCGGGGTGATCCGCGGGAGCACGTGGTCGCCGGTGAGCAGGACGCGCCGGCTCTCCGAGACGAAGCACAGGTGGCCGGGCGAGTGCCCGGGCGTCCAGATCGCGCGCAGGTCCCAGCCCGGCAGCACCGGCCGGTCGCCGTCCTCGATGAGCACGTCCGGGCGGGCCGGGGCGGCGAACCGGCGCATCATCCCCGCGAGGTTCACCGCCTCGGTGATCACCTCCTGCGGCGCCCCGCACCGCTCGAGCAGCTCCCGGTCGCGCCGCAGCAGCTCCTTGACGCGCGCCTCCGGGTCCTCGGCGTCCTGGACGCGGCGGTTCCGGACCAGGTCGGCGTCGGCCGGGTGGACCCCGATCCACGCCCCCGACCGCTCGCGCACCCGCCCGGCGAGGCCGTAGTGGTCGGGGTGCACGTGGGTGACGAGCACCGCCCGCACGTCGGAGACGGCGAACCCGGCCGCGGCGAGCCCGTCGCACAGCGCGGTGTAGGCCTCGTCGCTGTCCCACCCGGCGTCCACGATCGCGACGCCGTCGGGCAGCTCGAGCGCGTAGACGAGCACGTACCGGAGCGAGTCGATCGGGACCGGCACGGGGATCGACCAGAGGCCGGGCCGTACCCGCTCGACGGCCGGCAGCTCGCCGTTCCGCGAGGCGGCGCGCCGGCCCTCGGCGGCGGACGGGACCGATCGCGCCCGAGCGCGTGAGACGCGCGCGGCGGCCTCCGGCGCGGCTCCGGCCACAGGGTCCGCCACAGGGTCCGGCACAGGCTCCGGCACAGTGCCCGGCGCCTTTTCAGGCGCCGCGCCCGGGCGGATTTCGCCGGCGGCGCCGACCGCTGTTTCCCGTACCATCCGAAACTCCCTTCACCCCCCACGATTGTGCGCATATGAATCGAATGCCGTTCTAGTGGGGGTCACGGGAAGCCGGTACGGCACCGCCCGCGCGACCGGGCCCCGGCGCGCCCGCGGGCGGCTCCGGGGAAGACCGCACGACGACGCTCGGTTCGGCCCGCCCGCGTTCCACCGGACGGGACAACCGTTAGTAACACATATGATTCAATATGGGCACGTTCAGGATAAGCGGCGCCCTGTACCTCACCACCGGGCCAGATCGTCTGGCCACGCGGCCAGCAGGGCCTGACCGGCGGGTGAGGGCGCCGGGTGGTGACCAACCGCGTGCGCACTGAGAGGATCGGATCGAGGAGATGCCCGCCACCTCGCCCCTCGGCGGCGCGCCGCCGCCGGGACGCCGAGGACGCAAGGAGCCGCCGGATGCGCATCGGATGAGTCACCGGCCCGTCAACGTGCCGACATCGCGATCCCGTTGTTGGGCACACGCCCCCTGGCGGGGCGAGTAGCCTTGGACAGGTCTTCCAATCCAACGCCGATCTGCGGAAGAGGGCGATTTCCGCCGTGTCGTCTGAGTCGTCGCGGACAAACCCGCTGGCCAGCTTTGGGCAGAACGAGTGGCTTGTCGATGAGCTGTACCAGAAGTACCTAGAAGATCCCGAGTCGGTAGACCGGGCATGGTGGAACTTCTTCGCTGATTACGGCGCCGGTGCCAAGCGCGCCACGGCCACTCAGGCGAGCAACGGCGCCGACTCCGGCGCCACGGCCACCGCGCCGGCCCCCGCGGAAACCGCTCCGGCCGCGCCGGCCCCGGCGAAGGCGGCGCCCGCGCCCGCCGCCAAGAAGGCGGCCAAGGCGCCCGTGCCCGAGGGCGCGGAGGAGGAGCGGCTGCGCGGCGCGGCCGCCCGCACGGTGGCGAACATGGAGGCGAGCCTCGCGGTGCCGACCGCCACGAGCGTGCGGGCGATACCGGCGAAGCTCCTCATCGACAACCGCATCGTCATCAACAACCACCTGGCCCGCGGGCGTGGCGGCAAGGTCTCGTTCACGCACATCATCGGCTACGCCGTGGTCCAGGCGGTCAAGGCGATGCCGGAGATGAACCACTCCTACGCCGAGATCGACGGCAAGCCGACGCTCGTCAAGCCGCGGCACGTCAACCTCGGCCTCGCCATCGACATCAAGAAGCCCGACGGCAGCCGGCAGCTCCTCGTGCCCTCGATCAAGCGGGCCGAGGAGATGAACTTCCGGGAGTTCTGGACGGCGTACGAGGACATCGTGCGCCGGGCCCGGGCCGGCAAGCTCACCGTCGAGGACTTCGCCGACACCACGATCACCCTCACCAACCCCGGAACGATCGGCACCGTCCACTCGGTACCCCGGCTCATGCAGGGCCAGGGCACGATCGTCGGCGTCGGCGCGATGGAGTACCCGGCGGAGTACCAGGGCGCCTCCGACGAGACCCTCGCCCGCCTCGCGGTGAGCAAGATCCTCACGCTCACCTCGACCTACGACCACCGGATCATCCAGGGCGCGCAGTCGGGCGAGTTCCTCCGCAAGATCCACCAGCTGCTGCTCGGCGAGGACGCGTTCTACGACAAGATCTTCGAGGCGCTGCGCATCCCGTACGAGCCGGTGCGCTGGGTCCGCGACATCTCGGTCAGCCACGACGACGAGGTCACCAAGTCGGCCCGGGTGCTCGAGCTCATCCACGCCTACCGGGTGCGCGGCCACCTCATGGCGGACACCGACCCGCTCGACTACCGCCAGCGCAAGCACCCCGACCTCGACATCCAGTCGCACGGCCTGACGCTGTGGGACCTGGAGCGCGAGTTCCCCACCGGCGGCTTCGGCGGCAAGCCGCTGATGAAGCTGCGCGACATCCTGGGCGTGCTGCGGGACTCCTACGTCCGCACGATCGGCATCGAGTACATGCACATCCAGGAGCCCGAGGAGCGGGCCTGGATCCAGGAGCGCGTCGAGCGGCCGCACCAGAAGCCGAGCCGGGAGGAGCAGCTCAACATCCTGCGCCGGCTCAACAACGCCGAGGCGTTCGAGACCTTCCTGCAGACCAAGTTCGTCGGCCAGAAGCGGTTCTCGCTCGAGGGCGGCGAGTCGCTCATCCCGCTGCTCGACTCGGTGATCACCGCGGCCGCGCAGGACGGCCTCGACGAGGTCGTCATCGGCATGGCCCACCGCGGCCGGCTCAACGTGCTCGCCAACATCGTCGGCAAGTCGTACGCGCAGATCTTCGCCGAGTTCGAGGGCAACCTCGACCCGCGCAGCGCGCACGGCTCGGGTGACGTCAAGTACCACCTCGGCGCGAGCGGCATCTTCACCGCCCTCGACGGCTCGAAGATCAAGACGTCGGTGGTGGCGAACCCGTCGCACCTGGAGGCGGTCGACCCGGTGCTCGAGGGCGTGGTCCGCGCCAAGCAGGACCTGCTCGAGCGCGGCGAGGAGGGCTTCACCGTCCTGCCGGTGCTCATCCACGGCGACGCCGCGTTCGCCGGCCAGGGCGTGGTCGCCGAGACCCTCCACCTGTCGCAGCTGCGCGGCTACCGCACCGGCGGCACCGTGCACGTGGTCGTCAACAACCAGGTCGGCTTCACCACCTCGCCCGCCTCGTCCCGCTCGTCGGTGTACGCCACCGACGTGGCCCGGATGATCCAGGCGCCGATCTTCCACGTGAACGGCGACGACCCCGAGGCCGTGGTCCGGGTGGGCCGGCTCGCGTTCGAGTACCGCCAGGCGTTCCGCAAGGACGTGGTCATCGACCTCGTCTGCTACCGCCGCCGCGGCCACAACGAGGCCGACAACCCGAGCTTCACCCAGCCGCTGATGTACGACCTGATCGACGCCAAGCGGTCGGTGCGGAAGCTCTACACCGAGGCGCTGATCGGCCGCGGCGACATCACGGTGGAGGAGGCCGAGCAGGCGCTGCGCGACTACCAGGAGAAGCTGGAGCGCGCGTTCACCGAGGTCCGCGAGGCGGCCAAGCGCCCGCCGGAGCCCGGCGCGGTGCTCAAGCCGCCGGCCGAGGACCTGGTGCCGTGGCGGCACGAGGACACCCCGACCGCCACCACCGAGGAGGCGATCAAGCGGGTCGTCGACACCCAGATCAACCTCCCCGAGGGCTTCACGCCGCACCCGCGGCTGGTGCCGCTGCTGCAGCGCCGCGCCCAGATGGTCGAGGAGGACGCGATCGACTGGGCGATGGGCGAGACGATCGCGTTCGGCTCGCTGCTCATCGACGGCCACGCGGTGCGGCTCGTCGGCCAGGACTCCCGGCGCGGCACCTTCGGCCAGCGGCACGCCGTGCTGGTCGACCGGCTCACCGGCGAGGAGCACACCCCGCTCAAGGCGTTCAACCACGGCACGACGAAGTTCTACGTGTACGACTCGCTGCTCAGCGAGTTCGCCGCGATGGGCTTCGAGTACGGCTACAGCACGGTGCGCCCGGACGCGCTCGTCTGCTGGGAGGCGCAGTTCGGCGACTTCGCCAACGGCGCCCAGTCGATCATCGACGAGTTCGTCTGCTCCGGCGAGGAGAAGTGGGGCCAGCGCTCCTCGGTGGTGCTGCTGCTGCCGCACGGCTACGAGGGCCAGGGCCCGGACCACTCCTCGGCCCGCATCGAGCGGTTCCTGCAGCTGTGCGCCCGGGACAACATGACGGTCGCGCAGCCGACGACCTCGGCGCAGTACTTCCACCTGCTGCGGTGGCAGGTGCTGTCGAACCGGCGGCGCCCGCTCATCGTGTTCACGCCGAAGTCGCTGCTGCGGCACAAGGGCGCGACCTCCCCGGTCCGCGACTTCACCAGCGGCTCGTTCCGCCCGGTGCTCGGCGACACCAAGGTCGACCCGGCGGGCGTGCGCACCGTGGTGCTGTGCTCCGGCAAGATCTACTACGACCTGCTGGCGCGGCGGGAGAAGCTCGGCCGGAATGACGTCGCGCTCGTCCGGCTGGAGCGGCTCTACCCGTGGCCGCGGCAGGAGCTCATCGCCGAGCTCGACCGGTACGGCTCCGACGTCCAGCTGATCTGGGCGCAGGAGGAGCCGGTCAACATGGGCCCGTGGCCGTACCTGACGCTCAAGCTCGCCGAGAACCCCGACCTGCTGGGCGGGCGGCCGATCCGCCGGATCTCGCGGGACCCGAACCCCTCCCCGGCGACCGGCTCGCAGGCCAAGCACGAGGAGGAGCAGGAGGAGCTGCTGCGGAAGGTCTTCGGCGCCTGACCCCTTCGCCGGGCTCACCGCCCGGACCGAAGACGACGATCCGGTCCCCCACGCCGGGCCCCGCGCGGCCCGGCGTGGGGGACTTCCCGTATGCGCAGGAGGAAACTGCGATGTACTTCACCGATCGCGGCATCGAGGAGCTCGTGGAGCGGCGCGGCGACGAGGAGATCGCGATCTCCTGGCTCGCCGAGCGGCTGCGCGAGTTCGTCGATCTCAACCCCGAGTTCGAGACCCCCATCGACCGGTTCGCCACCTGGCTCGCCCGGTTCGACGACGGGGAGGACGGGCTCGACGACGAGTAGAATGCGATATGTCTTGACTTTGGGTCAACGCGACATATCGTGTTCTTCGACGACAGTCGAGGCGGAGGGCCCGTCATGCAACGCTGGACGATCGACTCACCGGATCGGCTCACGTTCGGCCCCGTCACCGAGCTCACCGTGCGCGTGATGGCGGGGCGGCTCGCCGTACTGGCGAGCGACGGGCCGCCGATGCTCGAGGTGAGCGAGATCGGCCCGGCGCCGCTCACCGTCACCCACGACGACGGCCGGCTCGTCGTGGGGTACGGCGAGCCGGGCGTGGAGGGCCTGCTCGGCTGGCTTCGCCCCGACCGGCGGCGCGCCGTGCTCACCCTCACCGCGCCGCGGGACTGCCGGGTGCGGGTGGGCGTGGTCTCCGCCTCCGCGGTGGTCGCCGGGTTCGAGAACCGGACCAGCGTGCGGAGCGTGACCGGCGACGTCGTGCTCGACGGCGTGAGCGGCGAGATCAGCACCGAGACTGTGTCCGGCGCGGTGGAGAGCCGGGCGCTCACCGGGGATCTGTCGTTCACCAGCGTGGCGGGCGAGCTCACCGTCGCCGCCGGCACCCCGCGGCGGCTGCGGGCGGACACGGTGTCCGCCCGGATCACCGCCGACCTCGCCCTCACGCCCACCGGGCACGTCACGCTGCACAGCGTGTCCGGCCCGGTCGTGGTACGGCTGCCCGCCGACGTCGACACCGACGTGCTGCTGCGCTCGGCCGTCGGCGCCATCACCACCGGCTTCGACGGGCTCCGCTGCGACGGGTACCCGGGCGCCCGGTCGGTGAGCGGGCGGCTCGGCGGTGGCATGGCCTCGGTCGAGGTCACCACCGTGTCGGGGGACGTCACACTGCTGCGCGGGGAGCCGCGCCCGGGAGGGGAGGAGTCATGAGTCCGGTGTTTCGCCACGGGCGGCTTCGGCTGTACCTGCTCAAGCTGCTGGAGGAGAGCCCGCGGCACGGGTACGAGGTGATCCGGCTGCTGCAGGACCGGTTCCTCGGCGTCTACTCCCCCTCCCCCGGCACGATCTACCCGCGGCTCGCCCGGCTGGAGGAGGAGGGCCTCGTCACGCACGAGGTGCGGGACGGCAAGAAGGTGTTCACCATCACCGACAAGGGCCGCGCCGAGCTCAACGCCCGGCTCGACGAGCTCGCCGAGCTGGAGCAGGAGATCGCCGACTCGGTGCGGGACATCGCCCGCGAGGTGAAGGAGGACGTCCGGGAGACCGTGCGCGCGCTGCGCGACGAGCTCACCCGGGTCGCCCGCGACATGCGGCGGAGCGAGGGCGCGAGCCGTACCGCCGACCGGGGGCGGCCGGGGGCCGAGGAGCGGCGCGGGCGCGGGCCGCGGGTGTCGTTCCCGTTCACCGTGGCCTGGGGCCGGCCGCCCCAGGAGCTGCTCGACGAGGGCGAGCAGTGGGCCCGGGAGTGGCTGCGCATCTGGGACGAGTTCTGGCGGGGCTTCGGCGCCTCCGGCGCGGGCGGCACCCGCCAGGCCCGGCGGGAGCGGGCCGAGTACGACGCCGAGCTGGGCCGCATGCTCGCCGACTTCGTCGCGCGGATCCGGCGCGAGGCGGCCGAGGCCGAGCTGGACGAGAACACGCTCACCTACTGCCGCGAGGCGCTCGACGACGTGGCGGAGCGGATCCGGGAGGCGCTCCGGCGGTGACGCGCCGGGTCCCCCCGGGTCCGCGCCCGCGGGTCACTGCAGCGTGAAGACGACCTTGCCGAACAGCTCGCCGCGCTGCATCGCCTCGAAGCCCTCGCGGGCCCGGTCGAGCGGCAGCGTCCGGTCGATCACCGGCCGCACGCCGGTCTGCTCGAGGAAGCGGGCGAGCCGTTCCAGCTGCTCGCGGGTGCCCATGGTGCTGCCCACCACGGAAAGTTGGAGGAAGAAGACCCGGTTGAGCTCGGCCGGGGGCACCGCGCCGCTCGTGGCGCCGGACACCACGATGCGGCCGCCGGGCCGCAGCGCCTTGAGCGAGTGCGCCCAGGTCGCCTGGCCGACCGTCTCCATCACCGCGTCCACCCGCTCGGGCAGCCGCGCCCCGGGCTCGAACACCTGGTCGGCGCCGAGCTCGAGCGCCCGGGCCCGCTTCTCCGCCGAGCGGCTCGTCGCCCACATCCGGTACCCGGCGGCCCGGCCGAGCATGATCAGCGCGGTCGCGACGCCGCCGCCCGCGCCCTGCACGAGCACGGTGGAGCCGGGCTCGCAGCCGGACTTCTCGAACAGCATGCGGTAGGCGGTGAGCCACGCGGTGGGCAGGCAGGCGGCGTGCTCGAAGCTGAGCCCGGCGGGCTTGGGCACGAGGTTGCGGCGCGGCACGGCCACCCGCTCGGCGAACGTGCCGTCGTACACCTCCGACAGCAGCGAGCGCTTGGGATCGAGGGTCTCGTCCCCGTGCACCGGCGTGCCGATCACCGCGTGCACGATCACCTCGTTGCCGTCCTCGTCGACGCCCGCGGCGTCGCAGCCGAGCACGATGGGCAGCCGGTCCTGGCCGATGCCCACGCCCCGGAGCGTCCACAGGTCATGGTGGTTGAGCGCCGCGGCCCGGACGGTCACGGTGGTCCAGCCGTCGGGGACCTTCGGCTCGGGCCGCTCCCCCAGGGTGAGGCCGCGGAGCGGGTCGTTCGGGTCGGTGGCGCTTGCGGTTACGGCGAACATGCCGGAACCCTACCCACCACGCCCTCGCGGGGTGTAGCGCACCCGCACCTCCTCGATCACGCGCCGCACGAAGTCGCGTTCGCCGGCGACCGCCACGTGCACGTCGCCCCGGCACCGTGCGGCCGAGTCGCCCGGCCGGTCCCGGACGGTCGGCGGCACGACCGCGCGCTCGGCGCAGTCCGGGGTGGGGGTGAGCACGATCAGCGGGCCGCCGTCGCCGCCGATCCACAGCTGCGGGCCGTACGGGCGCTCGGCGTACACCGCGCCCGGCCGGGAGAGCACGAGCGGCGGCCGGGCGGACAGCACCAAAAAGCCGTCCTTGGTGACCCTGCCGCGCAGGTTGCGCGCCCAGGCCTGACGCTGCTCGAAGGTGAGGCCGGCGCGCCGGTCGGTGAGCGCGAGCCGCCAGCGGCCGAACTCGAACAGCAGCACCTCGCCCGCGCCGGGCGAGCCCGGCGGCTGCGGCCAGAGCGTCACGTTGTCCTCGAGGCGCCGGATCATCGGCCCGTTCCGCGCGACCTCGGCCTCGCCCCGCATGGGGGCGACGAGCAGCCGGGGTTGCAGCTCCCCGTCGGTCATCAGCGTCCCGCCGATCTGCGGGCGCACACCCAGCTCGGCGAGGCGGAGGTCGGCGGGGTAGGTGAGCGTGGCCCGCGAGCCGTCGGGGAAGGTGAGGTCGATCCGCCGGGTGTCCCCGCTCCCCCGCTCCTCGGGGAAGAGCGCGTTGATCGTGACGGGGTTGGAGTCGCCGACGCTGACCCGGGGGGTGGGCCGGCCGGTGCGGGTGGGCTCGCTCTGCGCAGAGGGCTCGGCCGCCGGGGCCGGCGCCGGGTCGCCCCCGCGGGACAGCAGGGCTCCGGCGGCGAGCGCGAGCAGACCGGCCCCGGCCAGGACGCGCAGCAGGCGCCACCGCCGCCGCGGGCCCTGCTCAACGATGTCGAGACGGGTCACGAGCTCCTGCCTCGTCCGCTGCCGCCACCGGGTGCCTCCAGTTCACCCCCACCCGGCGGCGGGTGGCAAGCCTCTTAGACGCGATCGACGCCGAATCGGTGCCGTGCGATCCATGTGATTTGTGCCACATGAAGCATCCCGCACCCTTGACGGCGCCGTTACTCCGCGCCGCCCGGGGGCGGCCGGGACCCCGCCTACGACCTGCGGCGATGTCCACACAAAGTGACATCTGACACACGCGTTCACAAAGGTCACAGAAGTGTCACATGCGCGGTGATCGACTTTTCCTTGAAGAAAACCTGTGAGAACCCCGAGATCACCGCGTATGTTCCTGACTGTCTCTCGACTGACGCGTGGGACACCCGATGCGTTGCACTGCACGACGTCCCAAGGAGCTTCCCTTGAACACCCGAGTCAAGCGTCTTGTTCTCCCGCTTGGTGGTGCCGTAGCCGCCTCCGCCGTACTGGGCACCTCGCTGGTCACCACCACCACCGCGTCCGCCGCTCCGGTGCGGTCCAGTGAGTACCTGGCCAAGACTCCGGCCCAGGCGTACTCGGTGGCGCAGTTCTGGCTCGACGCCAACGCCGCCGCCCTGAAGGCGGCCAAGGAGTACAAGTACGACTACAAGGTCAGCCGGAGCGAGCGGCTCCAGGTCAAGGGCGGGCCCAAGCCGGACAGCAGGCCGGGTATGACCAACCCGACCGGCTTCGGCAAGGTCAAGAC
>QGUZ01000389.1 GCA_003242605.1 Actinomycetota bacterium
CCGGGCGACCCCGCCCCCCCCCCGGCCGGCGTGGGGGGGGGGGGGCCGCCGCCGCCCCGGGGGGGGGGGGCCGCCCCCCCGCCGCGGCGAGCCGCCGGCCACGGGCGCGGCGAGTACGGCGAGCGCGGCGGTGAGCCGGGCCGGGAGCAGGTTCGCCGCGTCGTCGAGCCGGGCCGCCGCCCAGCCGAAGTTCGCGTACCGGGGCGAGCGGTGGCCGACCATGGCGTCGAGCGTGTTGATCGCCCGGTAGCCGAGCAGGCCGGGCACCCCGGCGATCGCGCCCCACACCAGCGGGGCGACCACCGCGTCGGAGGTGTTCTCCGCGACCGACTCGACCGTGGCGCGGGCGAGCTCGGGCTCGTCGAGGCGACCGGGGTCGCGCCCGCACAGGTGGGGCAGGCGGGCCCGGGCCGCGGCGATGTCCTTGCGCTCCAGGGCGGCGGCGAGGTAGGCGCCCTCCCGGCCGAGGCTGGTGCCGCCGAGCACCGCCCAGGTGGCGGCGGCGGTCACCGCGGCCCGGGCCCACGGCCGGTCCCGGGTGAGCGCCTGCGCGGCCGCGCCGAGCAGGGCCGCGCCGCCGGCGCACAGCGCGGCGTGGGCCGCGCCGCGGGCCTTCGAGTCCGCGTACAGGCGGCGCTCGAGCGCGGCCGCGGCCCGGCCGAACAGGGCGACCGGGTGGCCGCGGCGCGGGTCGGCGAAGACCGCGTCCGCGGCGGCCCCGGCGAGCAGGCCGAGGGCGGCGGCCGCGCGCATGCGGCCGCCGTGCCGTACCGGTGTGCCGGGTGCGGCGGCGCGCGCCGATCGGCGGAAGGCAAACGCCATGGTCGTCGCACGGCGGCCGGGCACGCCGTGCCGCCTCCTTTCCCGCGGGGTCCGGGCCCGGCCGTCCCACCATGCCAGGCGTGCCCGCGAGCGGTCAGAACAGGTGCCGCTCCAGCTCCTCCTGGTGGGCGTCGAGCCAGGCGGCGGCGCGGCGGATGCGGTCGCCCGCGCCGGAGGCCCACATGCGGGCCCAGCCGCCGCCCTCGCGGAGCGCCCGGGCGCGCATCGCCGCGTACGAGCGGCCGAACCGCAGCCGGGCCACCTCGACGACGCGGCGGCGGTCGCGCGGCGGCAGGCCGTACGCGTCGCAGAACAGCCGCAGCCGCCGGCCCACGTCGAGGTTGCGCTGGCGCGGGTCGGCGTCGACGGGGTCGGCGAGCGGGGCCCAGTGCCGCAGCGTGGTGACCACGTCGAACAGCCGGGTGGCGGGCCGGGCCAGGTCGAAGTCGATGAGGGCGACGGGGCGGCCGTCACGGAACACCACGTTCTCCGGGGTGACGTCGCAGTGCCCGATGATCTCGGGTTCGCCGTCGTCGCCGGAGCCCTCCTCCCAGACCGCCCCCGGCGGCGGGACGAAGCCCGCGACCGCGTCGTGGTAGGCGCGCAGCAGCCGGGCGAGCGCGACCAGGGTCTCCTCGCTCACCGCGTACGGCGGGAGCGGGCGCGCGGCGGTCTCGCCGGGGATGTAGGTGAGCACCTGGCGGCCCAGCTCGTCGACGCCGAGCACGCGCGGGGCGCCGGTGAACCCCACCGCCTCGAGGTGCGCGAGCAGGGCGTTGACCGCGGGCGTCGAGGCCCGCGCCGGCCGCCGCACGGTGTCGCCCACCCGCACGACACCCTCGGTGGTCTCTCCCCCGCCCAGCCTGACCTCGGTCAGGGTCATGCTCAGCGACATGGCCCACAAGGGTAACGTTCCGGACGCCCGCGCCGGGGCGGTTTCGCCACCCGAATTCGATCAACGCCGGCCGATCGTGCCGTACCGGGTCCGTGGGAGCACGCCGCGCACCGGCTCGCGGTCACCACGGCGGGCGGCGCCCGGCGAGGGCCGTGTCCGGTACGGCCGCGGCCCGGCCCCGGCGGCCGTGCCGTACGCGTGCGGGGGCGCGTTTTCGGGCCGAGGTCATCGCGATATTACTCGTTTACCCTACCGATGCAATAACCGTTGCACAGCGGTTCCCGGGATCCTGCACAATTGAGCGGGAGCGCCCTTAGCTCAGCTGGATAGAGCACCGGACTTCTAATCCGATGGTCGGGGGTTCGAATCCCTCAGGGCGCGCTTGTCGCCGCCGACCCGCGCGGACCGCCGATCAGTTCCGCCGGGTCTCCAGTCGTCACCTTCTCCCGGCCAGGTCCCGGGCGACGTCGGGATCGATCGCGCCTGACCGGCCCAGACGCCCTTGTCCCCTGCCACGGCCTGCCCGCACCCGGCGATACCCGGAGCGGCCGGGACGGCCCGGCCGCATTCCCGGAACCGGACCGGCGGGCGTTTCCGCACCGCACCCGATGACCGGAGCCGCACCGGGGGCTTTGTGCGGCCATCCCGGTTAGCCCGCCGTCCCGGGCCGCCCGCACACCGGGGCCTGCCGCGCACGGCGCTCCGTACGCCCTCCCGGCAGGACGGCCGGGGCATAGCGGCACGCCGCCGCCCGGCCCGGGCACGCCTTTACCGCGGGCCATTCGGCCGGTTTCCGCTCCCACCCAGGCGCGCCTGCAAGGTGCGAATCAGCGGAAAACCCGGCAACACGTTTCCCAATGATTAACCTTGAGCGCGCCGCTATTCATGGCCTAAGATCACGCAAATCTGCATGAGCCAATGCCCGGCCGCGATCGGGAACCGGCCTCACCCGGCGCGGTGTGTCAATTCCGCGCCGGCGGTCGCGACCCGGGGTGCAGCCGTGCGCAGGGCATCGGCGCCGCATCTCCCCGGCCCTCGCCTCCGGCCCCCGCGCGACCGGTGAGCGGCTCCTACGGTCCGCACGACCCGGAACGGGCACGACCCCCTTGCCTCAGGCGTAACAGTCATGAAATAAAACTATCGGTCAATCCTGGAGTGAAGTGCTCCCGGATCGACGCGAGCGTGCCGGAAAACGGCCGGGTATGACATGACCGCACCTGGGGAATCAGCCTCGCTCCCAAATGCGCGGTATCCGGCCCGACCGCGCTCGGGCGCGTGGATCAGAGGTACCGAAATTGAGAGGCCGGGGTGGGAAACCTACGCGTGCTGGTCGTCGAGGACGACATCCGGCTGGGCAACGCGCTCAGCAAGGCGCTCCAGCGGCAGGGGTACGAGGTGCTGCGCGCGGTGACCGCGGCCGAGGCGCTCGAGGCTCCGCCGGTCGATCTGATCCTGCTCGACATGGGGCTGCCCGACGGGGACGGCCTGGACATCTGCCGGCGGCTCCGCCGGGAGGGATCGGACGTGCCCATCATCGCCGTCACCGCTCGCGGGGAGGAACGCGACCGGGTGATGGGCCTGCGCTGCGGCGCCGACGACTACCTCGTCAAGCCGTACTCCCTCGCCGAGCTCGGGGCGCGCATCGAGGCCGTGTTCCGCCGGGTCCGGCCGCGCCCCCGGCCGGTGCTCGAGATCGAGGACCTGCACCTCGATCTCGGCGCGCACGAGGTCACCCGGGGCGGGCGGCCGATCGCCCTCACCCGCAAGGAGTTCGCCCTGCTCGCCTGCCTCGCCCAGGCCCCCGGAACCGTCGTGCCGCGGGAACGCCTGATCACCGAGGTCTGGGGAACGGCCTGGCAGGGCGTGGACCGGACCCTGGACGTGCACATGGCGACCCTGCGCAAGAAGCTCGGCGAGCCGGTGCTGATCCAGACCGTGCGCGGGGTCGGGTACCGGCTGGGCCGGAGCGTGGCCGGCTGACCGCGCGTGCCCGGGATCCGGTGCGTGCGTTCCACGGGATCGGGAGGCCCAACCCATGCGCAGGCTGGTGTGGATGGCGCTGGTCGTCCTCGTCGTGGCCGGCTGCCACAACCTGGGGGAGGTGCCTGCCCCGACGGGCGTGATCAGGATCGGCACCGGTAACGCCGGCGGCGTCTACGCCGCGTATGGGGCAGGGCTCGCCGAGGCGATCCGCGCGGCCTTGCCCGGCGTGCAGGCCGAGGCCGTGCTCACCGATGGCTCGGTGGAGAACATCGAGCTCGTCGCCGACGGGAAGGCCGACGTCGGGTTCACCCTCGCGGACGTCGCCGCCGACGCGGTCGCGGGCCACCCGCCGTTCACCGCGGAGCGGCCGATCGTCGCGCTCGCCAACCTTTACGAGAACTACGTGCAGCTCGTGGTGCGCGACGACGGCCCGGTGCGGACGGTGCGGGACCTCGCCGGCCGGCGGGTGTCGATCGGCTCCCGGGCGTCCGGCACCGCGGTGGTGGCCGAGCGGATCCTCGCGCTGTCCGGGGTCGGCGACGAGGTGACCCGCCGCCACATGGACATCAGGGAATC
>QGUZ01000390.1 GCA_003242605.1 Actinomycetota bacterium
CGGCCGCGTCGGGGCGCTCCTCCGGGTTCTTGGCCAGCGTCTTGACGACGAGGTCCTTGAGGGGGTCCGGGACTCCGTCGACGTCGGGCTCATCGGTAAGCACGCGCATGGCGATGACCTCCGGCCGTCCCTTTCCGAAGGCCAGGCGCCCGGTGGCGGCGTACAGGACGAGCAGGCCCCAGCCGTAGTCCGGCCCTGTGGGGCGCGGGAAAGAACGCCAGGGCTTGGCGGAGCGGCATGCGAAATGGCGCAGCTAGCGCCGATTACCCGGGGGTACGTGATCGCATCTGCGATCGGTTACGCCATGCTATTGGGCCATGGTGAAAAAAATGATCGGGACTTCGGTCCTCGCCGCCTCGCTGGTGGTCTCCGGCGCCACGGTGGCGTCGGCCCAGGCGAAGCCGACGCTGGGGCCGTACGGGTACGGTGCCGTCAAGCTCGGCATGAGCGCCAAGAAGGCCAGGGCGACCGGCGCGCTGGTGCTGAAGTTCCCGGGTGGCGGTGGCTGTTCCGGCTGGGACCTGAAGAAGTTCCGGAGCCCCAAGAACCAGGTGGGCGTCTGGATCTCGCCGCGGCTGGGGGTGGCCGCCATCTACGCCCGGAAGAACATGAGGACCCCGGAGGGCATCAAGGTCGGCTCCACCTTCGCGCAGTTGAAGGCGGCCTACCCGGGCGTCAAGAAGAACTTCTACGGCATGTACACGGCCAGGGTGCCGGGCAACAAGAAGGCCCTCTACACCTTCGGCGTCGAGAAGGGCAAGGTCATCGAGTTCGGCATCATGCTCAAGAACCAGGACTGCTTCGGCTAGTGCCGACGCGGCCTGCGGAAGCACGAGGGCCGCACCCTGGAACGCGAGTGCGGTGACTCCCCACCGGCCGGCCTCTCCCCGTTCTTCGGGGAGGGCTCCGCTCGGTGCCGCGCACCCGCACCGGGCGGCCGGGAGGACATCCGCGGGCGCTCGGGGTGGCGGGCGCCACCCTGGTAGGGAGACAGCCCGCCGCAAGCTTGCGCACGACCGCCACGCGAGCCCGGGTCCGGCGGGCGGTGCCGGTCAGGCGGCGACCGGCAACGACGGCGACGAGCGGCATGGCCTCGCCCTGGCCACCGATCCACCTGAAACGGACAAGCCGTCCGTCAGAGGCCGTCCCGTGACGTGATCTGCGTATGTTCGCCGCGATATCGATCTTCGTGTGAAGGAGTCCCGTTGCTCGGCGAAGCCGGAAGTGATGCTCCGAAGGACTCTCCGCACGCGGTCGATCCGGGACCTCGTGTACTGCAGCCCCTGACCCCTGACGACCCCGTAGAGGTGGGCCCGTACCGGCTGGTGGGCAGGCTCGGCTCCGACGGGGTGGGAACGGTGTTCGCAGGGGTGGACCGTTCCGGCCGCCCGGTGGCCGTCAAGATGATCCACCCCGACCTGGCCCGGGACGGCCGGTTCCGCGCCCGGTTCGCCCGGGAGATCAGGCTGCTGCAGGAGATGCAGGGGGTGAGCACCGTCCGGGTGCTGGCGGCGGACCCCGAGGCCGCCCGGCCCTGGCTCGCCACCGAGTACCTTGCCCCTCCCGGCCTCGCCGAGCACGGCGCACCGGGGGGAGCTCCCGCCTCGGCCGAGAAGACCACGCCTGCCGCAGGGTCCGGCGAGAACTCGGGCCGGTACCGCGACGACGATGCCGAACCGACGGCCGAGGACTATGTGCAGGCGCTGCTCGTGTTCCTGGCCGCGGCCGCCTAGGCGGCGGCCGACCCCGAACGGCCCGGATCCCCGGCCGCACGGACGTCCGGCACGCCGCGCTCCGAGGGTGTCCCCGAGCGGCGGACGGAGACGACGCTCGTCCCCGCCGGCCACGTCACCCGGCTCCCGGACCGGCCCCGGACGCTGCTCCCCCAGCGGGAGCAGAGCCCTCCTCGTTCCCGGCGCGACCTCTGGCTGTACGGCGTGGCCATCGGGATGGCGGCCCTCGTCGTCGGCATCGGGCTCGTCAAGGCCGCCACCGAGCCAGGCGACTCCCCGGCGCCGAACGCCATGACGGCGACCGCGGACACGCCGACGCCCTCGCGCGCCGCGACGGCGACGCCGAGCGCGAGCCGTACGGCGTCACCGGCCCGTTCCCCCTCCGCGACCCCCTCCGCCGGCGCCTCCGACACGCCGACCAGGACACCGGAGGGGGCGACGTTCCTCCGCCCCGCCAAGTGGAAGGTCACCGTCTCCGGGCCCGACGCCTTGCACCCCTCGGTGTGCGTCCGGCCGGCGGGGCGCAAGAGCTGCGCCAAGGGCGGCATCGAGATCCTGCACGATTACACCGACCACGGGACGGCGGGCCTCGACGGCGGTCTCAGCCTGCCGCCGGCGTTCGGCTGCAGGGGTGGCGAAGCGCATCTCCTGAGAAAGACGGTGGAGCGCCTCCGCGATCAGTCGGTGGAGCATCGCAGGCACCTGATCCAGTGCACGGATGACGTGCAGTTCGAGGCGCAGACGTGGTACCTGTCCGAGTCCAGTACGTTGATCCGGGCGTCCCGGGTCCCGCGCGCCGCCGTCGACCTCGTGCTGGAGTCCTTCCGCTTCCCCGCCGGGGAGAGGGAGGCCGCCGAGTCCGCACCGGTTTCGTCGGCGCGGGCCCAAGCGCTGGCCATGGACGCATTCCTCGAGGCCAGCGCGAAGACCAACGCCAAACTCCGTAAGGCGGTCGACCTGGTACGGCGCTGCCGCGATCTCGACGAGGCCATCGCCGCCTTGGACGAGGTCTGGGCGGAGCGTTCCTTCCAGGTCCGCGAGGTGCAGGACACGCTGTCCGACCGCCTCGCCGTCGACGCCTTGGAGGGGGGTGACGCGATGATGTTCAACCTCCGCGAGGCGATGGAGTACTCCCTGCGGGCGAGCGGCGAGTACTCGCAGTGGGCGGAACGGTTCCGCGCGGGCAACTGCGTCGGCGGGGTCGGGTCCCAGTACCACCTCGAGGCCGCCGAGGCCGCCTCGGCGAGGGCCGAGAAGGCGAAACGGTTCTTCGTCCGGCAGTGGAACCGCATCGCGAAAAAGGAGGGGCTGGCCACCCGGAAGGCGAGCGAGATCTGACATGGGGCTCGCCGACCTCGATGCGTGCGCGATCCGTGGTGTGAGCCCTTCGGCAAGGTCGATCGCGGGGCCTTCCGGGCGATCGGGCTCTGCGCGGAACGAGCGCGAACGATGGTGAGGGCGGGGCCCGGCCGGCCGCCGCGCCGTGCCGCCGCGCGCACGCCCGCGCCAGGCGTCGGCACGCCGGGTGGTTCCTGCGGCCCTCCCGCGCGGCGCTGAGCATGCACAAGACCCGGCACACGCGAGCGGTCCGGGACCCGGCGCGTGCCCGTCCCGGCACGGGCGCACGGCGGGCGGGGCTCGCGGGTGTCGTAACGCAAATCCGGCCTTATGGCCGTCATTCGTCATCAGGAAGTGAGCATTATGCGAGCAGTGATCGGAGCATCCCTCCTTGCCGCCTCGTTGCTGGCCGGCGGCGCCGTCCCCGCGGCCGCGCAGGCCAAACCGGCGCTGGGGCCGTACGGGTACGGGTCGGTGAAGCTCGGGATGTCCCTGAAGAAGGCCAGGGCGACCGGTGCCATCGTCCCGATCGGGTCGGTCAGGAACCCGTGCACCCACTGGCATTTCAAGAAGTTCCCGAAGGTCACGTGGGACTGGCACCTCGTCATCTCGGATGAGAAGGGCGTCGTGGCCATCAACGGCCAGAAGGGTATGAAGACTCCGGAAGGCATCGGGATCGGGTCGAGCTTCAAGCGGCTGAAGGCGGCCTACCCGCGCCTGTCGAAGAAGGCGCCCAACGTCTACTCGGTCACGGCACCGCGCAACAAGAAGGCCGAGTACCGCTTCGAGGTCTACAACGGCAAGGTCGGCGCGATCTTCCTCGCGCTCAAGAACCGGGACTGCGTGAGGTAACACCGGTCACCCTTCCGGGCCTCGCCGTACGCGGTTCCGGCCATCACGTGACCCATCACGCCCACCCGAGGGTTCGTGTGATGGCCGGGCTGCGGCCGACCGACCGCCTCCGGGCTCGGCGCTCGCCGCCGGCCAACGGCGAGGCCGGGCCGCGGCGCGCGACAGGATCCGCACCCGTTTGTGACCCTTGTACGATTCGACCCTCGCGGAATGTCTTTGATGCGAGGAAGGTTGAAATTCGTATGAAGAAGATCGGGTTTCTGAGCTTCGGGCACTGGTCGCCGTCGCCGTACTCGAAGGTGCGCAGCGCATCCGACTCGCTGCTGCAGTCGATCGAGCTGGC
>QGUZ01000075.1 GCA_003242605.1 Actinomycetota bacterium
CACGGCGGCCCGCGCGCCGCGCGCCCCCCCCCTCCCCCGGTCGCACGGGGTCCTGTCGCACGGGCGGCCGGACGGCGCACGGCCGCCCGGCCCGCTGACGTTCGCGTCGGCAGCGTGGGACCACGGCGCGGACCGCCGCGACCGGCGGGGCCGGCGCCCCGGCCCCGTGGCCCGCGGATCCGCGCCGTCGCCGTCCTGCCTACTCGGCGGCCGCCTCCTCCTCGCCGCCCTCGGCGGGCTCCTCGCTCACCTCGGCGGGGATGACGTGCAGCACGAGCGCGTCGGGGTCGTCGACCAGGGAGACGCCCTCGGGCAGCTTCAGGTCGCGGGCGTGGACCTCGGCGCCGATCTCGAAGCCGTCGACGCTGACCTCGATCTTCCCCGGGATGTGGGTGGCCTCGGCCTCCACGTTCACCGCGGTGAGCTGCTGGTCGACCACGCCGTCGGAGACGGCCTCGCCGACGACCACGACCGGGACCTCGACGCTGACCTTCTCGCCGCGCTTCACCAGCAGCAGGTCGACGTGCTCGAGGAAGCCCTTGATCGGGTCGCGCTGCACGCCCTTGGGCAGCGCGAGCTCGTCGATGCCGTCACCCTGCAGCCGGATCAGCACGTTCGGCGTGCGCAGCGCGATCATCAGGTCGTGGCCGGGCAGGGTGAGGTGCCGGGTCTCGCTGCCGTGCCCGTAGAGGACGGCGGGAACCTTGTGGTTCCGGCGGATCTTGCGTGCCGCACCCTTGCCGAACTGGGTGCGCTTCTCGGCCTTGATGACTACTTCGGACACGGCAAAGCTCCTAGGGATAGATCGGTTGGATTGGGTCGGATAACGCGCTCCCCCTCACCCGCCCTAGCGGAAGGCGTTACGAGCGCGCAGCCCCAGCAGTCTAGCCCACCGGGGCTTTCCGCACGGACGGCTCAGGTGTCGCCCTCGAACAGGCTGGTGACCGAGCCGTTGCTGAACACCTCGTGGATCGCCCGGGCGATCGTCGGGGCGATCGACAGCACGGTGAGCTTGTCGAACCGCTTCTCCTCCGGGATCGGCAGGGTGTTGGTGACCACCACCTCGCTGATCGGGGAGTTCTTCAATCGGTCCACGGCGGGGCCGGAGAACACCGCGTGGGTGGCCGCGGCGATCACGTTCACCGCGCCCTGCTCGTAGAGCGCGTCGGCGGCCTTGCAGATCGTGCCCGCCGTGTCGATCATGTCGTCGATCACCACGCAGGTGCGGCCCTTCACCTGGCCGACCACCTCGAAGACCTTCACCTGGTTCGCCACGTCGAGGTCGCGGCGCTTGTGGATGAAGGCCACCGGGGTGCCGAGCCGGTCGGCCCACCGCTCGGCGAGCCGTACCCGGCCGGTGTCGGGCGAGACGACCGTGGTGGTCTCGGGGTCGAGCTTGTCGGCGAGGTACCCGGCGAGAACGGGCAGGGCGAACAGGTGGTCCACCGGACCGTCGAAGAAACCCTGGATCTGCGGGGTGTGCAGGTCGACCGCCATGAGCCGGTCGGCGCCGGCGGTCTTGAACAGGTCGGCGATCAGCCGCGCGGTGATCGGCTCCCGGCCGCGGCCCTTCTTGTCCTGCCGGGCGTAGCCGAAGAAGGGCATGATCACGGTGATGCGCTTGGCGGAGGCCCGCTTGAGCGCGTCCACCATGATCAGCTGCTCCATGATCCACTTGTTGATCGGCGCCGTGTGGCACTGGATCACGAAGGCGTCGCAGCCGCGCACCGACTCCAGGTAGCGGGCGTAAATCTCGCCGTTGGCGAAATCGGTGAGCTTCGTCGGCGTGATCTCGATCCCGAGATGCCTCGCCACCTCCTCGGCCAGCTCCGGATAGGCCCGACCGGAGAAGAACATGAGATTGTTCTCACCGGGTTTCTTCATACCGCTCACGTTACTTCTCCTGTTGCTCCGCGGCCGGGCCGGCGCCGTCCACCGTCCCGACCTTGTCGACCCGTTCGGTCTGTTCGACCCGATCGGTCGCCTCGGTCTGTGCGGCGATCGCCCGCTGTGCCGCGGCCGCGGACGGGGTGCCCGCGCGCCTGCGCAGCACCCACTCGCGCACGTTGCGCTGCCGCGCCCGCGCCACGCCGATCGCGCCGGGGGGAACGTCATCGGTGATCACCGATCCGGCCGCCGTGTAGGCGCCGTCGGCGACGGTGACCGGCGCGACGAGCATGGTGTCGCAGCCGATGAACACATGATCGCCCACGACCGTCCGGTGCTTGGCCACCCCGTCGTAGTTGACGAAGACCGTGGCGGCGCCGATGTTCGTGCCCGCGCCGATCACGGCGTCCCCGGCGTAGGTGAGATGCGGCACCTTCGTGCCCTCGCCGACCTGGGTGTTCTTCATCTCCACGAACGTGCCGGCCTTCGCCTTGCGGCCGAGGACCGTGCCGGGCCGCAGGTAGGCGAAGGGCCCCACCTGCGCGTGCGGGCCGATCACCGCGCCGACGCTCACCGCGTTGCGCACGACCGCGTACTCGCCCACCTCGGTGTCGGTGAGCGTGGTGGCGGGGCCGATCTCGGCGCCCTCGCCCACCGTGGTCCGGCCGTGGAGCTGGGTGCCGGGGTGGATCACGACGTCGGGCGCGAGGGTGACGTTCGCGTCGATCCAGGTGGAGGCCGGGTCGATCACGGTCACCCCGGCGCGCATGTGGCGCTCGAGGATGCGCCGGTTGAGCACCTGCCGCGCGAAGGCGAGCTGCACCCGGTCGTTGACGCCCTCGACCTCGACGTGGTCGGCGGCGACGGTGGCGCCCACGCGGTGCCCGTCCTCCCGGAGGATGGCGAGCACGTCGGTGAGGTACTCCTCACCCTGGGCGTTGGCGGAGGAGACCCGCTTCACCGCGTCGGCGAGCAGGGCGCCGTCGAACGCGTAGACCCCCGAGTTGATCTCGCGGATCGCCCGCTGCTCGGGCGAGGCGTCCCGGTCCTCGACGATCTCGAGCACGGAGCCCGCCGCGTCCCGGACGATGCGGCCGTACCCGGCGGGGTCGGGCACCACCGCGGTGAGCACGGTGACCGCGTTGCCCTCCCGGGCGTGGTCCTCGAGCAGCGCGGCGAGCGTCTCGGTGCGCAGCAGCGGCGTGTCGCCGTACGTCACCAGGATCGTGCCCTCGATCGGGCCGGCCTTCTCCAGCACGGTCCGCACGGCGTGGCCGGTGCCCCGCCGCTCCTCCTGGACGACGATCTCGGCGTCCGGGGCGGCGGCGGTCACGTGCCCCTCGACCTGCTCCCGCCCGTGCCCGACGACCAGGATCAGCCGGTCGGGCGCAAGGCCGCGCGCGGCGGCGAGCATGTGATCGAGCATGGCGAGACCGCACAGCTCGTGCAGGACCTTCGGCTTCTTCGACTTCATCCGGGTGCCCTCGCCTGCGGCGAGGACGATGACTGCGGCCGGGCGCGGCACACTCACGGACTGCGGCTCCCTCGGCGTCGAATCGACATGACGGACCAGGACAACCGACAGCTACCCAACGCACCTAAACGGTACTCACGCACCCAGACGGCTACCAGCCCGCCATGGTGAGCTTACCTGCCGCTCCCCCGACGGCCACCAGGGCCCCACCCCGTGCGGGCACCCCGGCGCGCCGGGGTGCCGAGGGGCCGGCGCCCCGGTGGACGGCAGGGGAGGAGAAGAGGATTGGCTCCCGGGGGAGGATTCGAACCTCCGTTGACAGAACCAAAATCTGTAGTCTTGCCCCTAGACGACCCGGGATCAGTCGCGCCCGGGCATTCGCGCCATTCGCAGCGCACGCCCGAAACACGATCCACAGGATACCGGCCTTCTCAGGCCTACGTGTGCCCAATTCGGGCAGTAGCAGATTCCGGCCGCCGGCGCAAGTCATGAAAGCACCACGAGATGCGGAGCGAGCCGTAACCTTCCGCACATTTAACTGCCCTGGATTCCTTACTTACGCTGGCGTAGGTTACGGTGGCGTAGCCAGTCGAACTCCTATCACGTGAGGTAGCCCATGACAGTCACGGTCGATCGAGTCCCTCCCCCGCCCAGACCGGACCTGGAACCCGAGCCGAAGAGCAACCTCGAGCGGGTGCTGCTCGTCGTCTTCGTCGTCGTCCCCTTCCTCTCGCTCTTCGCCGCGATCCCCATGGCGTGGGGACGGTTCATCGGCTGGACCGATGTGATCATCGCGGCCGTGTTCTACGTGTTCGCCGGCCTCGGCGTCACCGTCGGATTCCACCGCTACTTCACGCACGGGTCGTTCAAGACCGACAGCCGGGCACTCAAGATCATTCTGGGCGTCGCCGGCAGCTTCGCCCTCGAAATGGGCGTGATCGACTGGGTCGCCACGCACCGCCGCCACCACAAGTACTCCGACCGCGAGGGCGATCCCCACTCGCCGTGGCGCTTCGGCAACGACTGGAAGGCGCTCACCAAGGGGCTGTTCTACGCCCACGTCGGCTGGCTGTTCTCCAAGGAGCGCACCAACCGCGAAAAGTACGCCCGCGACCTGCTCGCCGATCGCGACATCAAGCGCATCGACGACCTGTTCCCGGTGCTCGCGGCGGCCTCGCTGCTGCTGCCCCCGCTCATCGGCGGCCTGGTCACCTGGTCGCTGACCGGCGCGCTCACCGCGTTCTTCTGGGGCACCCTGGTCCGGGTCGCGCTGCTCCACCACGTCACCTGGTCGGTCAACTCGATCTGCCACGTCTTCGGCGACGAGGACTTCCAGGTGCGGGACAAGTCGCGCAACGTGTGGTGGCTCGCCATCCCGTCGTTCGGCGAGTCCTGGCACAACCTGCACCACGCCGACCCGACCTGCGCCCGGCACGGCGCGCTCAAGGGCCAGATCGATCCCAGCGCCCGGGTGATCAGATGGTTCGAGCAACTCGGCTGGGTCCATAGCGTCAAATGGCCGGATCCGGAACGGCTCGCGGCGCGGATCGCCAACGCCGAGAAGGCCGCGCGGCCCATCAAGGCCGCCTGACCTGCCGATCGGTGCGCGCGCCGGGTGATCGACTTGCTACGCACCCTGGCGCGCGGGCCATTATGTGACCATGACGGAACCCCGATCCCGCAGGCGCATGACCGGTAAGGAACGTCGGGAGCAGTTGATCGGGGTCAGCCGGGCTCTCTTCGCCGAAAAGGGCTTCGACGGGACCTCGATAGAGGAGATCGCCGCCAAGGCGAAGGTCTCCAAGCCAGTCGTCTACGAACACTTCGGAGCCAAGGAGGGCATCTACGCGGTCGTGGTCGACCGGGAGATGCAGCGGCTCCTCAGCATGGTGACCCAGTCACTCGTCGACGCGCCTCCCCGGCTGAAACTGGAACGCGCCGCCCTCGCGATGCTCCAGTACATCGAGGAGAGCAGCGAGGGCTTTCGCATATTGGTGCGGGACTCGCACGCGGCCTCCGGCACCGGCACGTTCGCCAGCCTGATCAGCGAGATCGCCCGACAGGTCGAGGACGTGCTCGCCGAGGCGGCCGCCGCGCACGGCTACGACCCGCACTACGCGCCGATGTACGCGCAGATGCTCGTGGGCATGGTCGCGCTCACCGGGCAGTGGTGGCTCGACGTGCGCAAGCCGCCCCGCGAGGAGGTCGCCGCCCACCTGGTGAACCTCGCCTGGAACGGCCTCAATCGCCTCGACCCCAACCCGAAGATCAGCGAGGAGTCCCGTGGCCTGGTGATCACGCCGCCGGTCACCACGATCACCACGGCCCCGCTCAGCGAGAAGGAGCGGCGCGAGCAGGAGAAGGCGCGGGAGCGGCGGATCAAGGAGCAGGCGAAGGCCCGGGAACGCCAGCTCAAGGAGCAGGAGAAGCTGCGCCGCGAGCAGGAGAAGGCCCGCGCCCGCCAGGCGCGCGCCCAGGCGAAGCTCGCCGCGCGGAAGGCGAAGGCCGCGGGCCGGGGCGGCACGGCCGTACCCGTCTCCCCGCCGGCGACGGACGGTGATCCCGCGGCCACGCGGGTCGAAGAGGTCCGAACGAGCGACTAACGTGAAGTGTCCGTTGCGGCGGCATTCACGTATCGTTCATCTTGATAGGGCACTTTTTGTCACATGTCCGCCGGAATCGTGCACTCTGGTGCAGATGACGAGGGAGAGGCGGACCGGACCCCGCTTCCGGCCGACCGGTTCCTCAACCGCGAGGAGAGCTGGCTGAAGTTCAACCAGCGGGTGCTCGAGCTGGCCGAGGACGAGTCGGTCCCGCTGCTGGAACGGGTGCGCTTCTTGGCGATCTTCGCGAGCAACCTCGACGAGTTCTTCCGGGTGCGCGTCGCCGGGCTGAAGCGCCGCATGGCGACCGGCCTGCTGCTGCGCACCAAGAGCGGCCGCAAGCCGCGCGAGGAGCTCGCCCGCATCGCCGCCGTCGCCGACGAGCTCGCCCGCCGGCACGCGGCCTGCTTTCACGAGCGCATCCTGCCCGCGCTCGCCGCCGAGGGCATCGAGATCGTGCGGTGGGACGACCTCACCCGCGACGAGCGCATGGCGATGCGCAGGCTGTTCCGCGACCGGATCCGGCCGGTGCTCACCCCGCTCGCGGTCGACCCGGCCCACCCGTTCCCGTACATCTCCGGCCTGTCGCTCAACCTCGCGGTGACCGTGCGCAACCCGGCCAGCGGCCACACCGTGTTCGCCCGGGTGAAGGTGCCCTCCCAGCTGCCGCGCTTCGTGTCGGTGTCGCCGACCCGGTTCGTCCCGCTCGAGGACGTGATCGCGGCCCACCTCGGGCAGCTGTTCAAGGGCATGGAGATCGTGTCGCACGACGTGTTCCGGGTCACCCGGAACGAGGACCTCGAGGTCGACGAGGACGTCACCGAGAACCTCATGCAGGCGCTCGAGCGCGAGCTGCTCAAGCGCCGGTTCGGGCCGCCGGTGCGGCTCGAGGTGGAGGACACGATCCGGCCCGAGGTGCTCGACCTGCTCGTCGCCGAGCTCGGGGTGGCCGAGCACGAGATCTACCGGCTGCCCGCGCCGCTCGACCTCACCGGCCTGCACGCGATCGCCGACCTCGACCGGGGCGAGCTGAGCTACCGGCCGTTCGTGCCGGCCGAGGCGGTGCACGCCGAGGACGACCTGTTCGCGGTGCTGCGCGAGCGGGACGTGCTGCTGCACCACCCGTACGACTCGTTCGCCACGAGCGTGCAGCGGTTCATCGAGCAGGCCGCGGCCGACCCGGACGTGCTCGCGATCAAGCAGACGCTCTACCGCACCAGCGGGGACTCGCCGATCGTGGACGCGCTGATCGACGCGGCCGAGGCGGGCAAGCAGGTCGTCGTGGTGGTGGAGATCAAGGCGCGGTTCGACGAGCACGCGAACATCTCCTGGGCGCGCAAGCTGGAGAAGGCGGGCTGCCACGTGGTGTACGGCGTGGTCGGCCTGAAGACCCACTGCAAGCTCGCGCTCGTGGTGCGCCAGGAGGCCTCCGGCGAGCTGCGCACCTACTGCCACATCGGCACCGGCAACTACAACCCCAAGACCGCCCGGCAGTACGAGGACCTCGGCCTGCTCACCGCCGACCCGCTCGTCGGCGAGGACGTGACCGACCTGTTCATCCACCTGACCGGGTACTCCAACCACTCGGCGTACCGGCGGCTGCTCGTCGCCCCGCACTCGCTGCGCTCGGGCCTGCTCGCCCGGATCGAGCGGGAGATCGCCCACGTCAAGGCCGGGCGGCCGGGCCGGATCCGGATCAAGGTGAACGCGATCGTCGACGAGCAGATCATCGACGCGCTCTACCGCGCCTCCCAGGCGGGCGTGCCGATCGACCTGTGGGTGCGCGGCATCTGCGCGCTGCGGCCGGGCATCCCCGGGCTGTCCGAGACGATCCGGGTGCGCAGCATCCTCGGCCGGTTTCTCGAGCACTCCCGCATCTACGAGTTCGGCGGCGGGCGGCGGCCGGAGATCTGGATCGGCAGCGCCGACCTCATGCGCCGCAACATCGACCGCCGGGTCGAGGCGCTGGTGCGGGTGTCGAGCCCGCAGCACCGCGCCTACCTGTCCCCCCTGCTCGCCCTGGCGATGCGGGACACGCCCGCGAGCTGGGGGCCCCCCCCGGCCGGCCCCTGGGTGCGGCCCCACCGGGGGGAGAAGGGGGACCCGCTCGGCGACCTCCACCCCCAGGTGAGCGCGCCCCGCCGGTGGAGGACCGTCGATGCCTGAACCGTACGCCCGCCCGATCGACCCGATCCTCGCGGCCGGGGCCGTGGTGTGGCGGGGCGACCCCGCCGACCCCGAGGTCGCGGTGGTGCACCGGCCCCGCTACGACGACTGGGCGTTCCCCAAGGGCAAGCTCGACCCCGGCGAGCACGTGATCGAGGCGTGCCTGCGCGAGGTCGCCGAGGAGACCGGCCTTGAGGTGGTCCTCGGCCCGGCCCTGCCGCCCGTCCACTACCTGGTCCGCGGCCGGCTCAAGCGGGTGGACTACTGGACCGCCCGGGTGATCGGGTACGGCGAGCCCGCCGACGGCGACGAGATCGACGAGGTGGTCTGGCTGCCGGTGCGCGAGGCCCGCGAACGCCTCAGTTACCCCGCGGACGTCGCCCTGCTGGAGGAGTTCGCCCGCCTCCCGCTGCTCGCCACCCCCCTGGTGTTCGTCCGGCACGCCGCCGCGGGCAGCCGGGACGACTGGCCGGGCGACGACGAGCTGCGGCCGCTCGACGAGGCGGGCGAGGCCCAGGCCGAGACGCTCGCCCGGGTGCTGCGCGCCTACCGCCCGGCCGTGCTGGTGAGCTCCCCGAGCCGCCGCTGCGTGCAGACGCTCGCCCCGTACGCCCGCGGCGCCGGGCTGGAGATCCGGCGCGACGAGCGGTTCTCCGAGACCGGCTACGACGCCCGCGAGACCCTTGCGGCCGCCCTCGGGCTGCTCGACGCGGACGAGCCCGCCGCGGTGTGCAGCCACGGCAAGGTGCTGCCCGAGCTGCTCGCCGCCGTGGCCGAGCAGCGCTTCCCCGAGGCCGGGCGCCTCACCGACACCCACCTCGACAAGGGGGCGTTCGCCGTCGCCCACCACGCCGGCGGCCGGCTCACCGCCCTCGAGCGCTACGTGATCTGATCTCCCCGCGCCCTGACCCCGCCGCCGCGGCCCGCCCGCGCGCCGCGGTTCCGGCACCGCGCGCGCCGTGACCGGCGGCCGCCCGCACGGCCTGCCCGGCACCTCCTCCGCGACCGGATGTCACCGATCTTGTCTTGCCTTTCGCACTTTATCGGTCAATAGTTGCGATTAAACGTTCATGATCGGTCGGATATTCGATCGAACATGAACGGTTCGGACAAGGTCGGCCCGGCACTCGCCTGCATCGCTCGAGGTGACCATGAGACGCAACGTGACCGGACCCAGGCCACGGCGCGGCGCCCGGTGGCGGACCGCGGTGCGCCGCCTCGCCGCCGTGATGGCGGCCGCGACCGTCGCCGCGACCACCGCGGCCGGTGGCGCGGCGGCGGAGACCGCCGGCCGCGACCGGACGGTGACGGCCGGGAACGCGCGCTTCCAGGTGCTGTCCCCCACGCTGATCCGGACCGAGTACGCCGACGACGGCCGGTTCGTCGACAAGCCCACGTTCAACGTGATCGGCCGGGACGCGTTCCCGCGGCCGAAGTTCACTGCGACGCAGGCGGACGGCTGGCTCACCATCAAGACGAGCGCGCTCACGCTGCGCTACCGGCTCGGCTCGGGCCCGTTCGGCCCGGAGAACCTCACCGTGAGCCTCACCGCCGGGCGCACCCCGGTGACCGCCACCCCGTGGCGGCGGGTCGTCTGCGACGTGGGCGCGCTGTGCGAGGCCGAGAGCCAGCCGCACACCGGGCTCGCGGTCGCCACCGACCACGCCGGGTACACCGGCACCGGCTTCCTCGCCGGGTTCGAGGCGGTCGGGGACACGCTCACCGCCGAGGTGACCGTCGATGCGGCCGGGACGTACCGGTTCGTCGTGCGGTACGCCAACGCCGTCGGCGGCGACGGGCGGCACACCGCACGCACGCTCAGCCTCACGGTGGACGGCGGCGCGGCCCGCACGATCACGCTGCCGACCACCCCGGACTGGGACACCTGGGCCGTGGCAACGGCCGACCTGGAGCTCGACGCCGGGCGGCACCTGATCGCCCTCACCCGCACGGCCGACGACTCCGGCCACGTCAACGTGGACAGCGTGGCGCTGACCCCGCCGGGCGCCGAGTACCCGCCGGTCTCCGCCACCGCGATCGCGTCCTGCCGGTACGGCACGAGCTGTGAGGCCGAGTCCGGCCGGGTGACCGGCTCCGGGAAGATCGCCGCCGACCACAAGGGCTTCGCGGGCACCGGGTTCGTCGCCGAGCTGCACCAGGGGGCGAGCCTCACCGCCCGCGTGACCGACGTGCCCGCCGACGGCACCTACCTGCTGCACGTGCGGTACGCCAACGGCACCGGGGCCGACGGGCGGCACCAGGACCGCACCGCCACGGTCACCGCAGGCGACGACACCCGGGAGATCACCTTCCCGAAGACGGACGACTGGTCCACGTGGCGCACGGTCTCCGTCCCGGTCCCGCTCAAGGCCGGCACGAACGAGATCACCCTCGGCTGCCCGGAGGCGGCGAGCTGCCACGTCAACCCGGACACGATCGCGGTGACCGCCGCGGGCGCGGCCGCGCCGCCGCCGCACCTCGCGCTCGGCGGCTACCGCCGCAGCCTCGACGGCGTGGACGGCGACCAGGGCGACCCGCCCGCCACCCCGGGCCTGCTCCACCGGGACGGCTGGTACCTGCTCGACGACACCCACTCCGCGCTGTTCGACCCGTCCCGCGGCACGGTCACGCCGCGGCCGGGCCACGGCGGCCGGCCGTACCAGGACGGGTACGTGTTCGGCTACGGCCTCGACTACAAGCGCGGCCTGTCCGAGCTCGCCACGCTGACCGGGCCGCCCGCGCTGCTGCCGCAGTGGGCGTACGGGGTGTGGTTCTCCCAGTACTTCGACCGCACCGACGAGGACTTCCGCAGGCTCGTGGCCCGGTTCCGCGCCGAGGGCGTGCCGCTCGACGTGCTCGTGGTGGACACCGACTTCAAGGCGCCGAACACGTGGAGCGGCTGGCAGATCGACACGGCCAAGTTCCCCGACCCGAAGGCGTTCTTCGCCTGGGCGAGGTCGCAGGGCCTGCACACCGTGCTCAACATCCACCCGAGCATCCTCGGCGACGACCCGAAGTTCGCCCGGGCGCAGCAGACCGCGAAGGGCAGGCTGCAGCGGGGCGGCTGCCCGGCCGGGCCGGACTGCCACGTCTTCGACTGGGGCGACCCCGACCAGCTCAAGGCGTACCTCGACCTGCACGCCGAGATGGAGAAGCAGGGCACCGACTTCTGGTGGCTCGACTGGTGCTGTGACGCCTCGCGGTCCTCGCTCGCCGGGGTGACCCCCGACGCGTGGATCAACCACCACTACGCCCGCCGGGCCGACCGGCTCATCGGCCGCGGCTTCGTGCTCTCCCGCGCCTACGGCTCGCTGCAGTCCGGGCCGTACGCCGGGCCGGCGGGCCTGCCCACCGGCCCGTGGGCGGAGAAGCGCAACACGGTGCACTTCACCGGCGACAGCACCGGCAGCTGGGGTACCCTGCGGTACGCCGCCGGCGCCACCCCGGCCGAGTCCGCCGCCACCGGCATGGCCGCGATCAGCCACGACATCGGCGGCCACAACGACCCCGGGAACCTGCGCGGCTCCGAGCGGTACAAGGTCGGAGACGAGATCCGGTACACCACCAAGCTCCCCGACGACCTGTACGCCCGCTGGGTGCAGCTCGGCACCTTCCAGCCGATCGACCGGCTGCACAGCAACCACGGCGACCGGCTGCCCTGGCAGTACGGCCCGGCGGCGAACGCCTCGGCCAAGAGGTTCCTCAACCTGCGCGAGCGGCTGGTGCCGTACACCTACACGCTCGCCCGGGAGGCGCACGCCACCGGCGTGCCGATCGTGCGGCCGATGTACCTGGAGTACCCGGACCAGGAGCAGGCCTACGCCACCGCGGACACCCAGTACCTGTACGGCCCGGACCTGCTCGTCGCCCCGGTGACCCGGCCGGGCGAGCAGGCCTCGGTCACGGTCTGGTTCCCGCCGGGCGCCGAGTGGACCGACATCTTCACCGGCCGCACCTACCCGGGCGGCACCACGCACACCGTGACCAGCGGCCTCGACACGATGCCGGTCTTCCTCAAGTCGGGCGGCATCCTCGTCACCCGGACCGGCGACGTCGCGAACCACGCGCAGCACCCGCTGACCGAGGCGACGGTCACCGTCGGCCTCGGCTCCCCCGGCTCGTTCACCCTGCAGGAGGACGACGGCGCGCCCGCCGGGCGGCTGAAGAGCCTCACCACCCGGATCGACTACACCCGGGACGGGGCGGTGCACCGGGTGCGCATCGGCCCGGCCAAGGGCGCCTACCGCGGGCAGCCGACCACCCGCGAGTGGACCCTGTCGCTGCGCAACGCCGCGCCGCCGTCCGCCGTGACCGTCGACAACGCCGCGCTGCGGCCCGGCTCGTACCGCTATGACGCCGCGAGCCGCACCCTCACCGTGACCCTCCCCCGCCGCCCCGTCCACCAGCCGGTCACCGTCACCGTGCGGTGACCCGTCCCGCGGCGGCGCCCTGCCCGGACCGCCCCAGGGCCGCCCTGGAGCGGTCCGGCCCGCTTTCCGGGCACCGGCGGCCCTCGGATTCGGCCGGGAAAAATCGGTGGACACGCCCGATAGCGTGGGGTCCATGGGCGTTGTGGATGTCGAGCGGTTCGTCGCCGACGGGTTCGTCAAGCTGGAGGCGTCCGTGCCGCGCGAGGTGGCGGACGCGGCCCGGGAGCTGCTGTGGCGGCGGATCGGGCTGTCGCCGGACGACCCGGACGGCTGGACGCAGCCGGTGGTGTGGGCGTCGGACACGACCGGCGAGGGGCCGTTCGGCGAGATCGCCCGCAGCCCGCGGCTCGCGCAGGCGCTCGACGAGATCTGCGGGGTCGGCGGGTGGCGGCCGCGCGGCGCGCTCGGCACGATCCCGATCCGGTTCCCGCGGGTGCCGCCCGCCGACGACCGCGGCTGGCACATCGATCTCAACATCGCGATGCCGGACGGCTCCTTCCGGTGCGGCGCGCGTTCGCACACGATGCTGCTGCTCACCCTGCTGTCCGAGGTGGGCCCGGACGACGCGCCGACCCGGATCCGGGTGGGGTCGCACCGGGACGCGTTCCGGGTGCTGGGCGAGGAGGTGATGGACGCGTTCGAGGCCGGGCCGCTGCTCGACGAGGCGAGCGCGCACCGGCCGGTCGCGTACGCCACCGGCGCGCCGGGCGACGTGTACCTGGTGCACCCGCTCACCGTGCACGCCGCCGACGAGCACCGGGGCACCGAGCCGCGGTTCATGGCCCAGGGGCCGGTGTTCCTCACCCGGCCGCTCAGCCCGGACGGCGACACCGCGCTCGCCCGGGCGATCGCCGGCTGAGCCCGCCGTACCCCCTGGTGAGGGGCGTCACGCTTCCCTCCGCCCGTGGCGGGTAACCGCCTGGTACGGCGAACAGGAGAGGGAAGCCATGAAGCTGCATACCGACATTCCGACCCGGTCCGACATCGACGCGCTGATGCGGACCCGGTTGCCCTGGTGCGTGTCGCTCTACCTCCCCACCTCACCGGAGTCGCTGGGCGAGGCCGAACGCATCGACCTGGGGAACCTCACCCGCGAGGCGTTCGACCGGATGCGCGCGCTCGGCGCGGACAAGGACGAGATCGCGGGCGTGGAGGAGCAGATCGCCGCGCTCGCGGACGACGACCTCTTCTGGCGCCACCAGGCCCGGACGCTCGCGCTGTTCGCCACGGTGTCGTCGCTGGTGACGTTCCGGCTGCCGAACCGGCTGGCCCGGCAGGCGGTCGTGGCCGACCGGTTCTACGTCAAGCCGCTGCTGCGCGCGGTCACGTTCCCGCAGACCGCGTTCGTGCTCGCGCTGTCGCAGAACTCGGTGCGGATGCTGCAGATCCTGCCCGACCTGCCGCTGCAGACCATCACGGTGCCGGGCATGCCGACCGACCTGGAGAGCTCGGTCGGCACCGGCACGGTCGCCGACCACGCGGCGGTGCACCGGTTGAAGGGCGCCGAGGGCAAGAAGGTGCGGGTACGGCAGTTCGCCCGGCTGGTCAACGACGCGGTACGGCACGTGCTGCCGGAGCGGGGCGTGCCGCTGATCCTCGCCGCGGCCGAGCCGCTCGACGGCGCCTTCCGGGCGGTCTGCCGCTACCCCGACCTGGTGCCGATCACGATCCCGCTCAGCCCGGAGCCGCTCGGCGACGACGTGCTGCTCAAGGACGCCCGCGAGGTGCTCGACCGGTACCACGCCGACCAGCTGCGCGCGCTGCACGAGCTGTTCGAGGAGCGGTACGCGCGGGGCCGTACCGTCACCGACATCGCGGACGCGGCGCGGCTCGCCACGATGGGCGCGATCGAAGCGATCTTCTTCGACATGGACGCGGTGGTGCCGGGGCACGTCGACGAGCAGACCGGCGCGGTGAAGTTCGCCGACGCGATGGAGGGCCCGGCCTACAGCGTGCTGGACGAGATCGTGAGCCGGGTGTGGCTCACCGGCGGCCGGGTGTACGCGCTGCGCCGCCCGGACGTGCCGGGCGGCGGCGACCTCGCCGCGATCCTGCGCTACACGCCGATCTGAGCGAGCCCGCGGGCGGCCTCGCGCCAGACGCGGGGGAACTCGGCCTGGTCGCGTTCGGCCGCGGCGCGCTCCAGGCCGGCGAGCACCCCGTAGGTGAAGGTGTCCTCCCCGGCCCGGCGGGCGGCCTCGGCCGCCTCGGCGAGCACCGCCTGGGCGGCGACGGCGTCCTGGTAGCGGCCGAGCGCCTCCTGGATCGCCTCGGCCTGCCGGGCGAGGTCGGCGAACTCCGCGCCGAGGGCGGGGGCGAGCGCCTCGGCCGTGTAGCGGGCGCGCTTGGCCGCCTTGCGCACGTCGTGCATGGCGGCCTCGCGGGCCCGCGGATCGTCGAGCGCCTGCGCCGCCGCGTACAGCCGGCCGAGTCGCCGCAGGCAGCGGTCGGCGGCGGCGCGCAGCGGCTTGTCCGGCCGCTTCGCGGCGAGCGGGGTGAACGGCGGGTCGGCGAGCAGCGCGTCGAGGGCATCGAGCAGGGCGGCGTACCGCTCCCCGTCGAGCACCTCGCGGATCCCGTCGTAGGCGGCGCGCTCCCGGGCCGCCAGGTCGGCGCCGAGCCGGGTGCGCACCGGGCCGACGATCATCTCGGCGGGGAGCCGGTCGAGATGGGCGGCGAACCGGGCCCGGGTCACCTCGAGGTCGCGGGCCTCGCTGAGCGCCCGGCCGAGCCACCGCAGCTCCTGCCGGAGGTGCTCGGTGCCCGTGATGATCTTCTTGAAGGACGTGAGCGCGCTGCGCAGGCGGCGGCAGGCCACCCGCATCCGGTGAACGGCGTCCTCCTCGGCCCGCCGTACCCGGGGATCCTGGGCGAGCAGCGCGGACACCTGGGCCGCGAGGTAGCCGAGCACGACCGCGCCCGCGGTGCCCGGCCGGGTGGCCGCGGCCCCGGGCGGCGCGGGCAGTCGGCCGTCGAGCAGCCGGGCGAGCTTGCTGCCCGTGCGGGCGGGGGCCGCACCGGCCTTGCGCAGCCGCCGGCCGACCCGCTTGAGCAGGTCCCGGCCGCCCGTGACGAGCTCGGCCTCGACCTCGCGCCACCGCACGGCCGTCTCCTGCTCGCCGAGCACGGTGCCCTTCACCCGGTCGTCGGCGATCTCCAGCAGCACGGCGCCGGTCCCGTCGAGCAGGTGGGTGACGCTGCGCTTGGTCTCGAGCCGGGCGACGGGGACGAGCTCGGCGCCCCGGGTGTAGGCGCGGACCAGGCCGGCGAGCTCCGCCGGGACGATCTTGGCGCTGCGGGTGAGCGGGTGGGTGATCTCGCTGCGCACGCCCTTGGCCTTGGGCAGCTTCAGGTGCCAGCCGGGGTCGGCGCCGCCGCGCCGCCGCCGCAGGGTGACGCCGCGGGCGGCGAGCCGGAGATCTGGGGTGTCGAAGTAGACGGCGACGAGCTCGTAACTCTTGGGACCGGCGACCTCCGCGCAGCCGGGGACGTCCGCGAGATCCGGGAGCATGAACTCGGCCGGGACGTCGAACTTGTCCTCGATCTCCGTCGCCACGGCGCATCCCCTTTTCGGTCGACCGGCGGTCAGGTGGACATGTCGTCAAATCTACGTTCCCGGGGCTGGCCGCGCGTTTTCAGCGCTTGTGCGCGACGACGAAAATCCGCCGGAACGGGAAAGGCGTGCCGTACGGCTCGCGCGGATAGGCCCGGCCGAGCACGCGGGCGCAGTCGGCGAGGAAATCGCCGCGGCGCTCGGGGGCGAGCCGGTCGAGCAGCGGGCGCAGGGTGGTGCCGGTCAGCCAGTTCAGCACCGCGTTCTCGCCGGGCAGCACGTGGATGTAGGCGGTCTCCCAGGCGTCCACGGCGCACCCGGCCTCGGCGAGGATGCCGAGGTACTCCTCGGGGTCGCCGACCGGCGCCTCGGCGAGCACCGCGGCGGCCACGTCGCCGAGCTCGTCGCGCCAGGTGGTACGGCACAGCTCGCGGACGAGCACGTGGCTCGGGGCGTCGAAGTTGCCGGGCACCTGGAAGGCGAGCCAGCCGCCCGGGGCGAGCGCGTCGACCCAGGTGGGCAGCAGGCGGCGGTGCTCGGGGACCCAGTGCAGCACCGCGTTGGAGACGAGCACGTCGACCGGGCGGGACGGGCGCCAGGCGCGCAGGTCGAGCTCCTCGAAGACGAGCGTGCCGATGCCCGCGGCGCGGGCGGTCTCCTGCGCCCGGGCGATCATCGCCCGGGACGCGTCGAGGCCGTGCACGGTCGCGTTCGGCCAGCGCGCGGCGAGCGTGGCGGTGAGCTCGCCGGTGCCGCAGCCGAGGTCGACCACGTAGGCGGGGTCGGTGGCGCGCACCCGGGCGAGCAGCTCGAAGAACGGCCGGGCACGCTCGTCCGCGTACCGCCCGTAGGCGTCCGGGTCCCAGATATCTCTCGACATCGAGACGAGGATAGGCGCGTGAGATATCTCGACGTCAAGAGAGTTACACTGGTGACGTGGTGGAACGCAGCGGCGGGGCGGGTCAGGGCGCGCAGGACACGGGCAGGACCGGCGGCGCGGGCTCCGGGCGGCCGGTCGTCGAGGACGAGGTCGACCGGCTGGTCCGGGCCTGGCGCAAGGAGCGGCCGGACCTCGACGTGAGCCCGCTGCACGTGCTCAGCCGGGTGTCCCGGCTCGCCAAGCACCTCGACCGGGCGCGCCGGGCCGCGTTCGCCGAGCACGGGCTGGAGCCGTGGGAGTTCGACGTGCTCACCGCGCTGCGCCGGTCGGGCGCGCCGTACGAGCTGAGCCCCGGCCAGCTGCTGCGGGCCACGCTCGTCACCTCGGGCACGATGACGAACCGCATCGACCGGCTCGCCGCGGCCGGGCTGGTACGGCGCCGCCCGGACCCGGAGGACCGCCGCGGGGTGCTCGTCTCGCTCACCGAGGAGGGCATGGCCCGCGTCGACGCGGCCCTCGCCGACCTGCTGCGCCGCGAGCGCGAGCTGCTCGCCGGGCTCGACCAGGAGGCCCAGCGCACGCTCGCCGACCACCTGCGCACGCTGCTCGCGCCGTTCGACTCCGACCGGTAGCTCAGACCGTGCCCGGGGCGCGGGCGGACGCCGCCGGGCACGATCGCCCCGGGGCGGCGCCCGCGCGGGCTCACTCGCCGATGCGCTCGGCGAGCTCCAGCCACTCGGTCTCGATCGCCTCCCGCTGCGCCTGGATCTCCTTGAGCTCGGCGTCGAGCTCGGCGAGCCGGGTGTAGTCGCCCGCGGCCTCGGCCATCGCCTCGTGCAGCCGGGACTCCTGCTCGCCGAGCCGTTCCAGGCGGCGCTCCAGCCGGGCGAGCTCCTTCTGCGCCTCGCGCAGCTCCTTCGCCGGCAGGCCGGACCGCGTCACGGGCTTCGCCTTGCCGGCTCCCTTGTCGGCCGCCTTGTCCGCGCTCTTGCCGGCCTGCGCGGCCGACCGGGCGGCCTCGGCGGCGCGGGCGGTGACCGCGGTCCCGGAGGCGCGGCGGGCGAGGTAGTCGTCGACGCCGCCGGGCAGCAGGGAGAGCCGGCCGTCCCCGAGCAGGGCGACGCAGCGGTCGGTGACCCGCTCGAGGAAGTAGCGGTCGTGGCTCACCACGACGAGCGTGCCCGCCCAGCCGTCGAGCAGGTCCTCCAGCTCGTTGAGCGTCTCGATGTCGAGGTCGTTGGTGGGCTCGTCGAGCAGCAGCACGTTCGGGTCGTCCATGAGCAGGCGCAGCAGCTGCAGCCGCCGCCGCTCGCCGCCGGACAGGTCGCGGACGAGCTTCCACTGGGCCTCGCCGCGGAAGCCGAGCCGCTCCAGCAGCTGGGAGGCGGTCCACTCGCGCTTGCCGATCCGCACGTACCGGCGGACCTCCTCCACGGCGGTGAGCACCCGCTGGTCCGGGTCGAGCTCGGCGAGATCCTGAGACAGGTACGCCAGGCGGACCGTCTTGCCGCGCACCACCCGGCCGGAGTCGGGGGCCACCTGCCCGGCGAGCAGCCGCAGCACCGTGGACTTGCCCGAGCCGTTCACGCCGATCAGCCCGATGCGGTCGCCGGGCCCGAGCTGCCAGGTGCAGTCGCGCAGCACGAGCGGGCCGGCGCCGGGGCCGCCCGCGTGCAGGGTGACCCGCTCCAGGTCGTAGACGGTCTTGCCGAGCCGGGCGGACGCGAACGCCATGAGCTCGACGGTGTCGCGCGGCGGCGGCTCGTTCGCGATGAGCGCCTGCGCCGCCTCGACCCGGAACTTCGGCTTGGAGGTGCGGGCCGGCGGGCCGCGGCGCAGCCAGGCGATCTCCTTGCGGAGCAGGTTCTGGCGGCGCTCCTCGGCGGCGGCCGCGAGCCGCGCCCGCTCCGCCTTCGCCAGCACGTACGCGGCGTACCCGCCCTCGTACCGGTGGACGTCGCCGTCCACGACCTCCCAGGTGCGGGTGCACACCGCATCCAGGAACCACCGGTCGTGGGTGACCACGACCACCGCGCAGCGGCGCGCCACCAGGTGCCGGGCGAGCCAGTCGATCGCCTCGATGTCGAGGTGGTTGGTCGGCTCGTCGAGGATGATCAGGTCGTGTTCGCCGACGAGCAGCCGGGCGAGCGCGACGC
>QGUZ01000391.1 GCA_003242605.1 Actinomycetota bacterium
AGGCACCATCCGGCGTCTGGATCTGCTCGCCGGTGGTGTTCCATCCCTCGGTCGCGGCCAGCTCGCCGGTAAGGTCCGTCCCCGCGTCCAGCTCGGCGCGGGTAGGGCTGTGGTAGTCGGCCATGGTAGGCACCCACAGCCACCGGGTGGTGCCCGTGGGCCAGTACCGGGTGACCGGCGTGATGGGCGTTGCAGGCATCTCATTCCCCCTTACTCCGCCGCCGCCGCCGCGGCGGCTTTTCGGTGGCATCAGAACGCCCCGGAGACTCCGGGGCCTCGGTCGGCTCGGCCGGGTCCGGCTCCTTCGGCCGCCACCCCGCCCGCCGGTGGTGTTTCACGCTCTGTGCGGGCACCCGCGCCGTCCTGCCAGGCAAATTCGGGTGCACCATCTCTACGTACGTCAGCGCCACTACCCCTCCCATGTCACCCCCGGAAGCCGGCCTCGCGGGCGGCGTCGCCGACGGCCTGAATGACCTCGCGATCCGTGGTCTCGAACCAGGGGCGCGCGCCGCGCACGAGGAACGGGCGCGCCGGGTGGGAGAACCACCGTGACCTGTCCCCGAACAAGGGGGCCCTGAAGTAGCCGTCCCGGTCGTTGTTCTCGTACGGCCGGGCGTGCGGGGCGCGAAAGCGGTCGACCTCGATAGCAAGCCCCGGGTTCGTCTTCGAGATGCCGATCTTCAGCCGGGTCGCCCGGGGTATCCGCGTTGACCAGGCCGCCTGCGCCCGGACCGAGAACAGCGCCCTCTGCCCGATGCCCCTGAGCTCCCGCCGCAGCTTGCTGCGCAGGTTGGACGGGAATCGGTCGAACCGCTCGGCGAACCAGCGGATCTCGGCCGCGCCTCTGGTGAGCTGAGCCATCGTCACCACCTGGCGGACGTGAACGCCTCGATGCTGAGGGTGAACCGCGTAACCACGGTTGCGCCCTGCTCGGTCTGCATGATCGCCGTCTCGTCGGTGGTCAGGCGGCAGGTCATGACCACGCCGCCGAGGGTCTGGTCGGCCGCGAGGTCGGCGGCGAAGGCGTTGATCATCTCGAAGGTGCGGTCGAGCACCGGCTCTGCGTCGTCGTGGCGGCCGCGCCACGACGAGGCGAGGCAGGCCACCTGGTAGCTCTCGCGGTCCGGCGCGGCCGCCGCCTGCTGCCGCTCCCGGGTCGAGGTGACCGCGGCCTCGCCCGGCTCGCCGGTGAAGGCAATGCACACGATGTCATCTGCGCCAACCTGGCCGCGGGTCGGCTGGCCGAGCGTCACCGTCACCGGCACGGTGCGGCCGCGGATCACCGCGGGCGGGATGGCGCGCCTCGCGGCGGCCACGAGCGCCCGCAGGGCGGCCGGTATCGTCGACACGGTCGGCTGCATGGGGCGATCGCTCCTGGGGATTCCAGGGTCAGGCTGAACCTGACCTCCGAACGGCGAATGGACGCATCGCGGCTACCCGACCGGGATCTCCTCCTGAGGCCGCTTATCGAGGCCCAGCAGCTGCCGCACCGCGTAGGGCAGCGCGTAGGTGACGCCCGGCACCACCACCTCGTCGGCGGGCAGCGTCGGGCGGCCGCCGAGCCCGTTCAGCTGGCTCGTCCGCCACAGGTGCGCGGTCAGCTCCAGCGCAGCCAACCTGAAATTGGGCGGGATCGGAGAGCGCCCGGCCCGGTAGGTCACACGCACCCGGCCGACCGGTTGCGACAGGCGCACCAGACCTGCCGCCCCATCCAGCGTCCACCCGTGCACCCCGGCCACCGGGTCAGCCTGCGGCACCACCTCGCCGCCGGGCACCCGAACGACCGACTGGACGGCGATCACGGGCCGCTCCAGGATCACGGTCCGTCCCTCGCCGTCGGCCACCCGGTCGACGGGAACGATGTGCCCCATCCGGTCTTCGATCATTCGGCAGGCCGCTCGGATGAACCCCCGCAGCTTCTCGTCGTCGCCCGGCTCGCCCTCCTTCTTCAGGTGCTCGCGGGCGTCGGCGAGACTGACGAACGCGCCGCCTGCCGCGGGCTGCACATCGAACACGTCGGTGTACGCGCTGGCGTTGTCCCCGGTCGCCACCCAGTGGACCACGTGCAGCCCGATCTGCGTGGGCGTGTAGTCATAGTCGTACACACCCTCGCTGGTGGGGGTGATCGGCCCCACCGTGGTCGTCGTGCCGTCCGGCTGCGTGATCGTCAGGTGGACGTCGGTCGCGTTGGCCAGGCGGCCGTTCTCATCCGTGATCGTGACGGAGAGGGGGACCACGTCCCCAAGGTCGTAGCTCATGGGCTCCCCATCGTCGAGCCTGCGCGCACCCTGCTCGCCATGTGCGGACCCGGCCGGTCGCGATGGGACGCCTGTGGCCCGCGCCGTACCCGGTCCGCCATCACACCCCTCTGCGGCCGCGGCCCCGCCACCCGCAGCGCGTCCAGGGCCACACCGGCCTCGGCGAGCGGCACTGCCACGGCCACCTGCGCCGCCTCCGCGGACGCGGCCTCATCGGCGAGCAGTACGACGGCGGCCGCGGCGAGCACGTCAGCGCCGACGGCGCCGTCCGCCACGTCGGCCGCGACCTCGGCAGCGAGCATCTCGGCAGCCGACCCGGCCTCTCCGGCCGTGCCGTAGGCAGTGACCGCCACTGCCTCGTCAGCGGCGGCGACGTCGTCCAGATCGACCAGCACCTCGTCGGTGCCGCCGACGAGGGCGCCCAGCCACACCGTCCTCTTGTCGGCACCGGTGACCTGGCCGACCACATCCCCGGTCGGCCCGGCGATCGGCCACGGCCGGTCGGCGAGAGTGACCAGCCCGACGCCGCCCTGCACGCGCTTGGTGAACCCGGCCGGTGCGGTCCAGGTGCCGCCAGCCCAGCAGGTGGCGGCCCAGATCAGCAGCCGGTCAGGCCCTGTGGTGGCGATCGCCACCGGCGGAGTGACCGTGTCATTGGCCAGGTCGGTAGCGCTGGCCACGTCCACATCCCAGGGATCTCCCGAGGCGACCACGCCCTGCCACAGCGTGGCCTGAGCCTCCCGGAAGCGGCTCCCAGTCCAGGCGAAAGCGTAAGTGCCGGTATCGAAGCCCGTCAGCCGCTTGTGCCAGACGTACAGGGAGTGCTGCCCGCCCACCCCCGTGATCTGAACCGGCGAGCCCGGCGCCGCCTCGAACCCCTCCGGGACAGTCGGCGGCTCGTCGAGCGCCGCCCCGTCCAGGAACATGACGACGATCACGAGCATGCCCGGCTCGGCACCGGGCGGCACCTCGACCTGCGCGGACGCGCCTGACCCGGACAGGTAGGCACCAGCCGACACGTAGACGGGAACGCTCATAGGTATCGCGCTGCCGCCACGCCACGGCGGGGCGGGCGGATTCTCCAGGTACGGCGGGGCGGCCCGACCGGGCCGATGTCGTAGTCGCGGACAATCGCCAGCATCTCGTCGGCCGTACCGATGTCGTCGGCCGAGACGATAAACCCGCCGATCAGCGCCTCGGCCGCGCCGGCCTCGTCGGCGAGCGGCACGGCCGCGCTCACCAGCAGGGCCTCGGCTTCCGCGGCCACGTCGTCCAGGCCAGCCAGCCGCACCGCCGCCAGATCGTCCGCTGCGGCCGCGGCATCCGGCAGGCCGACCAGGCGCACCGCGCCCAGCGCGTCAAGCGATACCGCCGCATCCGTCAAGCCCAGGTCCGCGGCCACCTGCAACGCCTCGCCACCCTCACCGTCCTCGGCGAGAGCAAGCTCGGTGATTACGCCCAGGGCGTCGACGGCCGCACCGGTGTCGCCGGCCGGGACGATGAACCCGCCGACCAGCGCTTCGGCGGCCGTCGCCTCGTCGGCGAGCGGGACGGCAGCCGCGGCCGCAGCCTCGTCGAGGGCCGCGGCCTCGTCGGCCACGGCGAGCGACGCCGCGGCCGTCAGGACATCGGCCCCGGCGCCCGCCTCGGCAAGCGGCGCCGCGGCCGTGGTCTCCAGCGCCTCGGCCGCGCCGGCCTCGTCGGCGAGCGGGACGGCGGCGACCGCGGCGAACACGTCGTCGGCCGTACCCTCGTCGGCGGCAGCGACCTGACGGATGATCAGCAGCGTCTCGGCACCGGCCCCGGCATCGGCCAGCGGCGCCGAGGCAGCGACGCCGAGGACCTCGTCGGCCGCACCCTGGTCGTCGAGGTCGACGGGCGTACTGGGCGATTCGGCGACACCGTCCGGCCCAGGCTCCTGAGTCGCCCCGGTACCGCCGGTCAGGTCGTACCCATTGCCGGAGTCGTCGACGGTGCTGGGG
>QGUZ01000076.1 GCA_003242605.1 Actinomycetota bacterium
CTGCGCCCCCGCCCCCGCCGCGGCCGCGCGCCCGCCGCGCCGCGCGCGGGCGGCGGGCGCGGGCGGGCCGGGGGCGGCCCGGCGGCCCGCCCGCGGGGCGGCGGGGCGCCCGCCGCGGGGCGCCCGCCGATCCCGGCAGGCCGACCGCGGAGAGCCTCGACCCGCAGGTGCTGCTGAAGGGGCGCCGCAACGTCCCGACGAGCGGCTGGCGGCGGTGGGTCTACAAGGCGACCGGCGGCTGGATCAAGCCGGGCGAGCCGGCCGAGGTCCGGCGTCGCCGCGAGCTGATGACCCGCGCGCGCACCCCGGTCGTGGGCGGCCACCACCGGGTCGCCGTGCTCAGCCTCAAGGGCGGGGTGGGCAAGACCACGACCACGGTCGGGCTCGGTGCCACGCTCGCCCAGGTCCGCGGGGACCGGGTGATCGCCGTCGACGCCAACCCGGACCGCGGCACGCTCTCCGACAAGGTGGTCCTGGAGACCTCGGCCACCGTGCGCGACCTGCTCAACGAGCGCGACCAGGTGCAGCGGTACGCCGACATCCGCGCCTTCACCTCGCAGGCCCCCTCCCGCCTGGAGATCCTCGCCTCTGACCGCGACCCGTCGATCTCGGAGGCGTTCAGCGCCGAGGACTACAAGATCATCGCTGAGCTCCTGGAGAACTTCTACTCCATCTGCATCACCGACTGCGGCACCGGGCTCCTCCACTCGGCGATGTCCGGCGTCCTCCAGCTCGCCGACCAGATCGTCCTGGTCACCTCGCCGTCGGTGGACGGCGCCCGCGCCGCCTCCGCCACCCTCGACTGGCTTGAGGCCCACCACTACGGCGACCTCGTCAAGTCGGCCTCCGTGGTGATCTGCAGCGTCCGCCCGCGGTCGAAGTCCACGATCGACCTCGACCGGCTGGAGGAGCACTTCGCCGCCCGCTGCCGCGAGGTCGTCCGCGTGCCGTACGACCCCCATCTGGAGGAGGGCGCCGAGATCGACCTCGACCGCCTGCAGCCCGCCACCCTCGACGCCTACCTGCGGCTCGCCGCCGCCGTGGGCGACGGCTTCGCCACCCCGCGGGACTGATCCCGCGCTCCGTTCGCGTTCCCGTCCCACCACCGGCGGAGACGCACTAAAGTGCATCCTGAGACACCCTCGTGGTGGTCTGGGAGAGCTCGCCTAGTGGACGATGGCGGCGGTCTTGAAAACCGCTAGGCCGGGTGACCGGCCTCGTGGGTTCGAATCCCACGCTCTCCGCTCAGCTTGAGGAACGGCGTCTGACCTGCGGTTTCGCTGCGGTCAGGTGCCGTTGATCGTTTCTGGGATGCGCGGCCGTGCGCCGCGCTGCGCCGACGTATGCCGGTGGCCCGGGACATACGCGAGATGGATCTCGGGGTGTTTCCCCGGCGGCGAACACGAGGGTCCGGGGGAGTGCCCGGACCTTGGCGGGGGCCGGTGATCTCATCCGGTGATCTCATACGGTCAGCGCGGCGGCGCGATGCCGACCATGGTCCGTCGACCGGGATGAAGAACCGCGGCATGGACATCGCGCACGGCACGAGCCATGTGCGTTTGGGAGAAGGGTCTCACCCGCGGAAGAAGATGCCGGAAGGCACCGAGTGTCCGTCGCTCCGAAGAGTTTCCGAGCAGCACGAAGGGCCGCTCCGGACCGGCCACGAAGCGGCGGGACGTTCCGGGCATGGGCGGTGCTGAGACGAACTCCGCCGTCGGCGGGACGTTCTGGTCACTGCCGCACAACCGGCGGAGCACGATGCGCTGATCGGACCAGCGGCGGCACCCGGCACCCGCGGGCATCGGGGGCGCGTTTCCGCGCGACCTCCCGCTGTGGGACCATCCGGGTGAGCACCGTACGGACGGTGCTCGTGAGAGCCGAGGAGCCCGGTGTGTCGCTCGTGACAATCCTCTGGTACTCGATACCGGTCGCTCTCGTCGGTGTGTCTCTCTTGGTGAGCTCCCGTAGCCCTCGGCGCGGGGTCGTCTACCTGTCGCTTGCTCTTGTCGCCCTGGCCGTTGCCCTCGTGATCGCCTGGGTGACGGATCGGGATGAATGGGGAGTCTGGCTGTTCTTCCTCCTTCCCGTCATGCTGGTCACCGGCGTCCGGTTGGTCGTCGCCGCGGCGACGGTACGGATTCCGGCGGCGCTACCGGGAGGGGCGGAGGCGCGATCCGGGAGCCACTCGAACAGGCGCTCATGAGCCGCTGGTGAACGGTGGCGTGCATCCCGGACCCCGGTGGGGTGCCGGTGATCTCATGCGGTCAGCGCGTCTCCGATCCGCCGGTGTACGGCCCCGACGGCACGTGCTCCGGCTCGGAAAGCCGCGGCATCGCCGTCGAGGTGGTGGCCCGGTGCGCGCCGGGCCGGGTCAGGCCGGGTCGCGGTCGCCGCGCAGGTAGCGCACGACCATGTCGCCGACCATCCGCCGCAGCCGGGCGCGGTGCTCCGGCGCGGTCATGTCGCGGCCGAACAGCACGCGGAAGGTGTGCTGGTTGGCCACGCGGAAGAAGCAGAACGCGCTGATCATCATGTGGACGTCGATCGCGTCGGCCTCGGTGACGAAGTCGCCGCTCGCCTTGCCGGCCTCGAGGATCCGCTCGATGAGGCCGAGCACCGGCGTGCCGAGGTTGGCCACCGCCTCGGACTTGCCGATGTGCCGGGCCTCGTGGATGTTCTCGATCGAGACGAGCTTGATGAAGTCGCGGTGCGCGTCGTGGTGGTCGAAGGTGATCTCGGCGAGGGTGCGGATCGCCTCCACCGGGTTGAGGTGGTTCACGTCGACCCGCCGTTCGGCCTCGCGGACCTCCCGGTAGGCCTTCTCCAGGACCGCGATGTACAGCCGCTCCTTACTGCCGAAGTAGTAGTAGATCATGCGCTTGGTGGTGCGCATGAGAGCGGCGATCTCGTCCACCCGCGCCCCGGCGTACCCCTGCCGGGCGAACTCCCGCTGCGCGACCTCGAGAATCTCCGCTTTGGTGCGCTCGGCGTCGCGCCGGCGCTCGCTGGCGACGGGCTGCGGGGTCACGCGCTCATCTTAAGTGACCGGCTCGCACGCTGTACGGCGAGGCGGATCGGGGCGTTGACCGCGCCGAACCCCCGGTACCCGCCGATCCGCTGCACGATCTCGAAGAAGACGCCGCCCACGGTGACGGTGTAGAGGTGGAGGAACTCCCCGTGCTCGTCCCGATCGTAGAGCACCCCCAGCTCGCGCAGCGCGGGGTCGACGTCGTACCGGGCCTCGAGGTCGTCGTAGTAGTTGCCGGGGATGGGCAGGAGCAGGCCGGGGTGCTCGGCGCGCAGCCGCCGGGCGACGGCGAGCAGGTCGGTGGCGGCGAACGCGACGTGCTGGGCGCCGCCCGCGCCGCCGGGGGCGAGGTTGAGCACCAGCCGCACCTCGCCGGCGGACATCGCCTGGCTGCGCAGCAGGCCGTACGGGTCGGGCACCTCGAGGCTCTCCTGGGGGCGCAGCCCGAGCACGCTGCGGTAGAAGAGCGCGGCCTCCTCGAAGTGGTGCCAGGGCTGGGTGAGCGCGACGTGGTCGATGTGGGTGATCTCGCCCGCGCCCGCCGCGGCCGCGCCGTCCCGGTCCGCGGGCCCGGTGAAGAGGATCTCGGTGCCGTCCGGGGCGACGATCGCGTCCGTGCCCGGCCGGGCCGGGGCGAGCAGCCGCGTGGCGTGCCGTACCGCCCCGGCCGGGTCGGGGCCGTGCAGCCCGATGGCGGTGAGCTCGGGTGCCCGGCCGGTCCGGGTGAGCAGCACGCGGGCGCCGCCGTGCCGCCAGACCTCGGCGTGCCCGCCGGGGTACGGCCCGGCCGGGGCGAAGCCGAGCGCGGCGAGCATCTCGCGCACCGAGCCGTCGTCGGCGAGCTCGGCGAACGCGAAGCCGGTGGGGGTGGCGGGGTGCTCCTCGCCGCCGACGGCCTGCTCGAGGGCGATGAGCGAGCGCATGCCGTCCCGGGCGGTGCGGTCGGCGTCGGCCTGCCGGAAGTGGTCGTTGAACACCTCGAGGGAGAGCGGGCCGGTGTACCCGGTGGCGAGCACGTGGCGGACCAGCCCGGCGACGTCGAATGCGCCCTGGCCGGGGAAGACGCGGTAGTGGCGGCTCCACTGGAGCACGTCCATGGCGAGCAGCGGCGCGTCCGCGAGCTGCAGGAAGAAGATCTTCTCGCCGGGGATGGCCTCGATGCCGATCGGGTCGCCGCCGCGGGAGAAGATGTGGAAGCTGTCGAGGCAGACCCCCAGGTTGGGGTGGTCGGCCATCCGCACGATCCGCCAGGCGTGCAGGTAGTCGTTCACGTGCCGGCCCCAGGCGAGGGCCTCGTAGGCGATCCGGATGCCGTAATCGGCCGCCCGCTCGGCGAGCAGGCGCAGGTGGGCGGCGGCGAGCTCGTCGTCGTCGATCGCCTCGGGGGAGACGTTGGAGCAGACCAGCAGGGTGCGCGCCCCGAGCCGCTCCATCACCCGGAACTTGTGCTCGGCCCGGCGCAAATCCACCGAGGGCATGGCCTCGAAGTCCCGGAACGGCTGGTACAGGTCGATGGACAGCCCGAGGTCGGCGGCGCGGAGCCGTACCTCCTCGGGGGAGAGCATGCAGGCGAGCAGGTCGTTCTCGAAGAGCTCCACCCCGTCGAACCCGGCGGCCGCGATCGCGGCCAGCTTCTCCGGCAGGGTGCCGCTCACCGACACTGTGGCGATGCACTTGCGCACGGCTTCTCCTCGGGTTCCGTTCAGGGGGCGATGAGCTCGGCCAGGTGGGCGAGCATGCGGCCGGTGTCGGGCTCGCGGCCGGTGAACAGCCGGAAGGCGTGCGCCGCCTGGAAGACGACCATGCCGCCGCCGTCGAGGGTCCGGCAGCCGAGCGTTCGGGCGTGCCGGAGCAGCGGCGTCTCCAGCGGCCGGTAGACGATGTCGGCCACCCACAGGCCGGGGTGCAGCAGCTCGGCGGGGAGCGGCAGGCCGGGGTGGTGGGCCATGCCGACGGGGGAGGCGTTGACCAGGCCGTCGGCGGTGGCGAGCAGGCCGGGCAGGTCGTCGGGGGCCGCGGCGTGCGCCCGCCCGTCCCCGAACCGCCCGGCGAGCCGGGCGGCGAGCTCCTTCGCCCGGTCGGGCCGGGTGTCGACGACGGTGAGCAGGCCCGCGCCGAGGGTGAGCAGCGCGTGGCCGACCGCCGCGCCCGCGCCGCCGGCGCCGAGCTGCACGATGCGGCGGACGGGCGCGTCCGGCAGGCCGCGGGTGAAGGACTCGGCGAAGCCGGTCCAGTCGGTGTTGTGGCCGATGGCCCGGTCGCCGTCGAAGACCACGGTGTTCACCGCGCCGAGCGCGCGGGCGTCCTCCGACAGCTCGTCCAGGTGCGGGATGACCGCCTGCTTGCACGGGTGGGTGATGTTGAACCCGTCGTAGCCGAACCGGCGCGCGGCCCAAAGCAGCTCTCCGACCGGGCGGCCGAGGACGTCGATGTCGAGCAGCCGGTAGACGAGGTTCAGCCCGTGGTGGCGGGCCTCCCGCTCGTGCAGGGCGGGGCTGAGCGAGGGGCCTATTCCCGAGCCGATCAGCCCGGCCAGGAACGAGGTCATCGGTCCTTTCCTCCCAGGAGGTACGCCAGGTGGGTGAGCGCGAGGGCGTATCCGTGCGGCCCCGCCCCGCAGATGACGGCGTCGGCGACCTCGGAGACGAGCGACCTGTGCCGGTACGGCTCCCGCCGGTGGACGTTGGTGAGGTGCACCTCGACGGTGGGCAGCGCGACGGCGGCGAGGGCGTCGCGCAGGGCGACGGAGGTGTGGCTGTAGCCGCCCGCGTTGATCACGATCCCGTCCGGGCCGGGCTCGTGGATGGCGTCGATCAGAGCGCCCTCGTGGTTGCTCTGCCGGAAGTCCACCTCGAGGCCGTGCGCCGATCCGGCGGCACGGCACAGCGCTTCGAGCCGTGCGAGGGTCACGTCGCCGTACAGCTCGGGCTCCCGCCTGCCGAGCAGGTTGAGGTTGGGCCCGTTGAGGACGAGTACGGTGGGCATCCGCGCTCCAATGTACGAACTGGTGAGTTCGTTATATCGCATGCCATGGCCGGAGTGAAGCCGCCTCCCGGCTCGGCGGTGGCCGTACGGCGCGCGGCGGACCGGCGTCGTCCCAGGTCAGGGGGCTGCGGGGCCGGTGCGTCCGGCGCGGGGCGGGGGCGGTATGCTCGCCGCGGGCGGGCGCCGAGAGCGGCCCGGCGCAGGTGACGGTCGCCGCAGACGACGGGGGTGCGGTGGTGAACCGGGAGGCGCCGGGCGATCCCGGCCGGACGCGCGACGCCGGGCTCGGCCCGTGCCCGCCCGGCCGATGGGGCCGTGCCGGTGGACCGTACGGCCGGCCCGCATGCCGTGGTGGCCCACAAGGCCGCCGGTCAACGGCGTCGCCGGTCACCGGCCGGCGGCGTGGCGAACCTGCGGAGTGATGCCCGGCGAAACCGTGAGGATCCGGCGGGACCCCTTGACATGTGACCGCGCTCACTCCAGCATTGCCGCAGCGTTAATTAACTATCTAGTTCGTCCCAAGTGCGGCCCGGTGGCCCGCCCGCGGCCGCCGACACCCCCCAGCGAAGGAGCGAACCGTGACCGGCAGACCACCCGGCGCCCACCGGGGCGCCCCGCGCAAGGCGGCCATCGCCGCCTGGGTGGGCAGCGCCCTGGAGTACTACGACTTCTTCATCTACGGCAGCGCCGCCGCCCTGATCTTCTCCAAGGTCTTCTTCGACACCTCCGACCCGGCCACCGCCACCCTGCAGTCCCTCGCCAGCTTCGGGGTGGCCTACGCCGCCCGGCCCGTGGGCGCCTTCGTCTTCGGCCACATCGGCGACCGGTTCGGCCGCAAGCGGATCATGGTGTTCACGCTCATGCTCATGGGCGTGTCCACCTTCGCCATCGGCTGCCTCCCCACCCGGGAGCAGATCGGCACCCTGGCGCCGGTGCTCCTCGTCACGTGCCGGATCCTGCAGGGCCTGTCGGCCTCGGGCGAGCAGGCGAGCGCCAACTCGATGACGCTGGAGCACGCGCCCGTCGGCCGCCGCGGCTTCTACACGAGCTTCACCCTCAACGGCACCCAGTTCGGGCAGATCCTCGCCACCGTGGTCTTCATCCCCGTCGCCGCGCTCCCCGAGGAGCAGCTGCTGAGCTGGGGCTGGCGCGTCCCGTTCTGGTTCAGCGTGGTCGTCACCGTCGTCGGTTACGTCATCCGCCGCAGGCTGGAGGAGACCCCGGCCTTCGAGGACGAGGTCGCCCGGGGGACGGTACCGCGGATGCCGCTCGCCGTGCTGTTCCGCGACCACTGGGCGGGCGTGCTGCGGGTGACGTGCGGGGCGCTCGTCGCCACGGTGAGCACGATCTTCACCGTCTGGGCGCTCAACTACGCGACCGGCGACGAGATCGGGCTCGATGCGGCGACCATGCTCTGGGTGGGCGTCGTCGCCAACGCGGTCGCCCTCATCGCCATCCCGCTGTGGGCCGCGCTGTCCGACCGCATCGGCCGCAAGCCGGTCTTCCTCATCGGCGCGATCGGCAGCCCGATCATGATCTTCGCCTACCTCGCCGCGATCAACTCGAAGAGCTACCCGCTGATCTTCCTCGTCGGGATCCTCACGCTCGGCGTCGTCTACAGCGCCGCCAACGGCATCTGGCCCGCGCTCTACGGCGAGATGTTCAGCACCCAGGTCCGCCTCTCCGGCATGGCGATCGGCACCCAGGTCGGCTTCGCGATCGCCGGCTTCGCGGTCGCCTCCGCCGAGGGGATCGTCTCCGGCGAGGGCTGGCTGGGCCTGCAGGGCTGGACCGGCGTCGGCACCTTCACCGCCATCCTCTGCGCGATCAGCGCGATCGCGATCGCCACGACGCGGGAGACCTACCGCACCCCGATCGAGGAGCTCGGCCTCCCGCGGCGCGCTCCGGCCGCCGACCGCGTGCCCGATCCGCGCTGACCCGGGCCTTCGTCGCGTCCCGCGTCCTTCGGGGCGGGCCGGCCGCGTGCTCCGGCCCGCCCTTCGCCATGGCCGGGCCGGGACGGCGATGCCGTACCCGGCGATGCCGTACTTGTCGATGCCGTACTTGTCGATGCCATACCTGTCCCGCCGTACCTCCCCGGCCCACGGCCCGGCCGCCTCGCCCCGGCGCCGTCGGCGGTGCCGCGGGCGTCAGGTGTAGAGGCGGAGGCGCCGGCGGAACTCGGCGGTGGCGGACTGGATCAGGTTGTTGAGGTGGTCCAGTTCGGCGGGGGTGGGTTCGCGGTTGAGGGCGACGTTGACGGAGAGGTCGTTGTCCTTGATCTCGACGTCGAGGCGGGAGAGGAGGTCCTGGGGGAGGCGGGCCAGGACGAACTCGCGGAACGCGGCGGCCACCGCGTCGGGGGTGTTGCCGCAGCCGCAGGACCGGTTCTCGAGCATGGCGGTGAGGTGGCCGCGGCCCATGATCGCGTCCGGGTGGGCGGGGTCGAGGGTGGCGAGGCCGGCCTCCACGACCTGGCGGGCCTCGGCGAGGCGCTGGGTGTGCTGGAGGAAGAGGCCGAGGGCGATGCGGGTACGGCCGAGCAGTTCCGGGTCGTGGCCGGTCTCGGCGACGGCGACGGCCTCGCGCAGGCGCCGCTCGGCCTCGGCCGTCTGGCCGGCCGTGGAGAGCGCGATGCCCCAGTTGCGCAGCACCTGGGCGGCGAGGTCGGGGCGGCCGAGGGACTGCGCGTGGGCGTGGGCCTGCGCGTAGCTGCCGAGGGAGGCGGCCCAGTCGCCCGCGTCGCTCTGGGCCATCGCGAGGCCCTGCAGGGCGTGGATCGCCTCCTCGGTCCTGCCCTGGCGCAGGTAGGAGGCGAGGACGCGCTGGATCGCGGCGACGCGGCCGGGCTCGTCGCCGGTGTGGTGGCTGATGTTGGCGAGCTGGGAGAGGACGGCGAGCGTCGTCTCGTGGTCGGGGCCGAGGCGGGCCTCCACGGCCTCGGCGAGCCGGGCGAGGATCGCCTTGTCGAGCTCGGGGTGGCCGCCGCTCGCCCGGATGACGGCGTGCGCCGTGCTCGAGACGATCTCGTCCGGCAGCCGGTCGAGGCCGTGGAAGAGCGGCTCGTGGCCGCCGGAGGCCTGGATGATCCGGGCGCGCAGCGCCAGCGCGGTGGCGACCCGCTCGTGCCCGTTGTTCCAGAAGTTGGCGACCGTCTCCTCGATGGCCTCGCGGGCGGCGGCGAGGTCACCGCGGTCGAGCAGCAGCTCGGCGAGCGTCTCCAGGCCGAAGGCGTAGCCGGGGTGCTCGCGGCCGTAGAAGGAGAGCCGTTCCTGCAGGTTGTGCCGGAGCTCGGCCTCGGCCTCCGCCGGGCGCCCGGCCGCGGCCAGCGCCATGGCCAGGTTGAGCCGGTAGGTGATGAGGTCCTTGTGCGTCTCGGGGTCCTGGGGGACCGGGATCGAGCACGCGGCCCGGAAGTGCTCGATCGCCCGGTGGGCCTGGCCGGTGCCGTACAGCAGGTTGCCGAGATCGCAGTGCACGGACGCCCACTGCGGGCTGCCGCGGCCGCACCGCTCCTCGGTGGCCTGCAGTTCCCGGTGCAAGAGCTGCTCCGCGTCGACCAGGCGGCCCTCGCGCGCCAGGGCGAGGGCGAGGTCGATCGCCGTCGGTGCCGTCGCCATGGCGCGAAAGCTTAGAGCCCGGGGCCGACAAGGCAGGTCCTTTTCGGGCTAACCGCTCGTTTCGCCGGCCGGTGTGTGCGTTCGCCGCCGTGCCGTTGGCCGGAACGGATTCCCGGGTGGCGCGGCCGGCGTGCGCGGGCCGTATCGGCGGTGTGACGGCCCTCGGCCCCGGACGGCGTGGCGCGTGCGCAGGCCGCCGTCTCGCCGCCCGATCGCCGGGATGTCGCGCCGGCCGTACCGAGCGTGCCGGCGGAACGGGAGGGTGTAACAAAAACCCGCGAATCACAGTAATGGTGTGAATTCGTGTTTCTAACATAAATCGTCGGCCTGTGGCGGGGCGGGGTGGAGCACATGGGCGGTCCACGGCTCGTGGCGCTGATCGCGATGGTGGTCGCGGTCGTCGTGGTCGGCGGGTACGGGGTGGTGGCCGCCCTGGGGACCGCCGAGACGCCCACGGCGGCGGCGAGCCCGCCCGTGCCCGAGGGGGAGACGACGCCGGATCCCGCCACCCCCGAGCCGGAGGTGCCGGAGGAACCGGAGGCCGAGGCCACGCCGGAGGGCCCCGAGGTCACCGCGACCCGGTATCTGGACGCCTGGGAGGCCGGGGACGGCCTCGCGATGCTCGCCCTGGTCGCCGATCCGCCGACCGACTTCATCGCCCGGCACGAGCGGTTCAACGCCGAGCTGCGGGTGGTGTCGCTCTCGCTCACCGCCGGGGAGCTGCGCCGCGACGGGGAGGACGCGGCGGAGCTGCCGTTCACCGGGGTGCGGGAGGTGGCCGGGCTGGGCCGTCCCTGGGAGTTCGCCTCGGTGCTGCGGCTGGGGCTGCGCGACGGCGAGTGGAAGGTGCTCTGGTCGCCGGAGACGATGCACCCATCGCTGAAGGACGGCGGAAGCCTGCGCCTCAAGGAGCGGCGGGTGGCCCGGCCGGCCACGCTCACCATGGAGGGCAGGCCGTTCCCGGAGAACAGCAGGGCCGGCGACCACTTCACCGGCCTGGACGGCACGGCCGTGGAGCTCGCCATCGAGGAGGTGCCCTCCGGCCGCGTGCTCGTCCGGTCCCCGGCGGCCGGTCCCGAAGGGCGGCGGACCACGATCTCGTTCCGGGTGCAGCAGGCCGCGGCGCGGGCGCTCGACGGCGTGGCCGAGCCCGCCGCGATCGTCGCCGTCGACGTCGAGACCCGGCAGGTGCGCGCCGTGGCCGACACGCTCGGCGGCAAACAGGCGTTCCTCGGGCTGTTCCCGCCCGGCTCGACGTTCAAGGTGGTGACCGCGGCCGCGCTGCTGCGCACCGGGCTCACCCCGCAGTCCCCGGTGCCGTGCCCCGGCTCGTACACCATCCCCGGCGGGCGCGGCTTCACCAACGCCGACCCCGCCGACCGCGGCACGGTGCCGCTCGCCACGGCGTTCGCGCTGTCGTGCAACACCACCTTCGTCCAGCAGGCGTACGAGCGGCTGCGCGACGGCGGGCTGCGGGCCGAGGCGGCCGACCGGTTCGGGTTCCGGGAGAAGCCGGGGCTGAGCCACTGCCGGATCCGCCCGCACGAGAGCCTCGACGAGCTCGGCGCCGACGCGATCGGCCAGAACTCGGTGCAGGCGAGCCCGCTGTGCATGGCGGAGGTCGCGGCCGCGGTGGCGAGCGGCGTGTGGCGACCGGCGGTCATGAGCGCCGAGCCGCCCGCGGACTCGCCGCCCGCGGTGCCGCTCGGCGAGGACGTCGCCGCGGGCCTGCGCACGATGATGGCGGCCGTGGTGGCCGAGGGCACGGCCGCGTCCGCGGGCCTGCCGCCCGGTACGGCGGGCAAGACCGGCACCGCCGAGGTGGCGGGGCAGCGGCCGCACGCCTGGTTCATCGGCTACCGGGGTTCGATCGCCTTCGCGGTCTTCGTCCGCAACGCCGGGGCGGGCGGCCAGGTCGCGGCGCCGCTCGCCGCGCGGTTCCTCGCGGCCCTGTGATCGGCCGCCCCCGAGCCTGCGGCGCCGCGACGCTTGGGGCGGTGCCGCCCGCCGATGGCCCGGGCGGTGGCCCGGCTTCCGCGTGGTACGGCCGGGGATCTCCCTGCCGGGAGTGTGCCGGGCCTCGTGTTCGTTTCTCCGTTCGGCAGTGTGCTTCGCCGTGGTCGCGGCGGACCGTCGTCGAGGCGTGCGGAGCCGAGGTCGGTCCGGTGCCGGTGGCCGGCCCGGTGAGTGCGGGAGGGGACTGTGGGCATTCAGGAGGTTTTCTGCTCCGAGTACTGGGAGGCGCGGTACAGCGCCGCCGACCGGGTGTGGAGCGGGCGGCCGAACCGGCAGCTCGTGGCGGAGGCCGCGGACCTGCGGCCGGGTGAGGCGCTCGACGCGGGCTGCGGGGAGGGCGCCGACGCGATCTGGCTGGCCGAGCGGGGCTGGCGGGTCACCGCGGTGGACTTCGCGGCCGCCGCCCTGCGGCGGGGTGAGCGGCAGGCCGAAAGCCTCGGCGCGGAGATCGCCGGGCGGATCCGGTGGCGGCAGGAGGACCTGACCGTGTGGACCCCGCCGGAGCGGCGCTTCGACCTGGTCAACGCCGAGTACGTGCACTTCCCGCCGGGGCGGCGCGAGCCGTTCTTCCGCAGCCTCGCCGCCGCGGTCGCCCCGGGCGGCACCCTGCTGGTGGTGGGGCACCACCCGGCTGACCTGGAGGCGAACCTGTCCCGCCCGCCGGTACCGGAGCTGTTCTTCACGGCGGAGGACGTGGCGGCCGTTCTCGACCCGGCCGAGTGGGAGATCGAGGTCGCCGCCGCCCGGCCCGTGCCCGCCACCGACCGGGACGGGCGGCCCGCCACCGCCTACGATGCGGTGCTGCGCGCCCGCAGACGGGCCTGACGCCCGGCCCGACCAGGCGGCGCGCCGATCCCTCGCCCGCGGGAGCCTGGCGCGCCGCCGTTCCGCCTGCAGAGATCGGCCGGTGCCCCGGCGGGGACTGGTGCCGGTCTCCCGGCCGGTCGCGCCCGCCGTGATGCTCGGCATCGCGGCCGAGTCCGGTTTCCCGTGGACGGCGGGGCAGGGCCGGGCGAGCGGGCCGCCGAGCGTCGGCGCGGCCACGACGGTGACGCTCGGGGAGACCCAGGGGCGGTGCCAGGTCGCGCACGTCGCCGCCGGGCAGGAGCGGCGCGGCCCGCCACCCGCGCGCGGCCGGCTGGTTCAGCGGACCGGCCGACCGGGTGGACGTCAACGCTTGCGGCGATCCTCGCGCCAGGTGTGCAGCGGCTCGGGCAGCTCGAGGCCGGCGAACAGCGGCGGCCAGTCGGCCGGGCCGTACCCGATGTCGAGGTCGACGTGGTGGAGCTCCAGCTCGACCAGGCGGCGCACCAGCACCTCCTCGGCCGGGAAGTCGGGCAGGCCGGGTGCGCCCACCATGGCCGACCACGCCTCATCGGGCATGGCGTCCACCTCCGCGCGGAACACCCCGGCGGTCAGGGACAGGTCGGCGAGCAGCTCGGCGCTCGAGCGCCCGGCACCCGCCTCGATGTCGGCGTCGCGTGCCTCCCGGCTGGGGTAGGCGGGGGTCTCCACCCCGGTCCGGGCCCAGACGAGCAGGTTGCGCAGGGCCTCGGCGCCGCGGGCGAGGTGGGTGAGCACGTGGGCGCGGGTCCAGCCCGGCAGCAGCGACGGGGGGCGCACGTCCGCGTCGGTCAGCCGCCCGGCGGTCGTCAGCAGCCGCTCGACGGCGGCGTCGATCTCCCGGATGAGCTCGGCGCGATCAGCGGTCACCCGAGCCAATCTACGCCGCCCCCGCGGTGCCGACGATCCCTTTTCCCGCCCGGTCACCGCGCCGGTGGGCGGCGACCGCCTTCGCCATGCGTTCCACGGCGAGCCGCATGATCGGCCGGGGCATGGCGAAGTTGAACCGGGCGAACCCGGTGCCCGCCTCGCCGCACTCCTCGCCCCCGGTGAGGATCACGTCGGCCTGGTCGGCGAAGAACTGCGCGGGCCGTACCTCGAGGCCGAGCCCGCGGCAGTCGAGCCAGGCGAGGTAGGTGCCCTCCGGCGGGGTGTACCGGACCTGGGGGAGGTGCTCGGCGAGCAGCTCGGCGAGCACCTTGCGGTTGCCGTCGAGGTAGCCGATCACCTCGTCCAGCCACGGTCCGCCCGCGGTGTACGCCGCCGCGTTGGCGATCATCCCCAGGTTGGCCGTGCCGAACTCGGCGTACCCGCTCACCCGGAACCAGATCTCCAGGTCCGCCTCGTTGGAGAAGATGATCTGCGCGCACTTGAGCCCGGGCAGGTTCCACGCCTTCGACGCCGAGGTGGCGGTGATCGTGTGCGCGGCGGTCACCTCGGACAGCGACGCGTACGGCACGTGCCGGTGGCCGGGGTAGACGAGCGGCGCGTGGATCTCGTCGGCGAACACCCGGCCGTCGTGGCGCTGCACCACCTCGCTGATCGCGAGCATCTCGTCGCGGGTGAGCACCCGGCCGATGGGGTTGTGCGGGTTGCACAGCACGAGCAGGTGGCCGCCCGCCGCGAACGCCCGGTCGAGGGCGTCGAGGTCGTAGCGCGGGCCCTCGGGGGTGTCGCGCATCGGCACCTGGATGATCTGCCGGCCGTAGGCGAGGGGCACGGTGAGGAACGGCATGTACGCCGGGGTCGGCAGGATGATCGGGGACCCGGGCCGGGTGAAGTACTGGATCGTCGCGGAGAACGCGGCGATCACGTCCGGCAGCGGGCGGATGCGGGAGGCGGGCACGTCCCAGCCATAGCGGGTGCGGTACCACTCGGCGCATGCCTCCGCCAGCCGGCCGACGAGCCGCGGGGGCAGGTAGCCGAACGCGCCCTCGTCCACGGCGTCGTGCAGCGCCCGGGTGATCGGGGGAGCCGTGCCGAAGTCCATCTCCGCGATGAACGCCCCGATCTTCCCGGGGTGACGCGACCATTTGATGCCGCCGCGCGCACGAAGCTCCTCAAGGGTGATCGCGTCGAACCGTGCCGTCGTCAAACTGGCCCCCCTTCCGGTGATGGCCGCGGCGTGGCGGCGGCACGGGCCCGGGGTCGCCGGAACCGTCTGCCGCGGCGCGCGGTGGTACGGCCGGGCCCGGTCGCCTGACGGGCTCGTGCTCGCGCCCGATCACGGTGTGCCCCGCTAGCCCGGCCAAATGGGTGCGAATGACACAAAAACGTACCGCGCCGCCGCAACGCCGCCCACGCCCCGGTACGGCACAGCCCGCGGCCCGCGTGCGCACTCGGCCGAACGGGCCCGCACCCGCGGCGGCGGCGAAGCGATGACCCCGACCGTCGCCGCCACTGGCAGCGACGTGGATCGCGGAAGGGCGGGCCTTCGCCGCCTTGGCGATGTCGTGTGGCGGCCGTCTGCGTGGGCCGCGCAGGTGCCGGGGTCCCTTCCTGGCTCCCGAGCCCGCGGGGGTACGGCTCGGTGATGTCGTTCGCCGTGGCGGTTTCGTCGTGTTCGCGCCCGGTCCGGAGCCGCCGCCTGTGGCTCGCTCGGCGAAGCGGGCCACCGGGCCGAGACGGTCGGGCCTGGCTGTGGCGGGGCCGCGGCCGGTGGTGGCGGTGGCGAAGCGATGACCCCGACGGTCGCCGCTACCCGCGGCGACGCGGGTCGCGGAGAGGTGGGCTTTCGCCGCCTTGGCGATGTTGTGTGGCGGCCGTCCGGGTGGGTCACGTCGCCGCCGGGGTCTCTTGCTGGCCGGAGTGCGGCTCGGTGATGTCGTTCGCCGTGGCGGTTTCGTCGCGTTCGCGCCCGGTCCGGAGCCGCCGCCTGTGGCTCGCTCGGCGAAGCGGGCCACCGGGCCGAGATGGTCGGCCTGGGTCTGGCGGGCCGTGGCCGGCGGTGGCGCGGGTGCCAGGGAAGGGGCGGCGGGTGCGGGTACCGGACGCGGGATCCGGCGAGGCGACGGGCGGGCGTGGACTTTGACGTTTTGGCAAAACGGCCGCGTTATCCCAAGAGACCGTCAGGTGTGACGCACATCACATTTTTGTGAATTCGATCTCGAGTGGCGGATAAAGGTAGATCAGTCGATCACGGACGGATCCGCTGAACCGTAGGCGTTATCGAATCGTAATCTACCTGCCGGCATTCTTTCGGCGTTCCCCGGTGGCCCCGCAAACGATCGCAGATGCGGCCTGACCAGGCTTGACCTGCGCTTGGGGCGTGTTGTTATCTGGTGACCAGCGGTTGACCCGCAGACCAAAAGCCGTCACGTCCACGCCAATCTTTTGCTGGACGTCGCGCGTGGACGAAGTCCCGTTTCCTACCCAGCGGCTCGGTCGGCCGGCCGTACGACGGCGCGGCGTATCTCCTCTCTCACGGTCCCGAGTAGCGCCTTCTTTCTTTCGCCTATGTCTCAGCACATCGACGCTTTGCTCAAGGTTGCCGAATCGCAGCTTGGTTACGGTGAGGGCCCGGGTGGTCACACCAAGTTCGGTCAGTGGTACCAGAACACCCACGCCAAGGAGCCCGGCTACAGCAACGCCGCCTGGTGTGACATGTTCGTCTCCTGGGCCGCGACCCAGGTCGGCCTGCAGGACGCCGTGGGCCAGTACGCCTGGACCGTCGAGCACGCCAAGTGGTTCGAGAGCAAGGGCGCGTTCGGCGACAAGCCGGTGCCCGGCGCGGTGGTGTTCTTCGACTGGGACGGCTCCGACGACATCGACGCGATCGACCACGTCGGCCTCGTGAAGAGCGTGCTGAGCGACGGCACGATCAAGACCATCGAGGGCAACATCTCGAACGCGGTCGTCTCCAAGATCCGCAGCGCCGACACGATCGTCGGCTACGGCTACCCCGAGGTCGTGCGGAAGCAGAACGAGCACAAGACCGTCCTCGTCAAGCAGCGGAAGAACGAGGAGAAGCAGGCCGAGGAGAAGACCGCCGACGAGGCCACCGCGCCCCTCGCCACCGGCTCCTCCGCCGAGGCCACCACCTCGGCCGCGACCGCCACCCCGGCCGCCGAGCAGGAGGGCATGGCGGAGCCGCTCGCCGTGAGCGCCATGCTCCTCCCGGCCCTCATCGCCGCCGCCGTGGTCAAGAAGACCTCGCTGGGGCGACGGCTGGCCGCCCGGCTCGCGCCGGCGCACGCCCGCCGCGACGATTCCGGCTGAGCGCCCCCCTCTCCCCCTTCTCTCCCCTCCACACAACCGGGTCGGCCGGGCCGCGTTCCCCCTGCGGCCCGGCCGACCCGTCGTCACGTCCAGGGCATCCCGGTACGGCGGGGCCGCGCCGCCTTCGCCGCAGGCCCGGCGGTCACTCGTACGGCTCGACCGGACGCGGCACCTTCGTCACGTTGATCGCGCGGATCCGCGGCGGCACCGTCCCCAGCGGGAGCTTGTCCGACCGGGGCGGGATCCAGACGCCGGTCACCTCCACCCAGGTGTTCTCCGGCGGCGCGGGCGCCCCGCGCACCGCCACCTTCAGCGCGAACGCGTCCGCCGCGCAGCAGTTGAGCTGCATGCGCGCCACGTACCAGACGTCCGGCTGCTTCGACCGCACCACGAACCCGGTCAGCCGCACCTGCTTTCCGGCGAGGCTCCGCTTCGCATCGCCCCAGGCGCGCCCGACGAACTCGCCGATCGGCATCGCGATCGGCCCGTCCCCGCGCAGCGGCTCGTACCCCTCGGCCACCTCGCGGGGCGGCGGCGGAGGCGCGACGTCGTCCCGCGCGGCCGCGAACGACCCCAGCGCGGGCGGCGCGACGAGGAAGATGGCGCACACCGGCAGGCACATCAGCCACGCCACCCGGGGACCCCGCGAGTGGTCGTGCCCGTGCCCGTCGCCGTACCCGCCCGCGTGGCCGCCCGTGGGGCCGGCCGCATGCCCGCCCCCGTGCTCGCCCGCGTGCCCATCCTCGCGCCCATCCGGACGGCCGCCGGCGTGCCCGCCGCGCCCATCGGCCGCCTCGGTCCACCGTGACGGCTCCCGCCCGGTGTCCTGCGGCCGCCGCCACTCCTGCACCAGCGTGATCACCCCGAGGGCGAACACCACCGCCCCGGCGGCGATGAGAAACGGCCGGAACCCCGGCTTGACGTAGTTGAGGTACTCGGTGGTGAAGGCCGAGATCCGCAGCACGGCCCCGCCGAGCAGCAGCAGCACCAGTCCCTGGGCCAACCGGCTCACAGCAGCACCCACCCCGTGACGGCGCTGACCCCGATCGCCAGCGTGAGCGTGAGCGGCACGAACCGCGCCGCGAACGACCGCCCGAACGTGCCCGCCTGCAGCGCGATCAGCTTCAGGTCGACCATCGGCCCCACGACGAGGAACGCGAGCTTCGCCGTCGGGGAGAAGGCGGTGAGCGACGCGGCCACGAACGCGTCGGCCTCCGAGCAGATCGACAGCACCACCGCGAGCAGCGCCAGCACCAGCACCGACAGCCACCCGATCTCGGCCACCGCGGCGAGCCAGGATCGCGGCACCAGCACGTTGAGCGTCGCCGCCGCGATCCCGCCCACCACGAGGAAGCCGCCCGCGTGCAGCAGGTCGTGCCGCATCGCCGCCACGAAGGCCCGCCACCCCCGCTCCGCCGAGGCCCGCGGCACCCGCAGCCACTCGGCCCGCCCGAACCGCAGCCACAGCCACCCGGCGAGCACGGCGACCACGAGCGACGCGGCGAACCGCGCCACCACCATCTCCGGCCGCCCGGGAAAGGCGACCGCCGTGGCCACCAGCACCACCGGGTTGATCGCCGGTGACGCGAGCAGGAACGCGAGCGCCGCCGCCGGCGTCACCCCGCGCGCCATCAGCCCCGAGGCGACCGGCACCGACGCGCACTCGCACCCGGGCAGCACCGCCCCGGCCGCCCCCGCCACCGGCACCGCCGCGTACGGCCGGCGGGGCAGCGCCCGCGTCCAGAACGACGGCGGCACGAGCGCGGTGATCGCCGCCGACAGCAGCACGCCGAGCACGAGGAACGGCAGCGCCTGCACGCAGATCGCCACGAAGATCGTCGACCAGGTCTGCAGCGCCGGCGCGGTGAGGTAGGGCGCGAGCAGCGCGCGCCCCGCGACGAGCGCCACCACCAGGCCGGCGAAGACCCAGGGCAGCAGCGGCGCCGCGGGCGACCTGCGCCCCCATGACGCCGGCGGCACGGGATCGTCGGTCTCGGCCGGCCAGTCGAGCAGGGCCTTGTCGGACATGCGGAAATCTTGACAGAGCCCGGGCCCGGCGATCGGGCGATCGGCGAGACCTGTGGATAACCCCGGCCCGGGTCAGAACTGCGACAGCAGCCACCTCGGCCCGGCCACCGCCGCCCCCAGCTCGGCCACCCGGTCCCGCAGGGCGCGGTCCGCCGTCACCACCACGACCCGCTCCCACGGCCGCGCCCGCCGTACCTCCTCGACGATCGCGTCGTCCCCGCTGCCCGCCGCGGCCACCACCTCGACCCCGGCCACCG